>NZ_JBDQQS010000004.1:0-329161 GCF_039888615.1 Hoeflea sp. CAU 1731 | reverse complement strand
AAGATCCGAACTTGTGAGAAACTCACTGTGATCATCCATGGAGCTACTCCGTGAGAAAATACATCTCGAACGGACTCGCAGATCACAAACCTACCGGAAAGGTGGGGTCAAAACACCGCTTACCTTTTATCCGTATGGCGATGAGTATGCCCATATCTGGCGTTTCGGCTATCTTGGCGTAGAGCTGTTTTTCATTATTTCTGGCTTTGTCATCTTCAGTTCGCTGCAAAGCCGCCAATCAATAATAGTCTTTGCAGTAAGACGTTTCACGCGTCTGTGGCCCCCCATGCTGATTTGCTCGGTCATGACATTTATGGTTATGGCTTCACTCGATAATCCGTTTACAACCCTTAAGAACGTACAATTCCTTGATTTTATCCCTTCCTTGACCCTTACAAAACCACCTCTTTGGACATGGTTGTCACCGGACATAAACTACATCGACGATGCCTATTGGTCGCTATTCGTGGAGGTCAGATTTTACTTTTGGATATCGATAATTTTCGCCATTTGGCGAGAAAAATCCTGGATTGCCTTTTTGGTTATGAGCGCCTCCACGACTATAATTCACATTTTTCTTATTCACTCGGAATTAAATAAATTACACCAAATATTCAATCAGCTGTTCTTTCCAAAATATATTTATTTGTTCTGTGCCGGAATAATATTTTCTGTTGTGTATGAAACAAAATTTTCCAAATGGCATTTTGGGGGACTTGCTTATTGTATCATTGCCTCATTCATATTCTTCAGGATTGCCGAAATTGTCATTATCAGCATATTTTTTATAATCTTTGCTCTGCTGTTATACAATAGGAAGATAATTTTGTTCTTGAAGAATCCGGTTCTCGTATGGATCGGGCTTTCAAGTTATTCAATCTATCTTCTTCATCAAAACATTGGCGTCGCCTTTATCGTAAATGATCCAAATGCTGGTGTTTCGCGCGCCGTAATCGCAATACTGGGATCCATAGTATTGGGCACAATTGTTCACTTAACGATCGAGCGACGCAGTGGGGCCCTGTCCTTGGCGATTCTCAGACAATTTGGCGTCGATGGACGAAAACTATGACGTCAAACTTTGGTTGCATTCATCAAAATCTGCCCAGCGTATTCGCCGCCAACAACCAAGCATGTATGTGATGACGTATTTGCCAAACTCTCCCATGAAGTCACCTCGGCCAGCGGAAGCTTCTAAAATGCTCAAACGTTCGACGCGACGCCCCTTCAGCGCAAACTCGAGCATGAGTGATGCTCTCGGCATATGTCCGGACGAGGTTATCAAAAGCACCGACGTCTCCTTTGGATACTTCCTCAGCCAGCATCTGGTCTCGGACGCATTTTCGAAGGTGTCGCGGGCGCCGGCGCTTAGTACAAGCCTGCCGTCAGACAAGTCCATCCGGAGTTGATCATTAAGTCCAAACTGATCTGCGAAGCTTATTATTGTCATTCCCGCCTTCCGGTTCACCCCGGAAACGAACAGGCGATCAATCTGATCGCTATCGAGCAATGCGAGACCTTCTCGAACTCGTACGAATTGCCCGGTAAAGACAACGCCAAGTCCAATCTTCTGTGTTTCGGTCGATCGCATTCGCCATGAAAAATCACAAATCGCAAAGAGCAGAACGGCCATCGCAGCTGCCAAAGGACACCAAAGAAGAATTATTGCAGATTTCGGTTTTTTCATCGCAGACCGCCAATATAGCCGTGGCTGCGATGACATTACTCGAAAATGCCATAGTATTCGACAAAGTTGTAAGGAATCGAATGTGCTGAGGTTCCCAGTGTTCCAGAGGGCAAATCAATTGGCGCCACTCCGATATCAGTTAATCGCCTCCATTATCGCGTACATGTGTTTGATCGGCGCGGCCCTCGCACTCACGATCGTTGAAAAAGGCGAGCCATCCGCAGTCATCACAATTCAGGGTCCTCTTGAAGAACAACCGGAAGACCCGGTCTGGAATGAACCGAAAACGCCTCAACAATATCGCGCATGGACCGTTAAGGAACTCAACGATCATCTCGAACTGATGACCGGCGCACGGCTCGAAGTCCTGGTTCTGCAAGAAGGTCAGACGCCCCCGGAAAACAGCATCGTTTTGGGCGAACCTGCAATCCGCCTTGGCGCAACCCCGACAGCGACAAGTCCGTCCAGGGAAGGCTACAGACTGTTGGAGGCTGACAATCGTCTCCTGATAGGCGGTCAATCCGATCGCGCCGTGCTTTACGGCCTCTACGAACTGCTCCGACACCTGGGCGTTGACTGGGTAATGCCCGGCGAAATCGGTCAGATTGTGCCGAAACGAAAGACTGTCCGGGTCGAGAATATGAATATCGCCAGCGCCCCGGACTTCTCCTCCAGGCGTTTGTGGTACCGCGGATATCCGGATCGCACCAAGGAGCAACTAACGCGTTTCGCCAAATGGCGTCTGCGCCAGCGCGGCGGGACATGGTCCGATCTTGAAGGGTCTGCCGGCGGACACATGTGGGACAGGTTCATCAACCGACACAGGGAAGAATTTAACAGAGACCCCACCATGTACGCCCTGGTCAGAGGCGCCGACGGAAAAATGATCCGCCGCGGTCCCCAGATCGAATCGACGCATCCGCGCGTCATCGAACTCATGGTCGAGGACATCAAGGAAACATATCGCCAGAAGATCGCGGCTGGCGAGTGGACAAAAGATACCGCTGCGGCTTTTCCGATAGGACCGGCTGACAGGGAAGGCTATTCGGAGTCAGTCGACGCCATGCTGGCAAGCGCCGGGCGTTTTGATCCGATTGTCGGAAGTCTCGATCGCACCGACGAACTGGTCTTGCTTGGAAATCGTGTTCTGGAACAAGTGCACAAGGAGTACACCAACGCCCATGTCGGTTTCTACTCATATTCGACGCATGCAAATTATCCTGCCCGATACACCCCTCATCCCAATGTGATTCCGATTTTTGCGCCGATCAACTTCAGCAGGTTCCACAGCCTGCTCGACCCTGAGAGCAAGACGCAGTCCTACTATCGCGATGTGGTGGAGCAATGGGGAGATCTCGCCCGCAAACAGGGCAACAGGCTCTATTATCGCGGCTACTCGTGGAACCTCGCCGAAAACATGATGCCCTATTCCAAGGTCAAGATCTGGGGCGAGGAACTTCCTTTTTATCATGCTCAGGGTTTCAAAGGCGTCAATGTCGAAGGCACCAAAATGTGGGGCGTTCTTGGTGCCTCGGACTACGTCTTCATGAACCTTGCCTGGGACACATCACAGGACTGGCGAGATCTTCTCCGACAATATTGCGAAGCAGCCTTTGGCAAAGGAGCCGAGGCGATGGAACGCTATAATCTGAGGCTTATCGAGTATCAGCAATCAGCAGGTATGGAGGCCGGTTCCTATCACGCATTCCCGCTCATTTTTGATGACGACTTCATCGAAGCCTCACACGCTGATTTCGACGAGGCGCTCAACTCAGCTCAAACGCCCGATCAGAAGCAGCGCATCCGTTTTGCCCGCGAACCGCTCGAAGCCCTCACATTGTATCTGGAGTATTATCAGGCCACGCTCGACTTCGATTTCATCAAGGCCAAAGCGTTCTATGACGGGATGATTGACCTATGGGACGCGACCTACGCCATCAACGAAGACGTCGTCTCCAACGAAGTCCCCGCTTACCTGAAAAGGTTCGTCTTCCAGTTCGTCGATCAGTCGGTCAAATATTCCACAGGCGACTATGAGATGCTTGTCGCGCTGCCTGATGAGGTCAAGACCATCTTCGATCCCGCACAAGTCGGGCATCAAATGCGTTTTCAGTCTCCTGAAATCAACGATGATCACGTCATCAAGACAAAGACAATCAGCAGCACATGGGATTCGCAGGGGCTCGGTAGCCTGCGCAACACAGCAGTCTGGTATCGCTACAACTTCACGTTACCTGAACATGCGCGGGACAAGCCGATTTGCCTTTTCATTGGAGGCGTCGAGGACGAAGCCCGGGTCTGGATCAACGGTCAGTTCGTCGGGACATCCGGCTACGGTTTCAGCGTTCCCTTCGTCTTCGATCTGACCGATGGCGTCGATTACGATGGAGAGAACCTTCTGGCAGTCCAAGTCGTCCGCAACAGCAAGATCAACGAAATCGGCCTCGGTGGCATCATCCGTCCAAGCTTCATTTTCACCGGACCTCGCCTTGAGAACCGCGCGCCGAAACAACAAAGCCAGAACAAATAGGATGCAACCTACCGCGCCGTTTTGCCATCCAATGTCGTGAGTAACATCGCGAAATAGGCGTCAACCGCGGAACTGATCCGCCCGCGCCTGCAAAACGATGAAAGTTCTGCGATTGGGACGAGGAACGAACCAACGATCCCCTCATGCCCCACACAGGCCTCAATGCGATGTGAAGATTCCGAATCAGCCTCAGCGATGAAAAGCGTCACCCGTTCGCTGACATAGCCGGGCAAGGGCGCGATGCGTCCGACCTCTGTAAAGCCCGAGATGCCAAGTCCCGTCTCTTCAAGCAACTCCCTGGCTGCGGCGACAACAGGCGCGTCGTCAACGTCAACGCCGCCGCCTGGAAACTCAAGCGATGGAGAGGATTGTCCGGGCCGATTGATCTCCAGCATCAGCACGCGTTCACCAAACCGAACCGCAATCGAAACTCCGTCCCGCTTCTCGATGAAGAAATCGCGTTCATAATCTGCAGATCTCGGTGGTGTTTCAATGACATTGAACCTCGGTGTCGACAGTAGGGTCTTCGTCATTCGCTTTCCTCGCCGGGCAGACACCCCGTCACTCTTGACATGCCAGGCTGTTCTTGCCCACCCCGGTGCCGGAGAGGATTGCGACGCCCCTACTCCTGGCTCGTCAACGTCAGATACATGAGTACGAGATAGACCACGGGCACAATCACCAGAACGCCGATCTCGATGCCGACGGGCGCGCAGCCGCTTGACGACATCCGGAAGCCCACGAAAACCACCGCCGCGAGTATCACCGCCAGTCCGATATACCACGGCGTCAGCCTGTTGCGTTTGGTCATGACGAAAAACTCCTCTCATGATTTCTCACGAGAGGAGCATGACATGATGAACGATAATGTCGTTGACGCACATCAAATGCGGAACTTAACCGAGATCATTCTTCCGCTGACGGAGGCGACATGTGTTTCGCGATATAGGTCTTTTCGCCAAGCCGCCCCAGAAGATCGAGCTGAAGTTCGAGCCAAGCCATGTGGCCTTCCTCGTCAAGCACGATCTTCTCGAACAGCACTCTCGAACCCACATCGCCGGCGTCATAGGCGGTTTTCGCGGCTTTCGTGTAGAATTCGATTGCTTCCTTCTCGTCCGAAAGATCCGCCTCGAACATATCTTTCAGCGACTGGGCCCGTTGCGGCGTCTTGTCGAACTTCATCTCCGGCGATTCCTTGAGGAAAAACAGCCGCTCCATATAGTCGTTTGAGTGGCCGAGTTCCTCGGTCATCTCGCCGCGCATTTTCTCGGCAAGCAGGTCAAGACCCCAGTCGTCCAGAACATGCGAATGCAGCTGATACTGATGCGCTGCGGTGAGTTCCATCGCCAGCGCTTTTTGAAGATTTGCGATCGTCTCTTTCGATTTTGCCATTGTCTGCTCCCTTGGTCTGGATCATGAACCTTTGTATCGCTTTCAATCCGGAAGTGACATTGATCCCGGTCAACCGAAGATCAGCGACTGGTGCGCGGCGGCGCCCGCCATCGCTCCGTCGCCCACGGCGAGCGCCACCGAGCCCGCCATGCGGGCTGCGTCGCCACAGGCGAAGACGCCGTCGACGGATGTCTTCTTCATCTCGTCGACGGTGATGACCGGGCCGGTCATGCCCTTCCCGATCGCGCAGCCGAGCTCTTCGGCGACAGTGCTCGTCATCTGCGTCTTCGGCACGGTGAACAGACCGGCGAGCTCGATCACCCGGCCGTCTTCAAGCCGGATATCGGCGTCATCGCCGACGATCTCAGAAACCCCTGTCGTTTCGATCACGACGTTGCGCCGTTTAAGGCTCGCGATCTGGTCCTCGTCGGGATCGATGACGCCGTTCGTAAACAGGATCGTGCTGCCCCAGTCGGAGACGACCTCGGCCTGGTGAACCGACATCGGATGGCTTGCAAGAACTCCAATTGTTCCACTTTCGAGCTCGTAACCATGACAATAGGGACAGTGGAACACCGCCCTGCCCCAGCGCTCGGCAAGCCCCGGCACGTCGGGCAATGCGTCGCTTACGCCGGTCGCCAGCACAACGCGGCGACCGACATGCCTTTCACCATCCTCCATACGGATTTCAAACCCGTCTTGCTTGCCACCCGCCGAAACCGCGTTCCCTTCAACCCACACGACATACGGATAGGCGAGCAACTGCGTTTTCGCCACTTCCGCGATCTCGCCCGGAGGCGTCCCGTCGCGGCTCAGGAACCCGTGGGCATGGGACGCAAACCGGTTTCGGCGCAGCCCTGAATCGATGACGAGGACATTCCTGCGCGCCCGCGCGATCTGAAGCGCCGCTGACTGGCCCGCAAAGCCGCCGCCAACGACGATGGCGTCATAAAGCATGGGTGAACTCCCTGTTTCGCTGAAACATCCGCGTGAAAAATGAAAATTATAACGTAACTCTAACTATTACGTGATGGCAATCATTTCAACCGCGGTCACAACGATAATCCGTATTCAGACGAAGTTGAGCGCTTTTGCGGCTTCGACAAGCGCAGCATTGTCGGGAGCAAGCGATCCGTCGGACAACAGAAAGGTGTCCTCGAAACCGATCCGCGTCGACAGCCCCCTCTCCCATGCCATGTCGACACATGGCCAGACACTCTGTCCCTGGCCAGGAAGCAAAACCGGAAGATTGCAGCCGGCCTTTTCCAACATCGAGATGACGGCGGCCGCCTCGGTCTTTGCCTCGACCCCTTCGACATCCGGCATCTCGACCAGCACGCGCAGACATGTGTCGAAATCGATCTCGTCGACAAACCGTCGGGCGTCTTGTGTGCTCCACAGGCCGGCTTCGATACCCACGCCCATGCCTGTCAGCAACGCAATCACATCGGGCGCGTCTTCTTCGTTGAGATTAACTGAGGCGTAGTTCGGTTTCACCGTCCAGTTTTGCATGTCGTCATGGCGAGCCCGTCCTCCGGGCGCAATCCAAGCGCCCGTGCCGACGCCGATCGGCATGTCCGGAACAATGGCGCGGACCGCTTCAAGCGTCTGCCTGACGGCGTCGGGCTCAAGCGTCTCCGCCCCGTCGGACGCGCGGACGTGAATATGAAGCTCGTCCGCGCCCGCCGCGCGAACGCTGGACGCGTCGCGAACGAGTTCGGTAATCGTCAGCGGAACCGCGATATGGTGGTCTTTCTTCCAGCCGCCATTGAGACAGGCCTGCAGCATCGACGCGCCCTTTCGATCTGGCCTGCATTCTTCAAGCCAATCAGTGTATCAGGTATTCCCCGTCGACATTGCGCATTTCCGATGGTTTGATCAATCGCTGATGTGCGACGGTGACCGAATGAAGCGGCCCTTCGATCTCCTCTTCCCAGAAGGCCAGAAATTTCTTGAGAATCGGAAACTTCGGGAAGACATCGTACTCCTGCCAGATGAACTCCTGGACCACCGAAAGGTGATCGGGCAAGCGGTAATAAATCTGCGCCGTTGTCAGACCATAGCCCTCGATCTGCTTCTGGAATCCGTCACTGACCTGCATGAATCATCTCCGTAAGAGTTGGCGATAAGCGCATTGCGCCACAGCAAACATTCATGTGTCAAGAAGGACTCCGCTTTCCCTCAACAAATTCAATATCATAGCAGCCTCGCCACAGGAGTGCTGCCATGCGCGCTGGCACTCTTTCACAAAGAGTGCCAAAAAAAGTTAGCGCCCTCTTGAACTTGTCTCAAAAATCCACCAAATCACGCGAACGCAGGCCGCGCAACGGCTGCGTTTCTTGCACATTTTCAGACATTTGGAGGAAGCTTCATGAAGTTCCGACCCTTACATGACCGAGTCGTCGTCCGGCGTATCGAAGCGGACGCGAAAACCGCAGGCGGCATCATCATTCCCGACACCGCAAAGGAAAAACCGCACCAGGGCGAAATCCTGGCTACAGGCCCCGGCGCCCGCAATGAAAAGGGCGACGTCGTCGCCCTCGACGTAAAGCCCGGCGATATCGTGCTGTTTGGCAAATGGTCCGGCACGGAAATTCGCATTGATGGCGAAGACCTTCTCATCATGAAGGAGAGCGACATCATGGGCGTCGTTCTCGAAACTGCAACCCGGCAAAAAGCAGCCTGAGGAACAGAACAATGAGTGCTAAAGACGTCAAATTCTCGCAGGAAGCACGCGAAAAGATGCTTCGCGGCGTCGACACGCTGGCCAACGCCGTAAAGGTGACGCTGGGCCCGAAAGGCCGAAACGTCGTCATCGAAAAATCGTTCGGCGCGCCGCGCATCACCAAGGACGGCGTGACCGTTGCAAAGGAAATCGAGCTCGAAGACAAGTTCGAGAACATGGGCGCGCGCATGGTGCGCGAAGTCGCATCCAGGCAGAACGACCAGGCGGGCGACGGAACCACCACCGCCACCCTGCTCGCCCAGGCAATCCTGAAGGAAGGCGCCAAGGCGGTCGCCGCAGGCATGAACCCCATGGATCTGAAGCGCGGCATCGACCTCGCCGTTCAGACCGTCGTCGCAGATCTGAAAGGCAACGCCCGAAAGGTCACCTCCAACAGCGAAATCGAGCAGGTCGGCACGATTTCCGCCAATGGCGACAGCCAGATCGGCAAGATGATCGCCTCCGCCATGGAGAAGGTCGGTCATGAAGGCGTTATCACCGTCGAGGAGGCAAAGACCGCTGAAACCGAACTCGACGTCGTCGAAGGCATGCAGTTCGACCGCGGCTATCTCTCGCCCTATTTCGTCACGAACGCCGAGAAGATGCGGGCTGAACTTGAAGACCCCTATATCCTGATCCACGAGAAGAAGCTGTCGAACCTGCAGTCCCTGCTGCCGGTCCTCGAAGCCGTCGCCCAGTCCGGCAAACCTCTGCTCATCGTCGCCGAAGACGTCGAAGGCGAAGCGCTCGCCACTCTCGTCGTCAACAAGCTGCGCGGTGGACTGAAGATCGCCGCTGTCAAGGCGCCAGGCTTCGGCGACCGTCGCAAGGCCATGCTGCAGGATATCGCCATCCTGACCGGCGGACAGGTCGTGTCCGAAGACCTCGGCGTCAAGCTTGAAAACGTCACGCTCGATATGCTGGGGACTGCCCGCAAGATCTCGATCGAGAAGGAAAACACCACAATCGTCGACGGCGCCGGCGCAAAGGCCGACATCGAAGGCCGGGTCAACCAGATCAAGGCCCAGATCGAGGAAACCACCTCCGACTACGACCGCGAAAAACTGCAGGAACGCCTGGCGAAACTCGCAGGCGGCGTCGCCGTGATCCGCGTCGGCGGGGCCACCGAGATCGAAGTCAAGGAAAAGAAGGACCGGGTCGACGACGCCATGCATGCGACCCGCGCGGCCGTCGAGGAAGGCGTCCTGCCGGGCGGCGGTATCGCGCTGCTGCGCGCGGCCGCAAAGCTCGAGGCTCTCGAAGGCGACAATGACGACCAGAAGGTCGGCATCAACATCGTGCGTCGCGCGATCCAGTGGCCGGCCCGCCAGATCGCAATCAACGCCGGTTCCGACGGCTCGGTCATCGTCGGCAAGGTGCTGGAGCGCGACGGCTACAATGAAGGATGGGACGCCAAGACCGGTCAGTTCACCGACATGGTCAAGGCCGGCATTATCGACCCGGCGAAGGTGGTCCGCACCGCTCTCGAAGATGCGGCGTCCGTGGCCGGTCTTCTCGTGACGACCGAGGCGATGGTCGCCGAACTGCCAAAGAAGAACGCAGCCCCGGCAATGCCCGGCGGCGGCATGGATTACTGACGCAGCCTGCGCGAGACTGCGGAAAACATCAGGCGCCGGGACAATATCCCGGCGCCCTTTTCATACCCGGAATTCCGCAAAACCCGACTGAAAATCCCATTTAATGAGATTGCAGTTCAGTCA
Source organism: Hoeflea sp. CAU 1731 (assembly GCF_039888615.1). Classification (NCBI taxonomy): domain Bacteria; kingdom Pseudomonadati; phylum Pseudomonadota; class Alphaproteobacteria; order Hyphomicrobiales; family Rhizobiaceae; genus Hoeflea; species Hoeflea sp. CAU 1731. The sequence continues at coordinate 319,106 of NZ_JBDQQS010000004.1, read as the reverse complement.
TGTTGTGTGTTTTCACATTCCAGTTATACTTCCCGTGTTCGGAGACCTCGACGTCTCCGCAACAACGGGAGGAAAATCATGAAACTGCAATCAACAAGCGACCTGTCGCGGCGTTCGTTTCTGAAAACAGGCGCCCTTGCGGGCGGCGCAACCGTGGCCGGCGCGCTCGCCGCGCCACATGTGGCTTCAGCGCAAGCCAACGGCACGACCTGGAAGATCCAGACCTCATGGCCCGGAGGCGTCGGCCTTCAGGTATTCAAGGACTGGGCGGGAACAATCGTCGAGAAGACCGGCGGAGAACTCGCCTTCGAGCCGTTTGGCGCCAATGACGTCGTCGGCGATTTCCAGTTGTACGACGCCGTCAAGAACGGTGTACTTCAGGCGGTCAATCCGTTCACGATCTACGCGCAAGGGATCATCCCTGCGGCGGTGTTCCTGTCCTCTTATCCTCTGGGACTGCGAAATCCGCACGAATACGACGTGTTCTATTACGGTCTGGGCGGCCTCGAAATGGCCCGCGACCTCTATGCCAGACAGGGCATGTATTTCGTGGGTCCGGTTCATCACGGGCCGAATATCATCCACTCGAAGGTGCCCATCCGCTCGATCGACGACTTCCGCGGCCGCAAGATGCGGGTGCCGGGCGGCATGGTCGCCGAAGTGTTCCAGGGCATCGGCGCGAAGACGACCGTGCTCCCCGGCTCGGAAATCTTCCCGGCGCTGGAAAAGGGCACGATTGATGTGGCCGACTATGTCGGACCGGCCGTCAACTATGCGCTCGGCTTCAGCCAGGTGACGGACTACATCTCCATGGGACCGCCCGGCTTCATGTCGCTTTACCAGCCGGTCGACATCATGGACATCACCGTCGGCATGGACGCCTGGAACGCGCTCTCTCCGGAAATGAAACAATTCATTGAAATGGAGACAAAGTCCTATTCCATCGAACATCACGCAAAGATCCAGAAGGCGGACCAGGAAGCCTGGGCCAAGTTCGAGGCGGACGGCACGGAAGTCACGCGTCTGACCCAGGACGACGTGGAGCTGATGACGGAGGTGGCCGTCCCGATCTGGTTCAAATACGCCAACAAGGACAAGGACGCGGCGCGCGTCTTCAAGGCGCAGCTCGACTACATGATGTCGGGCTCGCTTGGCTATGTCTCTCCGGAACTGATCGAAGGCCAGAACCTCGATCTCTGACCGGCTGAACGCAATCAGGGATCCGGCGCTCCGTCGGGTCCCGGTCCCAGATTCCGTGACGCGTCTACAGGATCCTCGATCATGCCGAGCCTGACCTTCGTCCTGCAGCACTGGCTCTACTGGGCCGGGCTCATCGTGTTTCCAATCGTTGCCATGGTGATGGCGAGGCGAACCGTTCAATCGGACAAACCGAAGGGCTATTCTCTGTGGATCGGCTATCTGGCGCTGGTCACCGGCGGCATTCTCGGCCTTCACCGCTTCTATCTCAGAAGCCTGCTTGGCCTCATCTACATCCCCCTCTTTCTTTTTATCCTGTTCGCCAACGCCGAACAGCGTGACGCGCGCACGGCCTACTCCGACGCAGCCAATCTGGTTAAGGTGGCGCAGGATACGATCAAACGCGAAAAGCCGCGGCTCGAACAGACCGAAGCGGGCCTCGCCGAAATGCGCGCAGAGATCGAAGGCGAGGAGGAAGAATCCTTCGCCCGCCGATCGGCCGAACGGCGGCTGGAGCGCGCAGAAAAAACCATCGACACCTCGCGCAAGCGGATCGAGCGGTCAGAGGCGGATTTCGCCGAGGCCAAACCAGTCGCCGACGCGGCTTTTGCAAGTCGTTCCTTCTGGAGCTCAGCGGCGTTCTACGGGTTCATCGTCATCCTCGCGCTGATGTTGCTCGACGCGATCCTGCTTCCGTCTCTCAAGAAGCGCGCCGACGCGAAGGCGGAAGAAGAACACGCAGAAGAGCTCGTGATCGAAGCCTATGAGGAACAGGAGGACAAAGACGACTTCCGACACATCTCAACCGGCTGGATGGGCGCGATCGACCGGCTGTCCTATTATTCCGGCGAATTCGTCTCCTACTGGGCGGTGATTGCGGTCTTTGTCTATTATTACGAGGTGGTCGCCCGCTACGTCTTCAACTCGCCGACCAATTGGGCGCATGAGGGCATGTTCCTCATGTTCGGCATGCAGTATCTAATCTCCGGCGCCTATGCGATGCTGACCGAAAGCCATGTGCGGGTTGACGTGTTCTACGCTCCGATGTCGGCGCGACGAAAGGCGATCGTCGACATTCTGACATCCGTCTTCTTCTTCATCTTCGCCGGCACGCTTCTGGTGACCGGCTGGATCTTCGCCTGGCAGGCGACTGCGGTCGACGAGGTTTCCTTTACGGAATGGGCGGTGGACTACTGGCCATTCAAGTGGGCGATCGTCATAGGAGCCGTTCTGCTGGTCCTGCAGGGCGTGTCGAAACTTGCGCAGGATTTCCGCACCCTGCTTGTCGGCGAAGCGGAGGCCTGATCGATGGGCGTCGATATTTCCATCGGGTGGCTCACCCTCATCATGTTCGGCAGCCTTATCATGCTGCTCATGGCCGGCCTGCCGCTGGCCTTCGTCACGGGCGGGCTCGCCTGCGTGTTCCTGTTCATCCTCGGCGACAGCTGGCAGGTGCTCAACATCGTGCCAAGTCGCATCTTCCCGCTGATGACGAACTACCAGCTCTCGGCGATACCGCTCTTCATCTTCATGGCGGCGATGCTCGAACGGGCGGGCATCATCAACGACATGTTCGATGTTATCTACAAGGTGCTGGGCGGCGTCCGGGGCGGCCTGGCCTCGGCTACCATCATCGCGTCGACCATCCTCGCGGCCATGGTCGGCGTCATCGGCGCGGCGGTGGTGACGATGGGCATCATCGCCCTGCCCGCGATGCTCAAGAAGCGCTACAATCCGGAAATCGCCATGGGCTCGATCATGGCGGGCGGCACGCTCGGCATCCTGATCCCTCCGTCCATTCTTGCGATCATCTACGCGGTCGTCGCCGAACAATCGGTCGGGGAACTCTTCATCGGGGCGGTTTTCCCGGGCCTTCTGCTGTCCGGTCTATACGTGCTCTACGTCACCGTGAGATGCTACATCAATCCGGAACTCGGCCCCGCCGCCTCGATCGAGGAGCGCATCAGCTTCAGGGAAAAGCTGAGGATCCTGTCCCGGATGTCGGCCCCGATCATCCTCATCGTCGTCGTGCTCGGCGTCATCTTCTCCGGCGTTGCGACGCCGGTGGAGGCCGCCGGCATCGGCACCTTCGGCGCGTTCATCGTCGCGGCCATTCACCGCAAGCTCGACTGGGCGACGGTTCGGGGCGCCTGTGTGACGACGCTGAAAGCATCGGCCATGGTGATCTGGATCATGTTTGGCGCGACAATCTTCGTCGGTCTCTATGTGCTTGAAGGCGGCCAGCAGTTCGTCTCGAGCGCCATGCAGGGCCTCGGTCTCGGGCCCTGGGGCATCCTGATCATGATGCAGATCATTCTGGTGTTCCTGGGCATGTTCCTCGACTGGGTCGGCATCCTGCTTCTGTGCGTGCCGATCTTCGTTCCGATCATCAAGGCGCTGGGCGCCGCCAGTTTCGGCTTCGATGATCCGGGCGACCTCGTCCTGTGGTTCGGCGTGCTCTACCTCGTCAACATGCAGATGAGCTTCCTGTCGCCGCCCTTTGGTTATGCGCTTTTCTATCTGCGCGGGGTGGCTCCGCCGGAAATCCCGATGGCGCGCATCTTCAAGGCGGCGATCCCGTTCCTGCTGATCCAGATCATTGGGCTCGTGCTGTGCATGGTGTTTCCGGAGATCATCACCTGGCTGCCGAACGTGGTCTACGGATAGCCTTCAATAGGCCTTGCCAGGCCCTTCCCAACTGCTTTTGCAGGCGTCGAGATCGCTCGCGCCGGGGATAACGGGAAGCGAGCCCAGAGCTCTCAGCCGCGCGTTTCGTTCCGCCCGCGCCGATGCGTCGACGACGTTGCTGTAGACGAGATCGAGGACGCTCCCCCGCCATCCGAGTTGCAGCGTCACTTTGGCGATCGCCTGCGGCGAGGTCAGGGTCTTGATTGTCCTGCCCCTTGCCGGGACCTCCGAGACAGCGAATGTTTCGCCGTCGACGGCAAGCGGTCCGAAGCAGGACACGTAGATCCCGATGTGGTCCGGATCAGGCCCGTCGAAACTGTAGCGCGCGTCGTCCAGCGTCGCCTGGACATAGAGCGGACGCTCCTCCGTATTGGAATGCTCCGTCTCGTCCATCGTCTGTTCCGCTCCGTTTTCGAGCCAGGTTATCCAGACATCGACATCCGTTCCGGGCGATGGCGCGACCGTTGCCGGCATCGAGCCGTAGGTGACAAATGCCGGCGTCCAGACGACATCGAAATCGTGTAGAACGCCTTTCATCACTGGCACGACCACGTCGCCCTGATAGGCGCGGGCGGAGAATTTCCTGCCAATCTGGCTTGGCGCCGGATTGGATCCGTAACCGATGACGGGGATCAGTTGCGCGCCGATCTTGTCTCCCAGACCGAGAGACTGCAGTAGCCTCGCAACTTCCATGACGCTGTCGTCGGGGAGCCGAACAGTCGATGCGCCGAGCAGATCGTCAGTCACGTCGACATAGGGATAGACGCCGCCATTGATGAATAGATACGATGAAGGCTCTCTTTCGTAGGGATAGGTGAGACCGCGATAGACGAGATCGGCGCAACGATGACCCTGTCGCACACAGATGTCCCTGTCCGCCGCTCCTGCCGGCAAAGTGAGAAACAGCAATGGCAAAAAATACGATCGAAATCCCTTGGGCATTCGGCAAAACTCCCTTCGGCGCAAGGTTACCGGCTTTATTTCAAAAAAACAGTCGATGACAGGTATCGGCCATGGAACCAGCTCAATCGCGATACGTTAACGCCACTTCACGGAAACGGAATTCTCATGATCCTCGACATCAAGACCCACCTTCATTACAGCATGCCGCAGAAGACGGATGTCCTGTTGCAGATCGAGGCCGCCAGCCAGCCCGACCAGCAGATCCTCTCGTCCAATATCGACCTGAGTGACACGGACCACCAGGCCCGTGTGCCCGCCGAAGACGATATCGGCGAACGGCTGTGGCTGCGCGTCCAGAACGATTTCGTCTGCAGCTATTCCGCGGCTGTCGAGATCAAACGGAATACGCATGACGTCGCCGGTCTCGCTTTCACGCCGCCGCACCAGTTGCCGGGTGAAACCGTGCGCTACCTGATGCCCTCGCGCTTTTGCCCGTCGGCTGATTTCCTGAATTTCGCCGCCGCCGAATTCGGACATCTGCAGGGTGGCGCCCGCATCGCAGGCATTCGGGACTGGGTCAACCAGAATATCCAGTACGTACCCGGCTCCAGCCATCCAGGCACCACGGCACTGGAAACATTCGTTCAGCAGCAGGGGGTCTGTCGCGACTTTGCGCATTTGATGATCACGCTCGCCCGCGCCTCGTCTACTCCGGCCCGGATGGTCAGCGTCTATGCGCCGTACGTCACGCCGCCGGATTTCCACGCGGTGGCCGAGGTGTTCCTCGACGGCGCGTGGCATCTGGTCGACGCGACCGGCATGGCGACGGCAGATCAGATAGTCCGCATTGGGGTCGGCGACGACGCCGCAACCATCGCTTTCATGACCAATTTCGGCTTCGCGGAACTCATCGAGCAGTCTGTCGAGGTAACCGAGCGCAATCAGAACAGTGCGGCCGCCAGCGCGTAAATCGCCATGATGATCGTGATGACGGAGCCGATCGTATAGAATGTCGCTCTCGTTTCGTGCCGCTGACTGGTCATATAGGCCCATGTGTGGGCAAGGCGCGCCAGCACGAATACGACAAAGAAGATGTTGGCGAGAACCAGCGTCGGTCCGACCGCCACAAATATCAGTCCGCACGCCAGAAAGGCCGGAATGTTTTCAAGATCGTTTCGCTGGACGCGTCGCGACCGATCGACATAGTCGTTGATTTCCAACTGGTCCGGCCTGGGATTGCGATTGGCGGGTCCCGGCTTGAGGTCTTCCGGATTGATCAGCCCGCTGTCGCTGCTCATCATGCGGTAGACAGTCACCCAGCCCTGCCCCAGTATCTTGAGCACCATCAGGCAAGCCGCGATGACGTAGCTGACAAAGACCGGATTATCCATGCTGAAAGGCGACATCGTCTGCTCCATTCGAAAGCATGCGCTTGGCAATGATATCCGCCGGCGCATGGCGGCTGTCAACTGAAATGTCAGGCCGCTTGAAGCGAATTTCCAATTAAACTATTGATTTTTATAATTATTTTTGAAATTCGTCTTTGTTTCGCAATATTGCGCATTACCACCGGCCTGCAGTCTGGCTTCGTTTCGGGAATCTACGTTTCCGGGTCTTTAGACAAATCTGGCTTTGTTTCGGGAAATGGCGGTTTTGCTCGTATGGGCGGATCTGGGTTTGTTTCGGGAAATCGCGTTTTTCGAGAGTATCAGTAATCTGGCTTTGTTTCGGTAATCCGTATTTTCGTCTTTCCATCACCGCGCGGCGCCCTCGAACGCCGCCCGGATTCACCAAACATCTTAGTACATTTCCAGCTGGAATGCAGCCAAAAGTTCCTTTTTTGTTCGCACACAGAACTCCTATACGCGCCTGACGCGGAGTTTCGTCTTGAGGTCGGTCCGGCAGAAGGCGTGCAGAAAGCAGGTCTGTTCTGCAATATCGAGCATTTCGCGCGCCGTGTCGTCATTCTCCATCGTCGTGAGATAGACATGGGTCTCGACCGGGTCGGCCTTGCCGGGTTCGCCAGTGCCGCCGCTGGCGCCGCCAAGCGAGAAGAACGTGTCCTGCACGATGCGGTATTCGGGCAGATCGAGCTTCAGCATGCTGACGAAACGGCCGAACTGGGTCATGAAACAGAAACCGAACCCGGCCGAGATCAGCGTATTGGCGTCCGGCGCCCGCCCCTTGCCGCCGTCCGCCGGCGCCGGCTCCGAGAGAAACCGGAATGACGTGCCGTGAGGGCTGTACTGCATCTGGACGATGTCCTTCAAACCATCCTCGCGCAGCGTGCAAACGGCGCCGATGTTGAGCACCCGGTTCTGTTCGTCCGCGAGGCTTGAGCCAGCGGAGGTTGTGCCCAGCGCCACGTCCTTCTTCGGCGTCACGCCGACTGGCCCCACCAAGTCCAGGTCAGAGGATTCGGCCTCCAGGTCCTCAAATCGGGCGCCTGTTTCAGGATAGATATCGCCGAAAAGCGGCGCCGCATTGCCGAGTTGCAACTCGCGACCGTTCTTTGAAAGAGCGAACAGGCTCGCCAGCCGGCCCCGCATCAGACCGTTGAGCGGCGAAGCATGAACCGCGTCCATCAGCAGCTGGTTGAGCGCCGCGTCTTCAAGATCGCAATCGATCTCCACGACAAGTTCCACCGGGAGCGCGCCGCCAACCATCGTCCGCCGCTGCATCGAGCCCTTCATTGTGTAATAGTTGTCCTGGACGAGCCTGATATGCCGGATCTCAACTCCTTGCCGCCTTGCAAGCGCCAGGATCTCGTCCATGTAGGACGCCGCCATGCCGGCGCTGAGAAAAGCCAGGGGACAGGGAGCAGCGTCGTGTCCGTCGAGATAGGCGCCTTCGTCGCTGACCAGACGCCAGACAAGCCCTGTTCGCGCGGACGCGACAATCGCTTCCTTCTGGAAACCGGACAGCGATCGGATCCGGCTCTGCAGGGCGTCGCCACCACGGATTTCCGGAGGCTGGATGTCGAGATCATCCGGATTCGAGATCTTGAAGAAAGGCGCCAAAACACCGGCCCCAATGATGTTTTCACCAATTGGCATAAGTCACCCCCCTGGCAATCGGAGCGTCCATCTTGCTCCTTGACCACGCGACAGCATGGTTAACAGATTATAAAGGCCACAGTTTGACAGCATCGATCAATGAGACCGGTGGAGTGTCGTACTCGGGGTAATTCCGAATGCCTGCCGGTAGGCGGCAGAGAAACGGCCGAGATGATGAAAGCCCAGCGAATAGGCAACATCGGCGACGGCGCCGGGACTCTCGGGCTGCTGCAACTCGAAATGCGCCATATTCAGACGCTGGCGACGGAGATACTGCAACGGACTGCATCCGTAGTGATGCCGGAACGCCAGCTGGAGACACCTCACGCTGGCGCCCGCAGCCCGCGCCACATCTCCAATCGATATGTCTTCAGCAAGATTGGAATGCATGAAATCGCGGGCCACGCGCACCTGCCTGGGCAGAAAGGCCGGGCGGTCATCCCGCAGGAAACCGTCAAAATTGCTCGGCTGACTTTCGATGAAGTCATGAAGCAGTTCTTCCTCGACGACACTTCCGAAATGCCGCTCACCCGCGAATTCGTAGCCCGCATCGATAGCTTCGACACAGGTGCGTAACTTCATGGCCCACCGTTTCATTTCGGGCCGCCGTAAATCGACATTCGGGGCAAAAGCGGGAGATCCTGTCAATGCATGCCCGATCAGGGACTCCACAGTCGATTGAAGCCGATCCCTGTCGATCTGCACCAGGATCTTTTCGCACCCCTCGAACCAGCGCATGCTTGTATGATGTGTCGGATTGAGGATCGACGCCGTGTCGCCATTCGCCTCGACACATTGACCGCCGGTCGTGATGCGGGCATTCCCCCTGACCGGAACCTGGATCAGGTAGAAGCCCCCCAGTTCGCCCGGCTCTATCTCGACATCCGCACCGTAGCGCAGGTAGTTCAGCGACAGGCGGTTTCCGACCACGCGGTTGTAGCACGCATCGAAATTGTCCCGGGTGGTTGCCCTGTCCAGGCGGTGGCGGCAGAAGTTCCGGGAAACGATGTCGCGCGCACTGTCGAGCTCGGTTGTCTGGAACAACCGGTTGCGAGCCAGCGGCTCGAAATCGTTACCGCTCCGGACGACAGTCATGTCTCATCCTAATAAATTTTAAACTTGAAGCAAAGGGGCAACTCTCTAGCGCATTTATTTCGTTTTCCGGACAAGGCAGCCCGTCGGGAACAACTACACTCCCCTCATAAACAACAAAGAGGGAACCAACATGAAATTGACACCTGGCATCACTCCCGCGGCAAGCGGGGTCGACGGCGCATCCTGGAATGTGGTCGGTCACACCTACACACCGAAGCTGCTCAGCGACAATGCCTTCATCTGGCACGCCGTCATACCGGACGGCACCTTCGTGCCTCCGCATATTCACCCCACCCAGGACGAATGGATCTGTCTTCTGGAAGGCAATCTAGAGGTCGAATTCGGACCGGATGTTCACAAGGCCGGCCCCGGTGACACGATCTGCATGCCCAAGGGAATCGCCCACGGCATCTTCAACAGATCGGGCGCCGAAGCGACCTGCATTTTCGGCGTCGCGCCTGCGCGCAAGCTGTTCGACCTGTTCACTGTGCTGGACGGTGTGACTAATCCGGAAGAGCTGGTGCGCCTGTCCGCCTTGCACGAGGTGGACTTCCTGCCGCCGCCCGATTCCGAATAGGAGGCGGCCATGATCGAACGCAAAACGGTCGCCGTCATCGGCGGCGGCGTCAGCGGCCTTGCGGCCGTCAAGGCCTTCGACGAAAAGGGACATCGGGTCACCGGCTTCGAGCGAAGCCATGACATTGGAGGCGTCTGGGAACCGTCCCGTTCCTATCCAGATGTCCAGACCCAGTCTCCGAAAGACCTCTACAGGTTTACCGATCATCCGATGCCGGACGACTATCCGGAATGGCCGAAAGGTCCGCAGGTTCATGCATACCTCCACAGCTACTCCGACCTCCACAGGCTGCACCGCCTCTACCAGCTCAATACCGATGTGGTGTCGATGGACCGGCGCAACGACGGCAAGCCGGGATGGACACTGACACTGGAGGCAGGGGGGAAAACGCGGAAGGAAGATTTTGACTTCGTCGCAATCGCCACCGGCCAGTTTTCCGACAAGAACATCATAACCCATCCAGGTCAGGACGACTTCGTCGCCGGCGGCGGCAAGGTGATGCATTCCTCTGAATACACTGATCCGTCGATCGTCGAGGGCAAACGCGTCGTTGTCCTGGGCGGCTCCAAGTCGGCGACCGACATCGCGGTCAACGCCGCCAAAAGCAGCGCGAGCGCCGTGACACTTGTCTATCGCGAACCCGTCTGGCGGATTCCTTATTTCGTCGGCGGAATAAACTTCAAGCGGCTCTTGTACATGCGGGCTCAGGAAGAACAGTTCAACGCCTGGGGACGTGGCGGATTTGGCCGGATGGCTGCCGCTGTATCCAAGCCTGTCGTCTGGGCGAATTTCCGCGGCCTCGAAACCCTGCTGAAACTCCAACTCGGCCTGAAGAAGTGGGACATGGTGCCGAAAGCGCCGATCGAGAAGGATATCTCCTGCTCGATACCGATCGTCACGCCGGGACTCTTCGAAAGATTCAAGGACGGTTCGATCAAACCCGTTCAGGGCACCTTCGAACGCTACGAGGGCGATGAAATCCTGCTGTCGAACGGCGAACGCGTTGGATGCGACATCGCCCTCCTTGCCGTCGGCTGGAAACTCGGTGTTCCCTATCTAGGAGAAGAGTACCGCGAGAAACTGATCGAAGAGGATGGACAATACCGGGTCTACCGCCTGTCGGTGAACCCGGACCTGCCGGATATGGGCTTTGTCGGATTCAATTCCAGTTTCTGCACCGTGCTGTCGGCGGAAATGGTCGCCAACTGGCTCGTGCGCTACGCCGACGGTCAGCTCGCCCATCAGCCGACAGATGCCGAAATGCGCGAGAACATCGACATGATGCTCGACTGGCGACGCCGGGAACGACCGGCGGCCCAGATCTATGGCGGCCTGTGTTCGGCGCCGTTCCACTTCCGCCACTTCGACGAATTGCTGTCGGATATGGGCGCCAGGGTCAGAAAGCAGTCCAACCCGCTGGCGGAATATTTCTCATACCCCGATGCGGGAGCCTATGGCCGCTATCTGGCCTCCACGCCGCAGTATCACGCGGGTTAACAGGACAGGGCGCGATCTCGCGCCCTGTCATTGACCCGATTCATCGCCCGATGTCTTCGCGGAAAGCGCATCGATACGCTCGATATTCCGCCAGGACGAAATTGGCAAAGCAAAGGGACATCGGCTTGACGAAGCGGCGGTCGCATGGCTGGTTGCTCAGTCGCCGCAAACTGCTGAAAGCCGCCTTTGTCGCTTACGAGACTTCAAACGAGCCCTGTTCGCGCGGACGCAACGATCGCCTCCTTATGGAAACTGGAAAGCAACCGGATATCGATATCATAGCGACAAACCCGGGCGCGTTCCCGCGCCCTACCCTTCCTTTCCTTCGTCGCCTATAGTTCCACGACTCTTCCGACGTGATGGAGAGCAGCGGGATGGGCAATGGCGAAATCGAGAACAATCAGGGATGGCGGTTCGGCCGTGGCAGGCGGCGGTCTGCTCAGCCGCCGCAAGCTGCTGAAAGGCGCAGCACTTGGCGGGACAGCGGCGGCGCTCAGCCAGGGCGTCATCGAGGCCGTACATGCCGAGGCGGAGCCGCCAGACTGGGCGACACTTCCAGGCGAAGAAGTTCGCGGTTACGGTCTGCCGGCGCCGCAGGAAGCCGATGTAAAGCGAACCCAGTTCCAGATCTACGAGGATCTGTCGCCAGAATTCGGATTTTCCGGAACGCCGCTGCAAAAGTTGCGCGGCTCGATCACGCCAAACGGCCTGCACTTCGAGGTGCACCATGGCGGCCGGCCGGAAATCGCCCCCGAACAGCATCGACTGATGATCCACGGACTTGTTGAGCGGCCGCTGCAATTCGATCTCGCGTCGCTCGACCGCTATCCGATGGTCTCGCGCGTGCATTTCATCGAATGCGCCGGAAACGGCTTTCTCAATGCGGTCGAACCGGAACCGCAGGACGTCGGTCTGGACGTGCTGGCAGGTCTCGTCTCCAATGCCGAGTGGACGGGCGTTCCGCTCTCCATCCTGATGGAGGAAGCCGGCGTCAAAACCGAAGGCAAGTGGGTGATCGCCATCGGCGCCGACGCGGCCGGCCTCTCCCGCTCAATCCCGATGGAAAAGATCTTGGCGGACGGCATGCTGGCGCTCCACCAGAACGGCGAGCGCATACGCCCCGAACAGGGCTATCCGATGCGCACTCTCCTTCCCGGATACGAAGGCAACATGAACGTGAAATGGGTGACGAGCCTGCAGGTGGCATCTCAACCCGCCTTTACGCGTGATGAATCCGGCGCCTATTCCGACCCGCTGCCGGACGGTCGGGCCGTGCGCTTCAGCTTCGCTATGGGCGTGAAGTCGGTGATCACCCATCCTTCAGGCACAATGACAATGAATGGGCCGGGATTGTACGAGATTTCAGGCCTTGCATGGTCCGGCGGCGGCGCGATTGCACGGGTGGAGATATCGGCCGACGGCGGGACAAGCTGGGCGGACGCCGACCTGCAACAACCGGTTCAGTCAAAGGCGCTCACCCGCTTCACGATTCCCTGGCGCTGGGACGGATCGCCAACGCGACTGCTGAGCCGGGCAACGGATTCCAAAGGTCGCACACAGCCAACCCGCGCCGCGTGGAAAGCCCGCTATCACCCGACGAACATAAACCACTACAACGCCATCCAGGCCTGGGACGTTACGCCCGAGGGGAAGGTCGCCAATGCCTATGCGTAGCGGGTTTGCAGCGCTTGCCCTGCTGGGGCTCGCGACGACGACTTCCATGGCCGAGGGACCAGGTCTCGGGGTTCCGCTTTCCGAAGCGGACATACCAGCCTTCGCGATCCATATCATGCCGGATGGAACCGGCCTGCCCGATGGTTCCGGTACGGCTGCTGAAGGCGCCGAAATCTATGAGTTCCAGTGCGCGTTTTGCCATGGCGAAACTGCCAGCGAAGGACCAATAGAGCCGCTGGCGGCGCCGCATCCGGGCGAATTCTCGCGCGCAGCCGGCAGCTACTGGCCCTACGCCACCACACTGTTCGACTATATTCGCCGCGCCATGCCCTTTCATGCGCCGAAGTCGCTGGAAGACGACGAGGTTTACGCTCTGACAGCCTTTGTCCTTGCGCGAAGCGGCGTCATCGACGAAACCGACCCCATGGACGCGAAGACATTGCCGAAAGTCGAAATGCCCGCACGGGACTTGACGGTCGACCTGTGGCGCCTGCAGGGCGAAGAACCGTTCTGAAGGGGACTCTGTTGCCTGTGCGACCTTGCGCATGTCGTGCTGCGCGCCCATTAGATTGAGACACCTGGAATTCGGGCGGGTTAATCAGGAGGTGAGGTTCGATGGCAAATCTTGACCGCAAACGCGCCGAACAGTTGATGTCCGATGCGGGGATCGACGGACTGATACTGCTCTCGCCTGACAGCTTCCTCTACGCAACCGGGGCCTCCCCCGGAGTGGCCACCATGTGGGGCAGAGCCGGCGCCGTCGCCGTTTTCGTCCCCGCAGATTGTGCCAGACCGGAGACGGCCGTCGTCAGCGACCTGTTTGCGCGGAGCTTCCGCAAAGCCAGTCACATAACGGACATTCGCGAATGCCCGATATGGGTGGAAACTACGAACCTCGACGACATCGATCCGGACATTCCTCCCGAACAACAGGTTGCGGCCGCCTGGCGCATCGCCGGTCGCCCCGATCGCTTTGCACGTCCCGAAACCTTTGACCCTGACCTGTGCTACCGCCACCTGGCGGATATCCTGCGCGAACGCGGTCTCGATCAGGCGCGCATCGGATTTGAGGCCTCAGGGATTTCCGCAAGGGACTTCAACGCCTTCAAGGCTGCGATTGGCGACGTGGACCTGGTCGATGCAACGACGCTGATCGCCCGGCTGAAAATGGTGAAATCCGCTGATGAGATCGCCAATCTGCGTCTCGCGGTTCAGATTGCGGAAACCGGCATTGAGGCGCTGCGGGGAGCGATTGGGCCGGGCGTGACCCGAGACGCGCTTGCAGACGTCTGGCGAAAGGCGGTTGAGAGCCATCCGGACAGCCGATCGCTGAGCGGTGCGTGGGAGTACGTCTCCGTCGGGGAAAATCCATGGGGAGGAAACGCGGCGGTCACCCCTGGAGACCTGATCAAGGTGGATGTAGGATGTCTTGTGAACGGTTACACGTCCGATACCGGCCGGACCTTTGTCTTTGGCTCACCCGGCCGGACGCAGGCTCGCCTTTTTGACGCGCTCATGAAGGGGTTCATAGCGGGATCTGCGTTACTGAAACCGGGTGTGCCCTTGTCGGAAGTCCATCGGGTCACGCTTGCAGCGATCCGCGATACAGGATTTCCCGGTTATACGAGAGGTCATTTCGGGCATGGGCTCGGCGCTGGTCCCGGAAGCGAGGAATGGCCGTTCATTTCCGCGGAGTCGGACGTTGTTTTCGAGCCCGGCATGGTCATGGCGTTCGAGTGCCCGTGGTATATTGACGGGCTTGGCGGGATGATCATAGAGAACCAGTTGCTGATTACCGGAAGAGGGTGCGAGATGATGAACACGCTGCCCCTCGACCTCGTTCACATTCCGGACTGACGTCACATCACAATGGACGGCAGGAACAGCGCGATCTGGGGCATGACGGCCAGTATCGCGATACCCGCCAGCAGGATCAGCCAATAGGGAATGGTGGCGATCGCGGCTTCGCCGAGCGACACCTTTTCGTCCGTGACGGAAACGAGGACAGACAGGTTGAGTCCCACAGGCGGCGTCACCTGCCCGATCTCGATCAGGATGGTGATGATGACGCCGAGCCAGATCGCGTCGAAGCCAAGTCCGACCATCAGAGGCGCCACGATGGGAAGCGTCATGATCATAAGCGATAGCCCATCGAAGAAACAACCAAGCACCAGGTAGATCAGGACGACAAGCGCCAGAACCGCCACCGGTCCGAGATCCGCAGCGCGCACAGCCTCCAGGATGGCCTGCGGAACGCCGAGCAGGCTTACCGCCTGCGCAAGAATTGTCGCGCCCATGACAACGAAGGCGATCGACGCGAAGAGGAGGATCGCCGCAAAGAAACTCTCGGCGAGCGTCTTCATGGTCAGATTGCCCCAGAACCGTCCCACGACGATCGTCGCGATGACGCCTATTCCGGCCGCCTCGGTCGGCGTCGCCACGCCGAACGCGATGCTGCCCATGATCGCGAGGATCAGCAGCAGGAATGGCCACAGGCTGAGCAGATTGACGAGAATGACCCTGAGGCCGGCGGACGCCCCGCGTTGCGGAACGAGGCGCGGCTGGGAGAGACAGCGCAGCAGGATGTAGATCATGAACATCGCCGCAAGCAGCAGGCCCGGCAACAGACCGGCCATGAACAACCGCCCGATGGAGGTCTCGGTCAAAGCCCCGTAGATGAGCAACGAGAGGCTGGGCGGAATCAGCAGGCCCAGCGTCCCTCCCCCGGCCAGGGACGCCACCACCATCCGTTTGTCATAACCGCGCTCCGTCATTTCGGGATAGGCGACGGAACCGACCGCCGCGGCGGTCGACAGGCTCGAACCGCTGACCGCGCCAAAAAGCGTGCAGACAGCGATGTTGGTGTGCAACAGCCCGCCCGGAACGCGCTGGAACAGCGGCGTCAGCGCCGAGTAAATCCTCTCGCTGATGCCGCTGCGCAGCATGATCTCGCCAAGAATGATGAAGAGCGGAATGGCGCTGAGCGTAAAGGAGTTGAACACGTTCCAGACGGCGTCGACAGCGACATAGGTCGAGCCGCCGGCGAGGAAGTGCAGGATCAGAAGTCCGGTCAGCCCGAGCGCCGCGCCGAGAGCCAGCCCGGAACCCGCGAACACCGCCAGACCGCCAATCAGTATGCCCCAGAAACCGAACATCGCTTTTCTTCCGCCTGATCAGGGTCGAGCGGTTTGATTCCGGCCGCCGCCGGATGCGCCGCGCGCCAGAAACGCGGCCATGGTCAACGCCATGGACAAGGGAAGAAGCGCCATCCAAGGATACATTAAAAGACGGCCGACTTCGGTCTTGATGTTGCGGTCAATCGCGAATTCCAGCCATGGAAGGCAGAGCACGAAAAACCAGAGGCAGAAGGCGGCGCCGAACAGCGCCGCGAGAACCCCGGCCGCCCGCGCCGCGCGCGCGGGAAGCGTCGTGACGAGCACAAGAACGCGAACATGCTTGGCCCGCAGCGTCGCCAGAGGAAGAGCGAGGAAGAAAGCGGCCGTCATCAGAAGTCCGACGAGTTCTTCCGTAAACCGGAACGGCGCGAACGCGAAGTACCGCATGGCCACGCTCGCGCCAATCAGAACGACGATCGCGACGCCGCCCGCCGCCGCCAGCAGGGCCATCGCGTTGAAGACAGGCAAAAGCAGTCTCTCGACGCGTTCGGCGATTGCCGAACGCCTGTCTTCATCCGTTCCGTGCTGCAAGCTCAGCGCCCCAGGGATTCGAGGATTCTCTGTCTGTACTCGGGCGCGGCGCCGCCTGCTTCCTCGGCCATCTCCAGCCATGTGGCGGAGGCTGCTTCGAGGAACGCCGCGCGATCTTCTTCAGAGAACGGCTCGAGAAACTCGATCCCCTGCTCGGTGAGCTTGGCGCGCGCGGCCTGCTCGTTTTCTTCCGCCTTGGAATACTCGTTGGTGCGTTCCCAGACGCGGGCAGCCGCCGTTTCAACGGCTTCGCGCTCGGCGTCGCTCAGGCTTTCCCACGCGCCTTTGGAAGCGCCAAGAACATAAGGAACGCCCGCCACCGGATAAAGATAGGAGGCGTATTTCGTGACTTCCTGAAGCGATATGGTGTGCGCGAAGAGCGCTGGATAGACCGCGCAGTCGACCACGCCGGTCTGAAGCGCCACGTAAAGGTCGTTCTGACCCACGATCTGCGCAGAGACGCCAAGTTTGGTGAAGGTTTCGACCTGATCGGCGCTCCAGACGCGGAGCTTCTTCGTCTTGAGGTCTTCGAGCGTGCGAACCGGCTCCTCCCGACAGAAGATCGAGGCCTTCAGGAGCGGCAGCGCCATGAACCCGGTCGGCACGATATCGAGTTCGCCGAGCACTTCGGTGTAGATCTCCTGGATTTCCGGCAGCGCGGCGATCAGTTCCTCGGGGCTGCCGACCGATCCCTGGATCATCACCGCGTTCAGTGCGGGAACGTCGCGGCCGAGGTAGTTCGCCCAGACCAGACCCATTTCCACAGCCCCGCGGGGCAGCCAGCGCGCCACGTCGTTGTCCTTGAGGTTCAGCGAACCGCCGTGGAAGACGTCGATCGTAAGGCTTCCGCCGCTCAGATCCGCCACGTCCTCTGCGAAGGTTTCCAGTTGCGCGGACTCTCCCCGGCCTTCCGGAAGCCCGTTGTTGAATTTCCATTCTGCGGCGTTCGCGGTTCCGGCCGCCATTCCCAGAACCAGTGTCGCGGAAAGTATTCGGCGAAAAACTTTGTACATCCCTGTGCTCCCTTGTTTTGCTTGAACTTATACGCAAGCCGGCGCCACAGCAATGTGGATGTGAGGTCAGGCCCGGGACGCCGCTTCCTGTGTCCTGCGCTCAAAAACGAGATTTCTCGCAATCAGAAGCAGGCCGAAAACAATGCCTGCCCACATCAATACCGGCGTCTTCCACAGGACCAGTACCGCAAGGGCGAGCCGCAGGGCGATTTCCCAGGCTGCGATCGGGCCGCGATCATAACGCGCCAGCGCCGACGCCAGAAGGTAGAGCGCGAGCAGGATGCGCAGGCCAAGCAGGCTGAGCGCAAGCCAGTCCGGCTCGCCGGTGTAGCCCGCGATCAGTTCGCGCCCTCCGGCTTCATTGGTAATGGTAACCGCCTCCTCGATCAGAAGCAATTCCGGATACCAGGCGAAGATGAACGGGATCGTGAACATCACGATTCCGACCCGCACGGCGGCGAAACCGGTGCGCATGGGCTCGGTGCGGGTGATCGAGGCGGCGGCGAACGCGGCGACCGCCACCGGTGGCGTGATGGCGGATGCGACGGCGAAATAGAACACGAACATGTTCGCAGTGAAGAAACTGACGCCGAGTTGCGCGAGCAGCGGTCCGAGCAGCAGCGCGACGTTCACATAGGCCGGCACCGTGGGCATGCCCATGCCAAGGATGATTGCGCACAGCATCGCGCAGGTGAGCGCCAGCATCAGGTAGAAGCCGCCGGAAATATGGATCGTCAAACCGAACACGTCGATGAACTCCGCCTGTTCCAGCCAGGTCGTGACGGCCCGCGTCAGTTCGCCTGTCAGCCCGCTTTCGTTCAGAAAGGCGGCGATGATCGAGACTGCGAACAACAGGAGGAACAAACGCGAAAGAAGGATGCCGCCGTCGGCAAGAGAGATGAGAATTTTCACCGGCCTGGCGCGTGTTTTCGGATCAAGAAACAGCAGCGGCAGCAGCACGGCGACGGCCCACCAGCCGGCCGAGACCGCGTCGCCGGTCGCATTGACGATGGTCTGCACCACCCCGGCCGGAAGAACGGTCGCAACGAAACTGCCGGTATAGAAATCCTTGCTTCCGAGCAGCAGGACAAGGATCGTGAGGATCGGAACGACAATGATGATCAGGTTCCACCAGTCCTGCCGGTCCATGACCAGGTCTTCCGGTATATCGCGCATGGCTTCCACGCGCTCGCGGCGCGCCTGAAACATGACCGCGAGAAAGATCGAGAAAAAGAAGGCGATCGCCGGCAGAAACGCCGCCGTGATCACCTTGCTGTAGGGCACGGCCGTCAAGGCCACCAGCACGAACGCGGCGACGCCCATGACCGGCGGCATGATCTGCCCGCCGGACGACGCCGCGGCCTCGACCCCACCGGCGAACTGCGGCGAGAAGCCGTTGCGCCGCATCATGGGGATGGTCAGGCGCCCAGTGGACAAGACGTTGGTGACCGGCCCGCCGGTGATTGTGCCGAACATCGCCGAGGAGACAATCGCCGCATGCGCCGGCCCGCCGCGCAGGTTGCGCGTGAGGCGCACCGCGACCTTTATCAGCGACGTGCCGCCGGCCGACGTACCGAACAAGGAGCCGAGAATGACATAGGGGAAGACCTGGTTGACGACGATGTCCATGAACCGGCCCATGAAACCGTCCGGCGTAATGAACACGTTGGTCGCCTTCTGGATGGCGGCGGCGGTGGCGTCGCCGCCATCGGCCCCAAGCTTTGTCAGAAGGAAATTGTTTTCCGACAGTCCGAAAACCCAGATCAGCGCGGTTGCGACCGTGTAGAGCACGACGACGCTGGCTACAATCACCAGCGGCAGACCCCATACCCGCACATTGTAAAGGAAAAACAGTGTGATGATCGTGAACAGCAGCGGGATGATCCAGACGCCGAAACGCGCCTGGCACGCCGGCACCTCGGCTTCGAGCGAAATGCCCGGAATGACGCCCTGCGCCCGCTCCGCCGCTTCCTGGATCAGCCGCGCGCGTTCGCCCGAGATCTGGTCGAAGAGGCAGATGGAATCGGTCTCGACCAGGAACCCGAGCGCGCCCAGAAACGCGGCGAGTATGAGCCCGGCGTCCAGCAGAAAGCCAAGCCAGGCAAGCTCCGGCTTCTCCCTTTTCCATTCCCGGTAAACGCTGGCGTCCAGCATCACGATCGCCATCATCAGGAAGAAAAACGGCGGGTAGAAATATTGCGGGGCAAAACCGGAAACACGGAAGAACTTCTGACCGGTCAGATCGCGCGCAAGGTCCTGCAGACCCGGGATTTCCGGCATCGTGTTGACGAGCCCGACGATCACGAGGATCAGCGCGAGAACAAGCGCCAGCCATTGCCCGAAAGGGCGTTTTGTCTCTTCCTGCGTCATGACCCGCGCCCCTTGCGGAGCCTGTCCGGGGACAGGCTCCGTGACGTTTATCGGACGATTACGGCTTCAGGCAGTCCGCGACGGTATGCCCGGCCTCCTCAAAAGCGCGGATCGCGCCAGGATGCATCTTGATCTGCACTGCCCCACAGGCGCCCTGGCTCTTGCCGTCAATATCTCCGAAGCTCAGCTTGGAGTGTGGCCCGCGCGGAGAACTGGTCATGAACCGCTCTTCGCCTTCGAGATAGGCTTTGGTGATGTTGTAGGCGAGCTCTTCGTCCATCGTGGCCGGCACGATCTGTCCAAAGGCCGTCGCGAAACTGTCGAACGTGTCGTCGTCAGTCACGATGGTGATGTCGTTGCCCTCATAAGCCTTGCGGACCACGTCCACCGGGACGGAGTAAGGCGCATGGCCCGGCGCCGCGACGATCTGCTGACCGAGTTCACTGGCAAGCAGATCCGAAGGCACATCGTACAGCGTGATGCCGCCGGCGGCGGCAATGGTGATCTGGCGGCCGGAAGGCAGGCCTTCGGGGATAGTCCACGCATCGGCTCCGCCGCCTGTTATGGTGGAGACCGTGTCCGGCCACTCATTCTGAATACCCTCATAGCCTTCGCCGTCCTTGAGGCCCGCCAGAAGCTGGATCATCGCGCGTCCTGACGTAAGGGCGGCGCCGCGCGGCGGGCCGTTCCAGATGCGCAAGCCTTCGAGATTGCGGATGTCTTCCACCGGATTGCTGTTGTAGTAGCCGAAAACCTGCGCCGATCCGGCATTGAAGAAAAGCGCGCGGATGTTTTCGGCGAGTTCGGCGCCCTTTTCCGGACCGACGCCGCTATAGGGACCGATGCCCTTCGACAGCAGGAACGGCAGGATCAGCGGCGCAGGCGCCATGTCCAGTCTGCCTTCCGCGACCGCCTGGACGGAGTTGGTAAGCGTCGCGCCCTCGGTGATCTGCATTGTCGCAACGCCTGCGCTGTCCAGCACGGCTGCAAGCGTCGTGTCGATATAATGCGGCGTCGAGCCTGGTGTCGTGGTTTCGGCGGTCAGCGTCGCCTGGGCCGCCGCAGCAGCTGGAATCAGTGCAACCGTCGTTGCAAGAAGAAGTCTCTTGATCATTCGGTTTCCTCCCTTGAGTTCGTGTGCTCCTCAACAACACGAGCCCCGGTGTCAGGGCTAAAATATAAATCGCAGAATTTATATGACTTGTCACGGAATTTTTCTTTGGGCAGTATTGATGCGGAGGAACACAATGGTTGAACAGACACGCACAGACACCGCCCGGCTACAACAAAGGCGCGAGACGCTGGACACAAACGTCTTTTCCCGGCTGCCGGCCCTCTACGCCGCTTCGCGGGTTCAGGGCCGCAAATTACTGGAGGCCGGAGGCGGCCTTTCGATTGTCGAGTGGCGCACGCTCTGGGATCTCTACCAGACCGGACCGATGTCGATCCGCGACCTCGCCTATGTTCAGCGCTCCGACCATTCATTGCTAAGCCGGGCGCTGCCGGACATGCGTCGCAAGGGGTACATCACTTTGGAGCGCGACGCCGATGACGGGCGGCAGATGATCGTCGCCTTGACGGATTGCGGCCGGCAGGCCTATGAGCGTGCGGCGCCGATCATGCAGCGTCGTCGCGACGCCTTGCGCGAGCGGTTCACCACGGAAGAGATCGGGGCGTTCATTGCTTTCGCAGACCGCCTTGATGAATTTCTGCACATGTCAGCCGGGCAATTGCTCGAGGGGGAGTTGAACACGTGAACAAGCGTCCGAATGTTTTGTGGATCATGGCCGACCAGCTGCGTTTCGACTATCTGAGCTGTTTCGGCCACCCGCATCTGCAAACGCCGCATATCGATGCGCTGGCGGCGCGCGGGGTCCGGTTCACCAACGCCTATGTGCAGTCTCCCGTATGCGGCCCTTCCCGCATGTCCGCCTATACGGGACGATATGTTCGCAGCCACGGCTCCACCTGGAACGGCATGCCGCTTCGCGTCGGGGAGCCCACGTTGGGAGATCATCTGCGCGAGGCCGGCGCGCGCGCTGTCCTCGTCGGCAAGACGCACATGGCGGCGGACGCCGAAGGCATGGCCTGGCTCGGCATCGACCCTTCAAGCGAGATTGGCGTGCGGGTATCGGAATGCGGGTTCGAACCGTTCGAGAGAGATGACGGCCTGCATCCCGACAGCCCCCGGCAGCATTGGTCAAAATATGACGACTATCTGGTCGAGCACGGATTTTCATCGAAAAACCCGTGGGGGGAATTTGCCAATTCCGGAAAGGACGCAGACGGCGACCTGTTGTCCGCCTGGCTGCTGAAAAATTCGAGACTGCCGGCCAATGTTCCCGAAGAACACTCCGAAACCGCCTACATGACGAACCGGGCCATGGACTTCATGAAAGAGGCGGAAGAGGACGGTCGCCCGTGGATGTGCCACCTGTCCTACATCAAGCCGCATTGGCCCTATATCGTGCCGGCGCCCTACCATGACATGTACGGCGAAGAGCACATCGTTTCGCCCATACGCTCCGAAGCCGAACGCGAAACGGAACACCCTCTTCTGCGCGCCTACCACCAGGCGCGGGTGTGCCGAAGCTTTTCCCGCGACTATGTTCGCGAGTGCGTGATCCCGGCCTATATGGGCCTCATCAAGCAGCTGGACGACAATCTGGGACGGCTGTTCGCCTGGATGGACGAACAGGGCCTGTCCGAAAACACGATCATCGCATTTACCTCCGATCACGGCGACTACATGGGCGACCACTGGATGGGCGACAAGGATTTCTACCACGAGGTGGCGGTCAAGGTTCCGCTGATCATCGCCGATCCGCGGCCGGAAGCGGACGCGTCTCGCGGCAGCGTGAAGGACGAGCTTGTCGAGATGATCGACCTCGCGCCGACCTTCATGAACGCGCTCGGCTGCAGGGCCAAGCCGCATGTCATCGAGGGCCGCGATCTGACGCCGCTGCTGCACGGCGTTGACGGCTTCTCGCGCAAATATGCGATCAGCGAGCATGATTACCACTGGTCGGACATGGCCCGCATCCTGGGTGTGCCGCAGGAGGACGCCCACACGATCATGATTTTCGACGGCCGGTGGAAGTATGTGCGCTGCGAGGGATTCCGGCCGATCCTCTTCGACCTCGCCACCGATCCCGACGAGGTGACCGATCTCGGCGACTCTCAAACGCCCGAACACATCGGCGTGCGCCGGCGGATGGAAGCGGCGTTGCTCGAGTGGTCAACCCGCCATCACACCCGGATCACGGCGACGCCCGAAGTGCTCGCGCGCCAAAAAAGGGCCGCTGAATCCGGGGTGCTGATCGGGTTTTGGGATGAGCAGGAGTTCAAGGACGACACCGGGATACCGTTTGACAGTCTGAAGCCGGTGGGCAAGGAATAAAGCAAGAGCAGGTATCGGCGCGACATTCGCGCCAGGGGGAGGCACATGAAACTGGGACTGATTGGCGGCTATTCGGGCCGCAAGATGAGCATTCCGCTCGACTTCATCAAACATGCCGAGAGCCTCGGCTACGATTCCTACTGGACCGCGGAAGCCTATGGCTCGGACGCGGTGACGCCGGCGGCATGGATCCTGGCCAGCACCAGCAGGATGAAAGTCGGCACCGCCATCATGCAGATGCCGTCCCGCACGCCGGCCGTGGCGGCGATGACGGCGATGACGCTGGCCGAACTCTCCGGCGGGCGCTTTATCTGCGGCCTCGGCGCCTCCGGACCGCAGGTCGTGGAGGGCTGGCACGGCGTTCCCTACGGCAAGCCGGTGACCCGGCTGAAGGAATATGTGCGGATCATGAAGCAGATCATTCGCCGGGAAGGCCCCGTGACCTTCGACGGCGACATGTACCAGTTGCCCTATACGGGCCCCGGCGCGACGGGGCTCGGCAAACCGCTCAAGAGCATCCTGCATTGCGAGCATGAGATCCCGATCTTCGCCGCGACCATCACGCCCAAAGGCGTTGAAGCCGCGGCGGAAGTGGCGGACGGCTTCTTCCCCGTGTGGATGGATCCGGAACAGTTTGACGTGTTCGACGAGCCGATCAGGAAGGGTTTCACGAAGGCCGGCGACGGCAAGGACCTGTCGCAGTTCGAGATTGCGCCCTTCGTTACGGTGATCATGGGCGACGACGTCGACGCCTGCATGGGGCCCATTCGCGAAAACATGGCGCTCTATATCGGCGGCATGGGCGCGAAGAACAAGAACTTCTACAACGACTACGCCAGGCGGCTCGGCTTCGAGGAGGCGGCGGAAAAGATACAGGATCTTTATCTCGCAGGCCGCAAGGACGAGGCGATGGCCGCAGTGCCGGCGGAGCTGATCGACGCCTGTCACCTAGTGGGACCGGCGGACCGGATCAAGGACCGGCTGCAGCGCTGGCAAAGCGCCGGCAAGCAGGCGCACGTTTCAAGCATGCTGCTCGGCTGCCAGCAGCCCGAGGCGCTTGCGGTGGTGGCGGAAACCGTCTTGTAGCGTCACTGAACGCCTGAAAGAAGCCTCGACGGCCGCAGGAACCCATCACCAGCCCATATCGGGCAAACGCGGCGGATCAACGCGGAGGGGCATTCCCATGTCGAGGCGCTGATCGTTGGTCAGCTCCTCCATCAGACGCGCCTGGCGATACTTGTCATCGAGCAAGTTCACCCAATTCAGCAGACCGGCTGCGAGCAGTTCGAAACTTCTCAGCGGCGAGGAAACCGGGCGGCTGACGGTGTCGTTGTGGAAGGTCATGGAATTTCTCATCTTTGCTGGAGTGTTTCGTTTCGACACCTGCACTCTGCACAACCCGCGCAAGACGCCCGTAAGCAAGCGCGTAAAAATTTTCGCGCCACCGCAATATTTCCGTAAAAAAACTAGGCTGCATTCGCAAAAACCCTTAGTCTTGTTCGCATTACACCTGTTTCCGCTGGCGTTCTCATGCTGACACTGCATCTGAAAGGCCCGTTCCGAATGACCGGTCCGGGCGCTCCGAAAGCCCTGTCGCGACGCGGACAGGCAATGCTGGCGTTTCTTTCCCGACAACCTGAATTTCGCGCCGAGCGTGGACGACTGGCGGACCTCCTATGGTCGGACCGGTCCGGCGATCAGGCGCGCGCCTCCCTCCGTCAGGAGCTCTCGGTCATGCGTCGGGATCTGCCCGAGGGGTTGCTCATGGCCGACAGGCAACATGTCTGGCTGGCAAGCGACAAGGTGGAGTCCGATCTTCCAGGCGACGGCGTGTTTCTCGACGGCTTCGACCTCGCCTCGGAAGGCTTCGAAGACTGGTTGCGCGAGATGCGCTCTGCGGAACCCGGCAAACCCGTCTCTCCGGCGCCGGACTCCGGTCTGAACCGGCCTCGGCTGGCGGTTCTCGCCTTTGAGGAAATTGGCGCCGCCGACACGGACATGTTCGCCGACGGCGTGGTGGCGGAAATCACCGGCGCGCTGTCGCGCGTTCACGATTTTCATGTGATCGCTCGCCAATCCGCCTTTGCTGTCAGAGGCCAACCGCTGGACATCAAGACGATCGGCGAACGTCTCGGGGCGGACTATGTCGTCGAAGGATCGGTCAGGCGATCAGGGGAACGGGTCCGCATTTCCGTGGAGCTCGTGTCGGCAAGCGAAGAACGCACGCTTTGGGCCGAACGGTTCGATGACAAAATGGATGACCTGTTTGATCTTCAGGACAGGATCGCCGCGCAAGTGGCAGGTCATATCGCGCCGAATCTCAGGGCGGCCGAGATCGCCAGGGCAAGGCAGAGGCCTCAGGCGGATCGAACGGCTTATGATTTGATGCTGACCGCGCTTCCGCATTTCTGGGCGCATCGCCGGGAAGAAAACCTCAAAGCCATCGCGTTGCTCGACAAGGCGCTGCAGCATACGCCGGATTACGCGCCTGCGCTCGCTCTCAAGGCGTGGTGCCACGCCCATCAGTGCTGCTACCTGTGGAGCAAGGACGCCGTCTCGGACAGAGAAATGGCAAACGACCTGGTCGCGCGCGCCGCCCCGCTTGTGGGTGACGACCCCGGGGCGCTTGTCGCGCTGTCTGCGGCGAGTTCGCTGGCCGGCAACGATTTCGATCAGGCTGATCTGTTTCTTGACAGGGCTCTGACGCTCGACCCGAACAATGCCTGGGGCTGGCTGCGAAAAGGCTGGAACGCGGTTTACCGCGGCTTCCCGAACGAGGCGCTGGTCTACCTTGATCGCGCGGAGTCCCTGAGCCCTCTCGATCCTTTCCATTTCAACGTGCTGTTTGGCAGGGCCGCCGCGTTGCGGGTCCAGAAACGCTATGACGAAGCCATCGAACTGATCCAGCAGGGAATGCGCGCCGGTCCCGGCGTCGTCTGGGCCTACAGGATGCTGTATAGCGCGCTCTGGATGGCCGGACGCAAGAGCGAGGCGCTGGACGCCGCCAGGAAATGGCGCGAGTGCTATCCGGACCTCACGCCAGAGTTGATGCGATCGCTACTGCCGAAATGGGTCCATGATCCGGAACACGTCGAGCTGCTGCTGAGGTTGTTTGAGGTGACGGATCGCTGAGCGGCGACGCCGTAGCTCGAATGAGTCAGCAGGCACGCGTGCGCCGTCCAGAATTGAAGGCTGCAGATCACACCCGCTCCAGCGCCACTGCGATACCCTGCCCGACGCCGATGCACATGGTGGCAAGCGCCAGCTTGCCGCCTCGGACGCCGAGTTCGAGCGCCGCCGAGCCGGCAATGCGCGCGCCGGACATGCCGAGCGGGTGGCCGAGCGCAATCGCGCCGCCGTTGGCGTTGACGAAATCGGCGTCTTCGGCGATGCCAAGGTCGCGCAGCACGGCGATGCCCTGGCTGGCGAAGGCCTCGTTCAGTTCCACGACGTCGAAATCGGTCGGCTTGACGCCCAGCCGCTGGCACAGCTTCTTTGTCGCCGGCGCCGGACCGATGCCCATGATGCGTGGCGCAACGCCGGCGGTCGCTCCGCCGAGAATGCGGGCGATGGGTGTGAGGCCGTATTTCTTCACGGCTTCTTCAGAGGCGACGATGAGAGCCGCGGCGCCGTCATTAACGCCGGAAGCGTTGCCGGCCGTGACTGTGCCATCCTTGCGGAACGGCGTGCCGAGCTTCGCCAGCTGCTCCATCGAGGTTTCACGCGGATGCTCGTCGCTGTCGACAACAATCGGGTCGCCCTTGCGCTGCGGTATCGAGACGGGGGTGATTTCCTTCGCCAGTCGACCGTTGGCCTGGGCGGCGGCGGCCTTGGCCTGGGAGCGAAGCGCGAAAGCGTCCTGATCGGTGCGCGACACGTTAAAATCCGCCGCGACGTTCTCGCCCGTCTCCGGCATGGAATCGACGCCGTATTGCGCTTTCATGACCGGGTTGACGAAGCGCCAACCGATGGTCGTGTCGTAGATTTCTGCGTTGCGCGAGAAGGCCGTCGACGCCTTAGGCATGACGAAAGGCGCGCGCGACATGGATTCGACGCCGCCAGCGATAATGAGGTTCGCCTCTTCGGCCTTGATGGCGCGCGCTGCCGTAATCAGCGCATCCATGCCGGATCCGCACAGCCGGTTGATCGTTGCGCCCGGCACCGATTCCGGCAGTCCTGCAAGCAGCAGGCTCATGCGCGCGACGTTGCGATTATCCTCGCCCGCCTGATTGGCGCAGCCGTAGAGCACTTCGTCGATAGCCTCGAAATCCAGCGAAGGATTGCGTTCCTTGAGAGCCTTCAGCGGAACCGCGCCAAGGTCGTCTGCCCGCACGCTGGAAAGCGCGCCGCCGAAACGGCCGATCGGTGTGCGGATATAGTCGCAGATATAAGCTTCGCTCATCATGCAGCCTTTTCTTTCTTGCCGGAATGGGCGATCCGGGTGCGTTCTCTCAGATCCCGCAGCGTCTTTAGCTCGAGTTCAGTCGGCGCCGGCGTAACTTCAAGATTGTCGGCGAATTTGACCGTCCAGCCGCAGGTCGCCTGGACCTCGTCGCGAGTAACGCCCGGATGCAGGGAAACGGCGGTGAATTCCTTCGTTTCCGGATCCGGCTTCCAGACAGCGAGATCGGTGATCAGAAGCGTCGGCCCGGCTGTTTCGATACCGAGTTTCTGGCGGGCGTCGCCGCCGTCGCCATGGCCGAACGACGTGAAGAAATCGATCTTGTCGACCATGCCTCTCAGCGACTGCTTCATCGTGATGTAGACCTGTTGCGACGATGTCGCGATTTCAGGCGCGCCGCCGCCGCCCGGAAGGCGGGTCTTCGGGTGATGATAGTCGCCGATGACGGTCGTGTTGATGTTGCCGAACTTGTCGAGCTGGGCCGCGCCCAGGAAGCCGATGGTGATGCGTCCGCCTTGCAGCCAGTACCGGAACATCTCCGGCACGGAGACGGTGGTGATGGCCGTGTCGCACAATTCGCCGTCGCCGATCGACAGGGGCAACACGTCCGGCGCCGTGCCGATCGTGCCGCTTTCGTAGATCAGCGTGATATCCGGCGCATGGGTGAGACGCGCCACGTTGCAGGCCGCCGACGGCGCCCCGATGCCGACAAAGCAGACGTCGTCATTCGTCAGCGCGCGCGACGCAGCGATGGTCATCATCTCATCAGGTGTGAAATCGTTCTCGCTCATGCTGAAGTCCTCAGATCCTTCACCCTGTCGGCGAACGCATCCGCGTCCGCGTCAAGGATGTTTTCCTTCATCCACGTCAGGAACGTGTCGCGGTCGGCGGCAATCTTGTCCCACTCGATGTAGCGGGCGTTGTCGCGGTCGTAGTAACCGTGCGTGTAGGACGGATGGGCGCCGCCGGGAACGGTGGAGATCGCCGAAACCGTCCAGTGCGGCAGGATGCAGGTATTCGGATGCTCGTCGAATTCGTCGACCACTTCCTCGACGGTCACGACCGCCCGCTTTGCGGCAAGCACGGCTTCCTTCTGAATGCCGATGATGCCTTCGATCAGCACATTGCCTTTCTTGTCCGCCCGCTGGGCGTGAATGAAGGTGACGTCCGGGCGCACAGACGGGATCGCCGCCAGTTTCTCGTCGGTGAACGGGCAGATGATCGATTTGATATTCGGATTGACTTCCGCAAGGCCGGCGCCGCGATAACCGCGGAAGACGGCGCAGGGCAGACCAGCCGCCCCCGCCTCGTACGCATTCGCCATGGCGGCGTGGCTGTGTTCCTCGATCTCGAGCGACTGCGGCCAGTCATTCTCCACTGCGTCGCGAACACGACGCAACAGGCCGACGCCCGGATTGCCGACATAGGAAAAGATCATCTTTCTGACCATGCCCATGCCGACCATCTGGTCGTAGACGATGTCCGGCGTCATCCGGATAAGCGTCAGGTCCTTGCGGTTCTGACGGATCGCCTCATGGGCCGCCGCATGGGGAATGAGATGCGTAAAGCCCTCGAATGCGACGGCGTCGCCGTCCTTCAGATTGTCCGCGACCGCGTCGCGGAGTGACATGAAACTCGCCATGGCGCCTCTTTCTAGATATCGAAGAAAACTGTTTCGTCCGGACCCTGAAGGTTGATGTCGAACGTGTAGGTGTTTCCCTCCCGAGCAGCGATCAGTGTCGGGACGCGAACCTTGTGCTCGATTCGGCCGAGCACCGGGTCCTCCGCATTGGCCGCTTCCTCGTCGCCGAAATACATGCGCGTGTTCAGACCGAGATTGATGCCGCGGGCAACGATCCAGAACGTGATGTGCGGCGCCTGCATGCGACCGTCATTGAAGGGGACCCTGCCCGGCTTGATCGTCTCGAAGGTGAAGACGCCGGTTGTCATGTGCGTCGGCTGCCGGCCCCATCCGGGGAAGTTCGGGTCGGCGAGACCGCGGGTCTCGGCGGGACTGTTGTACAGCCCGGCGTGATCGGCCTGCCAGATTTCGACCATGGCGTCCTTCAGCGGCGTTCCGCCGCCGTCGATGACCCGGCCCGTGACTGTGATGCGTTCGCCGAGCGTCTCGTCGCTGACCATGGCCCTGCCGAGGTCCTCGTCATAAACGCCCTCGATTCCTGTAAAATTCGGGGTGCAGCCGATATGAACGTAAGGACCTGCGGTCTGCGACGCGCTTTCCTTTAGCATGTTGAGCGTCTGAGCCATCTCAATTGCCCTCCTTGCGGTTCTCGAACATCGTCGAACGGCGGCCGCGCAGAACGATGTCGAACTTGTAGGCGCGTGAATCCATCGGAATCGTATTGTTCATGTCGAGCGGCGCCGTCAAGCGGCTGATGGCTTCCGGATCGCCGATCGTGTTGACGATCGGGCAGATCGGAATAAGCGGATCGCCCTCGAAATACATCTGGGTAATCAGGCGCTGCGCGAAGCCGTGACCGAAGACCGAAAAATGGATATGGGCCGGGCGCCAGTCGTTCACGCCGTTCGGCCATGGATAGGGCCCCGGCTTGATGGTGCGGAAGGCGTAGTAGCCGTCGTCATCGGTGATGGTTCGTCCGCAGCCGCCGAAATTCGGATCCAGCGCGGCGAGATAGGTTTCCTTCTTATGCCGGTATCGGCCGCCGGCATTGGCCTGCCAGAATTCCAGCAATATGTTCGGCACGCCCCTGCCGCGCTCGTCCAGCACGCGTCCGTGGACGATGATGCGCTGTCCGATCGCGCTTTCGCCAGGCTTTGCGTAGTTGAAGATCAGGTCGTCGTCGAGTTCACCGAGGACGTCATGGCCGAACACCGGACCGGTGATTTCGCTGACCGTGTTCGGAAGCGACAGCAGCGCCTTTTGAGGCGACCGCAAAACGCTGGTCTTGTAGTCAGGCGTGAAGGCTTTCGGATGCCAGCTCCTGTCACGGGGGAAAAACGCCCCGGTTTCCGCTAGTGTATTACGCATTATCGACCTCCAAGGTCTGCTGAGTGGTCCATTGGTATTGAATTACCGGTTCCTCATCCCTCAATGCCAATATTCCAATGCTGGCTATTCTTTTTATAATTTTGCGGCCGTCCGAAACAGCCGTCAAACTTACGATTCGGCTCCCGCGGCGTCCATTTCGTCGAATGCCTTCTTCACGACCTTGATCGCGTGATTGGCGGCGGGCACGCCGGCGTAGACGGCGACGTGCAACATCGCCTCGCGAATGTCCTCACGCGTCGCGCCCGTATTGGCCGTTGCACGGACATGCATGGCGACCTCGTCATAATGTCCGAGCGCCGAAAGCAGCGCAATCGTGACCATGGAGCGTTCCCGCGGAGTCCACTGATCTCGAGACCAGACATGGCTCCAGGCGGCTTCAACGATCAGTTCCTGGAACGGAGCGTCGAAATCGATCTTGGAGGCTTCGGCGCGGTCGACATGGTCGCCGCCCAGCACTCGCCTGCGCGTGGCCATGCCCTCGGAATACCGCTTCGAAACTGGCGGGGTTTGCGTCATCGATCACTCCGTCATTAATTTGTTCGGGATGTCCTCCGGATCTGCGACGGCGTCATGGTCGACGCGATTTGAAAACCGCGTCACACAAACCGGCAACCTCCCTACCGA
Organism: Hoeflea sp. CAU 1731; assembly: GCF_039888615.1. Taxonomy (NCBI): domain Bacteria; kingdom Pseudomonadati; phylum Pseudomonadota; class Alphaproteobacteria; order Hyphomicrobiales; family Rhizobiaceae; genus Hoeflea; species Hoeflea sp. CAU 1731. The sequence goes on along the minus strand of NZ_JBDQQS010000004.1, from coordinate 287,872 downwards.
TGGCAATTTACGTATTTCTTCGGTAATGAATAATTATAAATATCATACTTTAAATACCGTAAATGATATGAATCAACTCCGACGGATCAAATTGCGCCATCTTGAGACCTTCGTGGAGGTGGCGCGGCAGAAAAGCGTGAGCCGCGCCGCCGACGCGCTCAACCTGACTCAACCAGCCGTGACCCGCACCTTACGGGAACTGGAGGAGATCTGCGGCAAGCCGCTGGTGGAGAAGGAAGGACGCGGAATCCGGATCTCCCACTACGGCGAGATCTTCCTGCGCTACGCCGGCAGCAGCATCACCGCGGCGCGCAACGGCGTCAACGCGCTGTCCGAACTGAGCCTCGACGACGGACCACGCATCCGACTTGGGGCCCTGCCGACTGTCTCGACCACGATCATTCCGCAGGCCGTATCCCGCTACCTACGGTCGGGCATGCGCAACCGGCTCAAGGTGGTTACCGGTGAAAATCGTGTGCTACTCGACCAGTTACGCAACGGTGAACTCGACCTCGTCATGGGCCGGCTGCCTGCGCCGGAGAATATGCAAGGCCTGGTGTTCGAGCCGCTTTACCGCGACCGCGTTGTCATCGCCGTCGATGCGTCGCACCCGCTCGCCGGAAAACGCCAGATCAGCGTCGAAAGCCTCGACGACTTTCCGGTCATCGTGCCGAGCGACAACAGCATCATTCGTCCTTTCGTCGACAGGCTATTCGTCGAACAGGGCATTTCCGAGCCGCGACAGGCGATCGAATCGGTTTCGGATTCCTTCGGGCGCGCCATGCTGCGAAATTACCAGGCGATCTGGATCATCTCGCGCGGCGTGATCGCGGCAGAAATCGAAAGCGGCGAATTTGTCACCTTGCCGATCGATACGGAAACGACTCTGGGTTCGATCGGCATCAACACCAGGGCCCAGACGGCGCTCGATCCGGCGGGAGAATATTTCGCCGAAGTTCTGCGCCGGATCGTGGCCGAGGCGGGGTTGGGCCGTGAGTGAATATGGCCGCTGCGATATTCTGTCCGAAATTCGACGCGATTGACGCCTTGCGACTTTCACCGATGGTTTTTTAAAATACTGTCCAACAACAGATTCGTTTCGTACACGGGTGACAGGCATAATCATGAAAAGTTGGCGGCGAACAGGCAGGCAAACAGGCGCGACAGTCGACTCGCGTGGATTCAGAATGTTGCTCTTACTCCTTGGCCTGCTGCTCTTTCCGCCGGCCATCGCCAGCGCACAGGCCCCGGAAAGCGTTGGCCAACCGGTGACAGTCGGCGTCTGGATCAGCCCCCCCTTCGTCATGAAGAAGGACGACGCCTATACGGGCATGGCGATCCGGCTGTGGGAAATGTTGGCCGAGGAGATGGACCTTGAATACGAGTACAAGGAATATCCGACAGTTCGCGGTCTCGTCGACGCGACGTCTGAAGGCGAAACCGACATCGCCGTCACGAGCCTGACGATTACCCGCAACCGCGCCCAACGGGTCGACTTCACGCAGCCCTGGTATGATTCAGGCCTCAGAGTGATGATCGACGGCGACCGGCGCTCCGGTTTTCGCGACATCGTTGCGGGTCTCGCAGACGCCGGATTCCTGCGCGCCTACGCCTGGCTGGCCGGGATCATTATCTTCGCGACGATTTTGCTGACGATATTCGATCGCCGCTTCAATCCCGATTTTCCCAAACGCTGGCGCGACGGCGTCGCTGAGAGTTTCTACTCGGTCATGTCGGTTGCGACCTCGGGGCGTCCGCCTTCCCGCAAGAACCTGTTCGGCTGGCTCGGGCGCATGTGGCAGGGCGTCTGGCTGATCTGCGGCATAGCCGTCATCGCCTATGTCACCTCCACCGTGACGAGCGTGATGACGACGCTGTCGCTGACGAGCCAGATCAACGGCCTTGCCGATTTGCCCGGCAAGGTGGTCGGCGTGTTCGAGGGAAGCGTCTCGGAAGACTTCATTGACGCCACCGGCATCGAATATGTCTCCTACCCCGGCATCGACAGCGCCGCCGAAGCCCTGCTCGCCGATGAGGTCGCCGCGATCGTGGGCGACGCCCCGGTGCTCGAATACTATACGGAACTGAACCCGGAAGAGCCGTATCAGGTGGTTGGCAAGATCTTCAATCCAGACAAATACGGTTTCGCCCTGCCGCAAGACAGCCCGCTGACAAAATCGCTGACGCTTTCCCTTTTAGCGCTGAAAGAAAAAGGAGCCGTCGAGGACCTACGCTCCGATTATTTCAGTTCCGGTAGATAGCCGCTCTTACGCGGCCCAGAACTTTGGGCTTTCCTTGAGTTTCCGCCAGCGGTTGCCTGCCTTCCTGTCCGCCGCCTTCGCCTGCTTGCGGTGCCATTTACGGATCGCGGCGACGCTTTCCTGCAGGTCGTTCCGGTCGGGATACCGCTCGGCGATAAACGTCTCCAGTTCTTCAGCCATCGCCACATCGTTCAGATAGCCGAAGATGTCCTGCAGCTTTTTCAGGCGCTTGCCGAACTTTGCGGCCTCTTTTTGCGGGAACAGAGGCGACAGGAAATCGCAGGCGTAGCGCAGCGTCTTGAGGGATTTGCGCATCGCGTGACGCTCCGACACTTTCTGCCTGTCGAACCGCTTTCCCCTCTTGCGAACGTGCTTCCAGGCCTTGTCCAGTTCGCGCGCTGAAAAGACGGCGACGTCGGCGTTCGCATCCGCTGACAACCCGGTGTCTAACGCCCGTTCGACGGCCTGCTCGAAGAGCGTGCAGTTCAGCTTGAACCAGGTCCAGCGCCCTTCGGCCAGCGCGTCGCGGACGGCTTGTCGCCGGTTTGCCCGTTCCTGTTCCAGAACCAGAAGCAGCGTCTCGAAGCGGCTGTCGGCGCTGTCGCGCGCCATCACCGGCGTCACGATATCCTCGATCAGAACATCGGCGTCCCTTGCCGCGCCAATGATGCGGCCAAGTTCGCGGGCCTCCTCCGAAAGGCGTTCCAGCGCGGCGTTGTCGCCGAGCGAGGAAAACAGTCTCAACGTCGTGCGCAGCCGCCGGAGACCGACCCGAAGCTGGTGCGGGACTTCGGAATCCTCCGAACCGCCAAGCAGCGCCCAGTTTCCGAGGATCTGGTTCGCGGCGGAACGGCCGAGTGTCTTGATCGCATCGACCGGCGTCATCTCCGTCGACAGCGCTGGCTTGTCCGCATTGATCGGCTTGGCCGACGACGTATCTGGCTTGGCCTTTTGCAGAAGGGCGTATCCGCGTTGCGCCTTGCTCATCGTTGCAAGATCAACCGGTTCGCCGTCGAAAAGCTTTTCGGTAGCTTCCAGCAGCGCCCGCGAGGGGCCGGACTTGAGCTCGAGTTCTATCTCGCTGATTTCTTCCGATTCGCCCGACGCCTCCACGGTTCCATCGTCCACGGCCAGCTCGATGACGGCTTCTCCATCGCAATCGAGCAGCCAGATCGTTCTGTCAATCAGCGTCTCGAACACCGGATCGAGCGGCTGGGCGTCGACCAGCTTGGCGAACCATTCCTTTTGTTTGGTGTCGCCGATACGGTCGAGTTCGAGCGACGGCCCGCCGACCTCGACTTCCGTTTCTATTGGATTGGATACGCCATTGACCACACCTGTTCCGCTCTTGAACGTCTGCAGCCATCCGCCGCCCTTGGCCCGCAAACGCAGCGATGCGCGCTGATTGCGAAGACTTTGGTCGGGCGTGTCGTAGTAGATGGAACGAAGCGACGTCTGCGACGGTTTGACCGCGGCCATGGCGGTAAAAACCGGCTTGCGTTTTACCCTGTCAAGAATGCCGGGGCCGACCTCAAGCTTGATTTCGAGTTCTCGTTGACCCATTGGGATGTGACAACTTCACAACATTATCTACAGCCATTGGTAGCACCGGATAAAAGGTGCGGCAAGCACGCTCCAACGCGGGCTGCGGCGAAAGTTTTTCATCACTGCCCGGTTGCGCTAAATTGAGGGGCTTGTGAAGCGGTTCTTTGCTAGTCTGCCGCAACCATATGTGAGGAGAGCCCTTGATCACATTCCATCAGTTGCGCGAAACGCTGTTCGGCGCGCCTGACATCGCCAGCCTTCCAGAACGCGTCCAGGAGGATGTGGAGCGCAAGGAATGGGCGAACGAGGTGTTTCTCCGGCTGATCCATCTCGCCATCATCATCCTCTTCTGCATGATCTACACGGTCGCGCCCAAAACCTTTCCGGACGGCGCATTTGCGCCGGCGCCTTATGTTCTCGCGATTTTCCTGGTTCTGTCAGTGACGGGGCTCACATGGTCGCTGTTCCGATTGCCGCCCGACTGGGCCGCCTATCTGTCGATCCTGTTCGATTTCACGCTGCTTTACGGATTGATGGTGAGTTTCCACATGCAGTACATGCAGCCGCCCTCCTTCATCCTGAAGGCGCCGTCGCTGCTATACGTGTTCATATTCATCGCTATCAGGGCGCTGCGCTTCCATCCGAAATTCGTCATCGTCGCGGGATTGGTCGCAGCGACGGGCTGGACCTCGATCATTCTCTACGTGACGAATTTCGACACGACCGACAGCATGCTGACGCGCTCCTATGTGGAATATCTGACGTCCAACACGATCCTGATCGGCGCCGAGGTCGACAAGATGGTCTCGATCCTTTTCGTAACCGGTATTCTGGCGCTGGCCATCAACGGCTCCAAGAACCTGCTGATCCGTTCCGTTACCGAACAGACGGCGGCGAAGGATCTGTCGAAATTCTTCGACACGCGCGTCGCCGAGGGCATTCGCAAGAATAAGCTCCAGATGGTCGCTGGCGCCGGTGAGAAGCGTCTGGCGACCATCATGAACATCGACATTCGCGGCTTTACGCAACTAGTTGCGGATCGCGACGCCGATCAGGTCATGCAGCTTCTGTCCGCCTATCAATCGCGCGTCATCCCGATCATCCAGGAGTTTGGCGGCACGATCGACAAATTCATGGGAGACGGCGTGATGGTGACCTTCGGCATTGGCGATGACGAGGAAAACCCGGCCGCCCGCGCCGTCGCGGCCGCCGAACGCATTCTGGGCGAAGCCGCGCAATGGTCCGAGCAGGAAGAAGCGATCCGCGAATTTGGCCCGATCGCCATCGGCGTCGGGATCGCGACCGGAATCGTGAGCTGGGGCGCCGTCGGTTACGGCGACCGGCTGGAGTTGACGGTGATCGGCGCCAGCGTGAACCTGTCCGCCAAACTGGAGAAGCTGAACCGCACATTAGGAAGTTCCTGCATCTGCGACGCCCAAACCTGGAAAAGCGCCGCCGAGCAGGGTTATGACGGCGCGCTGACCAGAGCGGAGTTGCGCACGGCCGTGGAAGGCGCCGGCGCGGCGGTCGACGTCGTCGTGCTTGGCATGGCGCCCATCGAGGCGGCTTCTGACAAGGCGGCGGAAACGATCAAGCGTGGATTATGAAATGAAAAAACCGCCGGATGATCAATCGATCGGGATCAAGAAGCGTCGACCACCCGGCGGCTTACCTGCGACGTCGCTTGATGGACGTCTGGTAGGGTCCCCTCTGGACCTGCCAACTGACTAGCAAACAGTATGCCAGTTTTGAGAATCCTGATTATTATCAATGATTACAGGTGGTTAGATTTTTTCCGAATATCGGCGAAATTTGCCATGCGCACAGAATGTTCATTCCTGCCCGGCTTTGATGATTTTTTGGTCAGAGATCGTCTTTGACTAAAGTATAATCTCCCGTCTGGCTTCGCTGCGGAAATTCGGCATTTTCATTCTCAATGACGCGGTCTGACGCACGCGATCACCCCCAGACTGGCAGGTGTCTTTTCAGCGGAATCCGGTCGAAACGCAGCCAATTTGGTCCGCTTCCGTTCCGGTCAATCAGCAGCGACCTCCGTGATCCAGCCGTCCTCGCCCGCCATGAGGCGGATGATCTCGTCCTCGTGCAGGAAGTCGATGCTGTGGACGACGGTGGCGCCGGCGTCGAGAAAACAGACATTGTAATTCGGCGCGACCGGCCCGTAGGCCATGACGCGCGGATCGCCTGAAAACTCCGGCCAGCAGGGATGGTTGGTCGAGCGCGGCGCGGAGAGCGGAATGCCCTCCACGGAGCCGCTCAGCGTGTAGTGACAGTGGCCGAAGAAAATGTGCTTCACGATGTCCGCATGGGCGCGCAGGATTTGCCGCAGTTCCTGCTGCTGGACGATGCCTATCAGGTCAGCGTTAGCGACGTGCACGGTCAGCGGATTATGATGCATGAACAACCAGACATCCATGCCCGCCGCGCGCGCGCGTGCGAGGGTCCCGTTCAACCATTCCTGCCGGCGTTCACAATAGACCCCGGCGTGGGCGCCCGGCTCGTTGGTGTCCATGTAGACGAAGAGCCCGGCCGGCGTTTCCTCCGTCCACTGGATGAAACCATTATCGTCGCGCGGAGTGTCGGAGAACACTTTCACGAAGTTGCTTCTGTCGTCGTGATTGCCAATCATCAGGCGCGGCGCGAGCACTCCCTTGAGCGCTGTTTGTTCGAGCATGTCGCGCAACTTGAGATAGCTCGCTTCCTGACCGTGATGGGTCAAATCGCCGGTGATGACGATGCGATCGGAGTCCATATGGTGTTTTTCGATATGCGCGATGCATCTGCCGAAATTGTCGACCGGATCGGAATCGAGAATGGTCTCCGAATTGATATGGATGTCCGAAATATGTACGAGCTTCATGGATTGGCCTTGCGTTGCGGTGTGTGGCGCGGCGTCCTGTTCTGCGGAAGCAATATCTCCGAAAGCTGTCGCTTCAGATATTCCTGGAAGGATCCACGGTCTGGGGCGCCTCCGTTGGACGGGACATCGCGGACTTTGTGCGAACAAAGTTACAGGATCAAGACACGATTGTTCCCGTCGTCGGGCGCCTGGAGCACTCGATTTGCGTAAGCGCGGTTGAAAGCGCCCGCTGCGGCCGGGCAACTTTCAAACCAGCAAAATTTCAGTTGAAATAGCCCGTCGTTGTGGATTTGAAATCGGCCAGAACAGGCTCAGGGCTTCAAGGTCTCGACGAACCAGGCGGTCGCCATCTCGGCCGCCTTTTCCACCTTCGACTTGTCCGAATAAAGCGTCATGTGACTGGTATGCGGCAGCACTTCGAGCTTCTTCTTGTTCGTGGGAATCTGGTTGAACGCATTGATCTCGAGATCCCACAGCGTCAGGTCATCGCCTTCCGCGACGATCATCAATGTCGGCGTGTCATAGATGCGCCTGACGAACGGGCCGACATCGTAATTCAGGAGCAGGTCGACGGACTCCACCGTGCTCTTGTTCTCATACAAGGGAGCTTCCGTTTCCTTGATCTTCATGAATGTGCGGACCGTCTCGGGGAACGGCCACGAAGAGACTTCCCTAGACGAGTCTTCCGTCGCATGCGGCAGGTAGAGCCGTTCGCCGGGCTTCTCGTAGCGCAACGCCCGGTCCTTCAGGATCAGATCCCAAAGCGCCCGGTATTCCATCGTGCCATGGGCGCGGCGCATGTTCTCGTATCCGTCGACCACCGGAATCTGGCTGACAATCGCCTTGATGCGGGGATCGGTTGCGGCAAGGATCAGCGCATGGCCGCCTGAATAGGAGATGCCCCACACGCCGAGCCGGTCCGGATCGACGTTCTCGTGGCGCTCCAGGAAACTCAGCGCGTTCTGGTAGTCGCGGATCTGCGCCCACGGGTCGAGGTGCTGGCGGTTGTCGCCGTCCGATACGCCGAGATTGCGATAATCGAAGATCATGGCGTTGACGCCGGCCTCGGCGAAAGCCTGGGCATAGACCGGCATCACGATCTCGCGGACATAGCACCAGCCGCCCGCAAGCACCACGGTAGGCCGCTTCTCCGTGGGGTGCCCCCGATAGAACCATGCCCGGCAGGTTGCGCCCTCCGACTGGAATTCGACATCGATACGTTCGGTCACTTCACGTTCTCCTCATGCGCAGGTTCGCTGCGCGCATCAGTTTCCGGTAAATTTCGGCGCGCGTTTTTCGCGGAACGCCGCAACAGCTTCCCTGTGGTCGTCCGAAACGTTCGAAAGCGACTCATACGCAATGCTCGGATCCATCACTGCGTGCGCCACCTGTTTCAACGCCAGGTTCGACACGACCTTCGTCCAGCGGATCGCCTTTCGGGCGCCCGATGCAAGACGATCAGCGAGCTGGTAGACGTCATCGTCGAGACTGTCAGCAGAAACGGCGCGATTGATCAGACCCATGCGGGCGGCCTCAGGCGCCGGTATCAAGTCGCCTGTCAGGAGATATTCCTTGGCGCGAAGATAGCCGATCAGATGCGACCACAGCACTGCGCCGCCATCGCCCGCGACGAGACCGACCGTAACATGCGGGTCACCGAGTTTCGCGCGCTCGTCTGCAATGACGACGTCGCAACCGAGCGCAATCGTCCCGCCGAGCCCGATTGCATGGCCGTTCATGCGGCATATCAGCGGCTTCTCGAGATCGAGCTGCGTAAAGACAATGCGTTTTGCTTCATAGGCGGTCTGTTCGAACAGACGCGGCGCATCGATAGCGTCCTGCATCCAATCCATGTCGCCGCCGGCGCAGAAAGCCCTTCCCGCGCCTGTCAGGACAACAATGTCCGACTCCGGATCGTCGTTGAGATCGACAAAGACCCGCGACAGTTCCGTATGCATCCGGGCGTTGACGGCGTTCAGACTGTCCGGGAGGTTCAGGATCGCCGTGATGACACGACCTCTTCGCTCAAACCGGATCGTCTCGTATGCGTCTGTCCAACTCATGCTAACTCCTCCCGAAAATGGCGCTCAGCCCTGTTCAATACGGCAGACCGGCGCGCCGACTTCCAGTTCGCTGCCCTCCCCGGCAATGATTGACAGAAGCGTTCCGTCGCAGGGAGCTTCCACTTCGCTCACGACCTTTTCGGTTTCCACGGCGTAAAGAATATCGCCTTCCTTGAAGCTGTCGCCTTCGGCCTTGTGCCATTCCGTCAGGGTGCCCTCTTCCATGTTCATGGAAAGCTTCGGAAGTTTCAGAACCGCCTTCATTGCCCCGTCTCCTTGATCAGTCTTTGAACTGCGGCCACGACGTCTTCGGGCCCCGGTATCATCGCCTTCTCCAGCGGAGGTGAATAGGCGACCGCCAGATCCGGTGTCGTCACCGGGATGATCGGCGCCCTCAGCGCAGAAAACGCCTTTTCGCAAACAAGGGCCGAGATATGGTTTGCAACGCTGCCGGCCGCGCGCGCCTCGTCCACAACCACCAGATGGCCGGTCTTCCTCACGGAAGCGAGAATGACGTCCTCATCCAGCGGATAGGAAGTGCGCGGATCGACGATCTCGACGGAAACGCCTTCTTCGGCGAGCGCGTCGGCGGCGCGCATGGCGATACGCAGCATCGCGCCGACAGCGACGATCGTCACGTCATCGCCCTGCCGCGCCACATGCGCGCTGACCAGCGGAACCGTGTGATCGCCTTCCGGGATATCCCCCATTTCTCCGCCACGGCTCGTGGGCTGCAGGAAGAACACCGGATCGTCGGTGCGGATCGCCGTCTTCAGCAACCCCTTCGCGTCTGCCGAACAGGACGGCGTCGCCACATAGACGCCTCCTAGCGAGGCCACAGGCGCATGCGGATAATCGGAGTGCTGACCGGCGTTCGAGCGTCCGCCGCCGCCGGCGGCCATGAAGACCACGGGCAATCGTATCTGGCCGTTCGTCATCAGCCTCAGGCGCGAAGCCTGATTGGCGATCGCATCGAAAGCCGTGTAGATGAAATTCGCATACATGAGATGACATACGACGCGGTAACCGGCTGCGGCTGCGCCAACCGCCATGCCGCTCATGACCGCCTCCGAGATCGGCGTATCCCGGACACGATCCGGGCCGAAACGGTCCAAGAGGCCGCGCGTATCGCCAAATATCGAAGCCCCGACATCCTCGCCGATCAGGATGACGCGTTCATCGCGCTCCATTTCCTCGAACAGAGCATCGTTTATGGCGTGGATCATACGCTTGCGCATCATTCAGCCCCCAGTCGGTGCCGTTCGAGATTGCCGATTTCGGGATAGGGATCGTCTGCAACGCAATCCGCTGCGTCCTTGATCATTCGGCCGATGTCTTCTTCCATTTCGGCGAATTTGCCGGACGCCATCTCGCCCTGGTCCACAAGCCGGCGCGCATAACGCTCGATCGGATCTTCCCCACGCCAGCGTTCGATTTCGTCGTCTTCCCGATAGCGGGTTTTCAAAAACGCCTGCTCACCCTCGACATGACCGTGTATCCGGTAGGTCAGCGCTTCGATCAGCGTGCCGCCCCCGCCATTCCGAGCCCGGTCCAGAGCGGTTCTGGAAGCGTCCAGAACGGCGTCGAGATCGTTGCCGTCGATCCGGACGGACGGCACTCCATACGGTTCGGCCCGCCTGTAAATGTCGCCTGCGATCACGTTGTTGCTTGGAGAAAACTCGGAAAATCCGTTGTTCTCGCAAACGAGGATCAGCGGCAGTTTCCAGAGCGACGCAACATTGAGCGCCTCTCCGAGGACGCCCTGAGCCGCAGCTCCGTCGCCGAAGAAGCAGACGCCGACGCGATTTTCGCCATCGAGCTGTGTGGCAAGGGCTGCGCCCGTTGCGAGCGCAATGCCGCCGCCGACGATGCCGTTTGCGCCGAGGATGCCTTTCGAAACATCGGCGACGTGCATGGACCCGCCGAAGCCACCGCAAATCCCGGTGCTTCTTCCGTAGATTTCAGCAAACATGGCTTTCGGGTCGCCGCCCTTGGCGAGGAAGTGGCCGTGACCGCGATGGGTGGACGTGATCCAGTCGCGATCGTCAAGCCCGGCGCACACACCGGTCGCGACCGCCTCCTGGCCGATATAGAGATGCACCGGCCCCGGGAGCAACCCCGCCTTGAAGTCGCTTGCGAGGCGCTCTTCCGCCTTGCGGATCGTCAGCATCATTCGCAGCAGATCAAGAGACCCCGCCGCGCGCGTGTTGGATATCATGTCAAGCAACCGCTGTTGGTTTGCGGAGCGGCGATTAAGCGCGCCGCTCCCGGCTGATCCGGTCAGATCCGCTTCAACAAGTCCTCAAGCCAGTTGGCCTGGACTTTGGCGATCTTTCCAAGGTGGTCCGTGTTTGTGTAAAGGCTCATGTGATCGACGCCGCGCACGACAGCGAGTTCCTTGTCCGCGCACGGGATGGCGTTGAAAATCTCGACTTCGAGGTCCGCAGAGGTGATGTTGTCCGCCTTGGCGAGCGCCACCATGGCGGGCGTTTCGATAATGCGCTCCGCATAGGGTTTGACGACATAACGAAGCAGCAGTTCGACCGACTCGACAGTGTTCCAGTGCTCATGAAGCGGCGCCTCGTTCGCCTTGATCCCCATGAATCCGGCATATACGTGCGGGAAAGGCCAAGAGCTCATTTCCTTCGACGGATCGGATTCCGGCGACATCGCCAGACGCGCGCTCGGTTTCCCCTCGTACCGGTTCTTGCGATCTTCAGCGATGACCTTGAGCAACTCGGCGTAGCGACGCTCGCCATGACACCGACGCATCGTCTGGAAGCCGTCGACAACGGGCACAGTCGAGATCGTCCACGCGGCGCGCGAATCAATCGCGTTCAGAATGATGGCGTGGCCGCCCGAATAGGAAATGCCCCAGTATCCAGAACGCGCGATGTCGATGCCGTCCAGCGTTTCAGCGAATGAAAAGGCATTCTGATAGTCCTCGATCTGCTCCCACGGATCGAGATGCTGGCGCGGTTCGCCGGTGCTCTCACCGAAATTGCGATAGTCGAAATAAAGAGTGGCGCAGCCGATGTCATGGAAGAACTTGGCGTAGTGCGGCATGACGACTTCCTTGGTGTAGCACCATCCGCCAGCCATGACGACGATCGGAACGTCTCCGGACGCATTTTCCGGGCGGATATAAACTCCGCTCAGTGTTTCTCCACCACTCTTGAACTCGACCTTCTGCATTGGAACCTCCCAAAAATTTGAATGCCCGGATGATGGGCAAACCAGCCCTGGATGTCAATAGAATTTTGAACCAATATTCGGATATTGTTTGGAGCCGGGCATCAATGATTTGGGCGCGCTGTCGCTTTCGCCGGACAGCCACACCAACGGATCTATTTGTATATTGAAAACAATTGCCTGGAGCAGCTTACCGCGCTTCCAGACCCTGCTCCAGAAAACTCCGATAGGTATCGAAGATATGACCGGGAAGCGACCGGTCCTCCGCCGTCGGAGGCAGATAACGGGCTGCAAAATAATGCCGGGCGGCCATCATGATATAGGCCAGAACGGGCAGATCTCTCTCCTTGAACCGCAAGAGTTCTCCATTCGCCTGCGCCCGACGCATCGTGCGGACGTAGCTGTCCGCCAGATCGAAAAAATGTCTGCGGTAGGTTTCCGTCGCATAAACGGCAGCGGCCGACTCGATCCTGATGTACCACGGCTGATGACGGAGATAGTCGAAAAAGCCGACAAAGCCTGCGTATTCGCGGTCGATGAAGCGGGTGTTTCCCGCGACGAACAGACGAATGTGGGCGATCATCTTCGCCCTGACGTGATTGAGCAGTTCGTCGAATATTTCCTGCTGGCTGTCGAAATGACTGTAAAAAGTTCCGACAGCCAGATCGGCCTCCTCGACGATCGCCTTGATCGTCGCATCGGCGAAACCGACATTCCAGACGACTCGCGCAGCCGCCTCCAGCAAGGCCTCCCGGGTCGTCATGGACTGGTTCTCGACAAGCGGAACGGATGACGGCATGCGCGCCTCGATCGGCTCGTCGATGCCGCGCCGTATGAAGCCTATATACGTGTCCGCGACCCACTCGGGGAAAAGCCCGTTCGTTGCGTCGCCGTCGAAAGGACGAGCCTGCGCGCCCAGCCCCAGGTGACCATAGGAGCCGCCCAGCACCTCGCCGATATCGCGAAAGGCGTCCTGATTCTGCAGCCGCAACTGACCCTCGTCCGCAGCGCGCTGCAAGGCCTTCAGATATCGGCCCTCAACGCGATCCATATGCTGCGTGTAGCTGGTCGGCGCCGCGCTTTCCGCATCCGTCAGAACGCGGAGAAAATAGGGATGGCGCTTCAGATAACGTGAATAGGCGAGAAACGCCGAGCGCTCAGTATCAAAGAAATTGTCGCTGATCACAGTGTGCTTGTTGATCAGCCGAAAGAACCTCGCGCCTTCCACTTTCAGCAGTTCTTCCAGGTAGGCCTGGTGGCTGTCGAAATAGGAATAGAGGGTCCCCTGTGCGAGACCCGCCGCGGCCGTAACGCGCGAGACCGAAGCGTTCACGTAGCCATACCTGGAGACGATCCGCAGTCCGGCGCTGATCAGGGCTTCGCGTCGCTCGCGCTGCTGATCGCCGCGTGATTTCTTCTTCCTAGCCGTTTTCATCAGCCGCCTTGCCGGCCGGAGCAAACTCGTACGCTATCTTTCTAAGCATGTCTTTCCTGACCTTCCCGGCTGCGGTGTATGGCACCTCGGAAACAATCTCCAGTCGTTCCGGAAACTTCTGCCGCGCCAGGCCAGAACGGTCAAGACTTTCCACCAACTCTCCAAAACTCAATGTTTTTCCGGGTTGGAGAACGACGAAGGCGCAGCCGGTTTCTCCAAGACGGGCATGCGGCATGGCCACGACGGCGGCCTCCTTGACAGCGTCGAGCTTATAGATCTCGTCCTCGATCTCCTTTGGACTGAGATTCTCGCCGCCCCGGATTATCAGATCCTTCTTGCGACCGGTAATCACGAGACATCCTTCGTCAGTCATCATGGCAAGATCGCCGGTGTAAAAATATCCATCCGAATCGAACGCCATGTCATTGTGCTCGGCAAGCGTGTACCCCAGGCAGACTTCCGGACCCCTCGTGATGATCTCCCCCTCCTCACCCGGCGAAACGTCCTTTCCTTCCAGATCGACGAGCCTGATGTCATGGCCAACCACGAAGCCTTCCGTCGTCGCCGCAAGCCGGGCCCGCTCGCGTTGCGGCACACCCAGCGTCACCGTCGGCGCTTCCGTGCTTCCGTAAACCCTGAACGCTGCGCAGTTCTCCATCGCAGCGTTGGCGCGCTCCACGATTTCCGGCGGCACGGGCGCGCCGCCGCTGGCGAAATAGCGCATGCTCGGCAGACGCCGTCCCTGCGCTTTCGCAAAGCTGGCGAGCTCCTGAAGAAACGGCGTTGCCCCGATGGTGAACGTGACCTGATGCTGATCAATGAGTTCCGTTGCGCGTCCGACCTCCCAGGCGTCCATCAGAACCGCCTTGGCGCCGAGTGTGATCGGCAACTGAATTCCGTAGAGGTACCCTGTGATGTGGCTCAACGGAGACGGCATCAGGATCACGTCGTTCCCGCTCATTCCAAGATAGCGGATAAAGTTCCCTATTTCTGCGCCGATCGTGTTGTGGCTGTGAAGGACGCCCTTGGCGCGCCCCGTGGTGCCCGACGTATACATGAGGAGCTTGATGGAATTGGCGTCGACGGGCGGCCGCTCTTCGCCGGAATCATCACCGTCAAGAAGGTCGTCGAATCGCGTTTCCTCGACAACGCCTTCCGGTCGCACGACAACCGTGCGGAAAGTGTGGCCGAGCTTGTCTCCGATCCGTCTCGCCATGTCGATATAGTCGAAGTTCCGGAAGCGATGGGGAACAAGAAACAGCGCGGAGCCGGCGTCTTCGATAATATGCTTGACCTCCGCCTCACGATAGATCGGAACGATCGGATTACAGACGAAACCGCCATAGGCGCAAGCCAGGTCGACAAACACGACTTCGCGCCAGTTCGGAAGCTGAAAACTGACGACGTCGCCCGGCCGCAGGCCGAGCCTCTCGAAGGCGGAGCAAAGACGAAGCGAGGCGTCGCGGGTTTCTTTCGCAGTCAGGGTTTCGTCGCCATCGACGAAGAGGATCGTATCCGGATCGCTCGCGCAAAGCGCATCCAGACGCGTTGCAATCGTCTTGCCTTCCCAGTCGCCGCTCGACGCCCACATTTCGGCGGGAAGGAGCTCGATGCGCGACTTCCATTTCCTTATGCCCACTCTTTCCTCCTCCGTGAACAACGAGATGAAGTTAGCTGTTGTCAGCCGAAAATTCAAACTGAATATTGATTCAAAATTTTAATTGACTACCCGGCATTTTGAGGACAGGGTTATGGCCATTCCGGAGACCCGGGGAGGAAGGACGCCAAAACAGCATTCGGCGTTCAGATCGGGCGTAAACCGGATGATGGAGCCTGCGCATGCGGGCTTTGGTGAGGAGCATGACCATAGAACTGCCATCGCATATCGACCCGCTTCGCGACACCTTGCGCCGTTTTTCCGAAAGGCACATGCCACGCCGGGAAGCGGCGCGCTGGGACAAGGAAAACACCTTTCCGCGCAACGTCTTCGAGGAACTTGCGGCGCTCGGGGTCATGGGCAGCACCATTCCGGAAGAATTCGGCGGGACAGGCCGCGACATTCTCGCGACCCTCGTCACGATCGAGGAACTGTCGCGCCGCAGCCTCGCCATCTCGGTTCCATACATCATGTGCGCCTGTTACGCCGGCATGAACATTCTCGAATGCGGGTCCGAACGCCAGAAAGCCGAACTTTTACCACGGATAGCCGCCGGCAAGCTGATTTTTGCCTATGGCTGGACGGAAGCGGATACGGGAGCCGACCTCGCCAGCGTCAAGACCACGGGCAGGATCGAAGGCGACGAACTGGTTATCAACGGCTCCAAGCGCTTTTGTTCCGGCTCCGAGATCTGCGATTACATCTACGCGCTGATCCGCACCGGCGAGCAGGGTGAGCGCTACAAGAACCTGTCGATCGTCCTGATCCCGCCGGACAGTCCGGGCGTCGAGATTCAGCCCATCGAATCCATGGGCATGAAGGGCGCGCGCACCACCGACGTCAGTTTTACCGATGTCAGGGTTCCGATGAAAAATATCGTGGGCGAGGAGGACGGCTTCAATCGCGGCTGGGGCATGATCACGTCTTCCGGCCTCGACGTCGAAAAGCTGGAAGTGGCCGCAATCGCGCTGGGCATTGCGGAAGCCGCCTGTGACGACGCCTGGGAATACAGCGAGACGCGCAAGCAGTTCGGCGCAACAATCAGCACCTTCCAGTCGATCCGGCACCAGCTCGCTGAGATGAAGACACAACTCCACGTCGCACGGCTCGCCACCTATCACGCCGCGATACTTTCAGACCGCGAAGTCCCGCGCCGGGTCGAGACGTCCATGACGAAACTCTTCGTGACCGAGGCGGCCAAGAAGGTGGTGCTCGACGCACAGAGCATCTTCGGCGCCTACGGCTATGTCCGCGATTTCGACATCGAGCGAAACGTGCGCGACGTGCTTCTGATGCCCATCATCGGCGGGTCGTCCGCCGTTCAGCGAAACAACATCGCAAACTGGCTTGGCCTCGCGCGCTAGCCGACTGGAGGTACCTGCGTGTCACAGAACAATTCCTTCGACGTGATTATCCGATGCAACGGCGTTGCGACCGGCAAGATGCGGAACGAGACGAAAATCGACATCGTCGAGCCGTTCAACGAAAGCCACGAACTCGCATCGGACGAAGGCCCGTTCCACGGCGGCGATGCGACAGCTCCGCCCCCGCTGACCTATTTCGTCGGCGGCTTTGTCACCTGCCTGATGACGCAGATTCGCGCCTTCGCCAAACGGTTCAGGATCAAGCTCGACGATCTCACCGTCGACGCCGAATTCTCATGGAAAGGCCTTATCGAACCCGGCAAGCCATACAAAGCCGCTCCTGTCGGGATAACAATGGACATAGCCATCGAGAGCGAGACGCCAATCGAACAACTCGTGGACCTCATCAACGCCGCCAAGGAAGGTTGCTTCGTCGAGGCCATAATCTCGGACCGGATACCCGTCATTCACAGACTGAAGACGCCGACCGGCTGGATCGACTGCTGAACCCCGGAACAAGGAGCCATTCGCATGCCACGAATCGACGCCATTGCAGAAGGCAGCATCGACGCCGACGCGCGTGAACTCATCGAAAACGCGGAAGCGCGCGGCGCCCCGGATCCGCGCATCATGAGCATCTTCGTGCGCAATGAGACCACCGGGCGTCGCTGGGCGCGGTACTGGAACGATCTCCTCTACGAAGGCGTGCTGCCCCATCGCCTGAAGGAACTCTGTCGTATTCACATGTCCGTGGCGCATCGCTGCGGTTACTGCTCGACCGTCCGGTCCAAGCAAGCGATAGAGGAAGGACTGACGGAGCAACTGCTCTGGGATACCTACGAATACGAAACGTCGCCTGACCTGACCGAAAAGGAAAAGGCCGCCCTGTGGTACGCCGACCAGTTCAAGAAGGGAGAGGACGCGATCGACAGCGACGACGTCTTCACAAGGCTCCGCAAGCATTTCACGGATGAGGAAATCATCGAACTCGGACTGTTCTGCGCAGAGGTGGACGGCGTCGGAAAGTTCGCCCGGTCGCTTCAGGTCATAAGCTGGAATGAGGCTTGCGAGATAAATCCGAATCTCGAAACCCGCGCCGACAACGGCCAGAACGCCAAAGCCTGATGGCCGCGCGACGGAACTATCGATTGCGCAAAACAATATCACAGGAGGCGCACAACATCGAAAACTGACTAGAATATTGGTTCAATATTCGCTATTGTTCGACACATTGGCGGGTCCGGTAGAGGAAATGTTGCATCCTGCGACATGCCGGAACGCCCCCGGAACGATCGGTTGTCGATCGGATCTAACTCAAGGGAGGTAAGCGTGAAACTCATATCAGGAAACCTTGCAAGAATTGCGTCAGTCTCTGCCGTGCTTCTCGCCAGCAGCTGCGCCTATGCACAGGAATCGATCAACATAACTGTCGTGTCGGGCTACCCGCCCACTGCATCCTGGGTCAAAGTCTTCGAAGAATTTTACATTCCGGCCGTGGACAAGAAACTGGCCGAAAAGAACGAGTACAAGATCAACTGGAACAAGGGGTTCTCCGGAACCATCGTGAAGCCGCGCGGCGAGCTTGAAGCGGTCAGCAGCGGCATTGCGGACATGGGCATCGTCGTACCGCCCTTCCACGTCGACAAACTGCCGCTGTTCAACGTGTCTTTCGTAACGCCGTTCGCGACCACGGACCTGCATCTGGTGACAGAGACCGTATCCAGGCTGGCGGAAGATATTCCGGAAATGAAGGCCGAATTCGACAAGATCAATCAGGTTTATCTCGGAAGTTCGGGATCGGTTGACAACTATCAGGTCATTTGCAAGTCCGCGATCGAGAAACCGGCCGATTTCGAAGGCGTAAAGGTCGTCGGAGCAGGCACGAACCTGCGCTATTTCCAGGGCGTGGGCGCCGTAGGCATCAGTTCCAACCTCGCCGACTACTACAACCAGCTCCAGACCGGCGTCGCCGAATGCGCCTCCGTTTGGGCCGAGGCGGCCGCCGGCTTCAAGATGTACGAGGTCGCGCCGTATTACATCAAGGCCGACCAGGGCGCCGTCACATCCTTTGCCGTGTCCGCGAACAAGCAGTTCTGGGAAGGCCTGCCGGATCCGGTTAAGGACGTGCTGCGGGAAACGGCCGCCGAGTATGGACAGAGCCTTGCCGACTATGTCGTGGACGCCAGCGCCGCGGCCGTCGAGACCTACAAGGCAAACGGTGGTACGGTGATCGAGTACACTCAGGAACAGCGCGAGGAGTGGGCGGCTGGTCTTCCCAACATCGCGCAGGAATGGGCGGAACAGACCGAAGCGCAGGGCCAGCCCGGCAACGCGGTCCTGAAGGCTTACATGGACGCGCTGCGGGCTGCGAACCAGCCGATCGCACGGAATTGGGACACCGAGTAAGGAATGTCGCCGGACGTTGAAAATGAAAATGAAGAACCGCGCCTAGGGCGCGGTTCTCTGGCAGGGCGGGTTCTCGCCCTGACCACAGCCGCTTTCAACGCGATCGGGTCTATCGGAATATTCCTGCTGATGTGCCTTATCTGTTTCGACGTCATGGGACGCTACTTCTTCAGCACGCCGATCATGGGCGTGACGGAAATTGCGGAGATATCCATTGTCGCGATCGTCTTCGTCCAGCTTGCAGACACACTGGCCCACGACCGCATCGCCCGCGCCGATTCGATCGTCAACGTCATCCGCGCTTCCCATCCGAGGGTCGGCTCCGGCTTCGACGCGGCGGCGGCGCTCTGCGGCCTTGCGCTCATGACGCTCATCGTCTACGGCACCGTTCCCAACATGATCAACGACTACACCAACAACTACTATGTCGGCACGGTCGGCCTCTTCACCTTCCAGTCGTGGCCCATCAAGGCCTCGATCGCCGTGGGCGCGACATTGGCCGGCGTCCAGCTTCTGGCCATGACGCTGAATTCCCTGACCCTTGTGGTCAAAGATCGCAGGCAGCCCCTGTCATGACGCCCATTGAAATCGGCATCGTCTCCGTCAGCGTCATGCTGGCTCTCATCTATTGCGGCATTCACGTGCCGTTCGTTCTGGCGCTGACATCCTTTGTCGGGGTCTGGATGATCCGCGACAACTTCCAGGTCGCGGTCTACATGCTGTCGCAGGCTGCGACGCAGAGCATTTCCGACTACGTCTTTGCTGTCATACCGCTCTTCGTGCTGATGGGCATGCTGGTGAGCGCGGCCGATCTTGGGCGCGACAGCTATTATGTCGCCAACCGTCTTCTGCGAAAACTTCCCGGCGGACTGGGGATCGCCACCGTTGCGGCAAATACGGTCTTCGCCTCCATCACCGGCGTGACCATCGCATCGGCCGCCGTGTTCTCGCGCATCGCCGTGCCGGAAATGCTGCGCTTCGGATATCACCGGAGATTCGCCGTCGGAACCGTCGCGGGCAGCTCCGTGCTCGGCATGCTGATCCCGCCGAGCATCCTTCTCATCATCTACGCGATCATCGCGGAACAATCCGTCGGCGCCATGTTCCTGGCCGGCATAGGACCGGGCCTGTTGCTTGCCGTCATGTTCGCGCTCGGCATCGCGCTTGTCGCCATCTTCTTCCCCAAGGCAATGGGTGGAAACGTCAGAGAGATGATCGAGGACGACAGCAGCCTGACGCTACGCGAGTTCATCGAGAAGATGGGGCCGACGCTGGTTCTGGTCATTGCAGTTCTCGGCGGCATCTACGGCGGCGTCTTCACGCCGACCGAAGCCGGCGGCGTCGGCGCGGCGCTCGCCCTGGTCGCCGCGCTGATCAAGCGGAAACTGACATGGCGCTCACTGTGGAGCATCCTGATCGAGACGGGCTATATCAGCTCCTCGATTCTCTTCATCGTCATTTCGGCGACGATGTATTCGCGAATGCTCGGCATCTCCGGACTGCCGACGCAGATCAGCACCCTGGTGTCGGATCTCGACGCAAGCTACCTCGTCATCCTCGCGATCTTCGTCGGCATCGCGCTGATCCTCGGCACGATCATCGACTCCGTGTCAATCCTGCTGATCACGGTTCCGCTGTTCATCCCGCTGCTGCAACCCTATGACATCAATCTGGTGTGGTTCGGCATCATCGCCATAATGGCGACGGAGATCGGACTGCTGACACCGCCCTTCGGCATGTCCTGCTACGTCGTACGAAGTACGCTGACCGACTACAAGGTGTCCCTGGAAGACGTGTTCCTGGGCGCCGCGCCCTTCGCCCTGATCATGCTTCTGGTCACGATCATGCTGATCGCCTACCCGCAGATCGTCCTGTTCTTCGTATATTGAGTGTTGAGATGACCGGCAGACAAAAGAAATGGAAGAGCTGTGGCTGGATCGGCGTAGGCGCAATGGGCAATCCCCTGAGCCAACGCCTGCTGACGGCCGGCTATGAGCTTCACGGCTGCGATCCGAACCCGGTCGCAGTCAGCCGCATTGTCGACGCGGGCGGCCATGCAGCCGACACGCCAGCGGATCTGGCCGCAAAGGCGGAGATCATCTTTTCGATGGTGCCGAACGACGCGGTGCTGACGGAGATCGTTTCGGGCGGCAACGGGATCGCCGGATCGATCGGCCCGGGCCAGGTCTATGTCGACCTCAGCACCGTCTCGCCGGACGCGTCCGCCGCGATCGCAGAGGCCATAGCAAAAACCGGCGCGTCCTATGTGCGCTGCCCGGTTTCCGGCAGCACCGGAAACGCGGAAAACGGAACGCTGACCCTGCTGATGTCGGGACCGGATGACGCCGTCAAGGATGTCGAGGACGTGCTTGCGCGTTTCGGTGAGAACCGGCTCTATTTCGGACCGGGCGAAGAGGCCCGGATCGTCAAGCTGATGATCAACATGATGGTGGGCGTCATGCCGGCGCTGATCGGCGAGGCGCTGGAATTCGGCGTAAGGCAAGGGCTTCCGCGAGACGTCGCGGTGGACGCGATCAACAACTCCGTGGCGGCCACGACGCTCAGCCGATACAAGAGCGACATGCTGAAGAGCGGAGACTGGACGCCGATGGCCAACACCAATCTCGTGTCGAAGGACATGGACCTCACCATGGCGATCGGCAAGGATCAGCACATCCCCCTGCCCTTCACCGCCATGGTTAGACAATATTACGCGATGCTTCAGGCAGGCGGAAACGGAGGCGACGATTTCTTCCGTGTTTCCACCTGGCCGAACTGGGGAGGCAAGGATGACTGACCGGACGCAAGCGGCGAGACAGGCTGAAGAGCAACGGTGGGCGCTGATGCTCGCCGGCGACAGAGACGGCCTTGGCAACCTCTTCAGCGAGGCCCTTGTCTACGCCCATTCGGATTCGTCGATTGACAGCAAGTCCAGCTATCTGAAGGCGCTCGAAGACGGATCACTGATCTATGACACACTCGACTGTCAGGTTTCCGATACGGCTTCCGAAGGTGAGACGACCGTGTTCTTCGGCGTCATGAAGGCCGATGTGCGGCGCAATGGCAAGGCGTTGAAACTAAACAGCTCCTATGTGACCGTCTGGATCTCGACGCCCCGGGGCCAAAAACTGATCGCCCACAAGTCGACGCCCCTGAAGTGACCATGCGGCGGATTCTCGTCTATGGCGACAGCCTGTCGAGGGGCATCATTCCCGGAACCCGCGAGAGATTTGCCTTTTCCAGGCGATGGCCTGGCGTTCTTGAAAACGCGCTCGACGCGAGCGGCCGGGCAATCCGGGTGATCGAAAACTGTGGGACATGATGGATGGGGAGGTCAGGGAGTGAAGCTCAACCTCGAAGGCAAAAAGGCTCTTGTCACCGGCGCCTCGGGCGGCCTCGGCGAGCATTTCGCAAAGACGCTGGCGGCAGCCGGCGCCGCCGTGGTTTTGACCGCTCGTCGCAAGGATGCGCTCGAAAAAATTGTCGAGACGATTGCCGCCGCAGGCGGCGACGCTGAGGCGATACGAATGGATGTGGCCGACCCGGCCAGCGTGGCGAAGGCGTTCGAGAGCTACGCTGAACCTTTCGACATTGTCGTCAACAACGCCGGCGTGTCGCATTCCGGCGCGGCAATCGACCAGCCGGAAGATGAGTTCCAGCGTGTCATCGACACCAATCTGACAGGCGCATTTCGCGTATCGCAGCATGCGGCGCGCGCCATGAAGGCCGCCAACCAGCCGGGTGCGATCGTCAACATCGCCTCGATTGTCGGCCTGCGCGTCGCCGGTCACGTATCCGCCTACGCCGCATCGAAGGCCGCCCTCATACAGCTCACAAAGGCGACCGCGCTTGAATGGGCCCGTTACCACATCCGCGTCAATGCGCTGTGCCCGGGCTATATCGAGACGCCGCTGAACTCGAATTTCTTCGCCTCGGAAGCCGGACAGGCGCTGGTGAAAAGGATTCCGCAACGCAGACTCGGGCGCATGGAGGATCTCGATGGACCGCTTCTGCTCTTGTGTTCCGAAGCCGGCGCCTACATAACCGGCGCCACACTGGCCATCGATGGCGGCCATCTCGTTTCTTCACTTTAAGCCAGGACCGATCTCATGGACTTTTCGATATCGCCGGAACTTGATCAACTGCGCCAGCGCATCAGGGCGTTCGTGGCGGAACGGGTCCTTCCCCTCGAGGACGACCCGTCTTCCTATGACGACCACGAAAACATCAAACTCGATCTTCTGAACAGCCTGCGCAAGGAGGCGAAAGCCGAGGGCCTGTGGTGCCTGCAGCTTCCGCCCGAAGACGGCGGACTGGGCGTGGGCGTCCAGGGGATGGCCGTGTGCTACGAGGAAATGAACCGGTCGATCTTCGGACCTGTCATATTCAACAGCGCAGCGCCCGATGACGGTAACATGATTGTACTGTCGAAGCTTGGCACGCCTGCACAAAAGGAACGTTGGCTGAAGCCGATCGTTGACGGCGACGTTCGCTCGGCCTTCGTCATGACGGAACCGCATCCCGGCGGCGGATCAGACCCGTCGATGATCAAAACCACCGCCGAGCTGAACGGCGACACCTACTTCGTCAAGGGCCACAAATGGTTCATCACCGGAGGCGCTGAAGCCGCGCACTTCATCCTGATCGCGCGGACCTCGGACGATCCGCGCCGCGGCTTGAGCGCGCTGATGTTTCACAAGGACCAGCCCGGATGGCGGATCGTCCGTCGCATCCCGATCATGGGCCCCGAAGAACATGGCGGACATTGTGAACTGGAATTCGACGGCCTTGAAATCCACAAGGACAACCTCCTGTTCGAGGAAGGCAGGGGCATGCGCGTCACCCAGACGCGGCTTGGTCCGGCGCGCCTGACCCATTGCATGCGCTGGCTGGGGCTCGCCAAGCGTTGCGTGGAAATCGCGCGGGACTACGCCAGCTATCGCGAAGGGTTCGGCGTGCGTCTTGCGGACCGCGAAAGCATCCAGCTCATGCTCGGCGATCTCGCCATGCGGATCGAAACCGGCCGTCTTCTGGTGATGAAGGCGGCCTGGGCGCTCGACCGGGGCGAGAAGGCGCAGGCCGAAGTATCGATGGCCAAGATCCTCGTCGCCAATGTGCTGCACGATGCGGCCGACCGGGCGATACAGATCAACGGCGCACGCGGCTATTCCAAGGACACGAGGCTCGAATGGATCTATCGCTACGCCCGCCAGGCGCGACTGGTCGACGGAGCCGACGAGGTCCACAAGATGGTTCTCAACCGTCATCTCAACGACAAGGGCGATGATTTCTGGTCGTGGCCGGTGCAATGACGCGATCGATCGTTGTCGACGAAGCGGCGCTCGCCGACTATCTCGCGCGGGAACTTGTCCTGACGGGTGGGATGACGGTGACGCCGATTTCGGGCGGCCAGTCCAACCCGACCTTTTTCCTGACATGCGGCGACCGCAGCCTCGTCCTGCGCAAACAACCGGAAGGCCCGTTGCAGAAGGGCGCGCACGCGGTCGACAGGGAATTCCGGGTGCTTTCGGCGCTCGCGGAAACGAATGTTCCCGTACCGCGGCCGCTCGCCTATTGCGACGACACCTCGGTTCTCGGCACACCCTTCTATGTGATGGAGCGAATTGACGGCAGGGTTTTTCATGACGCCTCGCTGCCGGATCTCTCTCCCGCCGAACGGCGCGGCGTCTATCTGTCCATGGCCGAGGCGATGGCCAAACTGCATGCGGTGCGGCCCGGGAGTATTGGCCTGTCGGACTACGGTCGACCCGGTAACTATTTCCAGCGACAGGTAACCCGCTGGGGCCGGCAGTGGCGGGAATCGACCCTGACCGGCATCCCGGAAATCGATCGGCTGGAGCGTTGGCTGCTCGACAACATGCCGGACGACGACGGCGCCGTGTCGATCGCTCATGGCGATTTTCGCCTCGGTAATCTCATATTCGCCAAGGATTCCACCAGAGTGGCCGGCATCCTCGATTGGGAACTCTCCACGCTTGGTCATCCGCTCGCAGATCTGGGATTCTGCTGCATGGCGTGGCGCACAACGCCGGCCGAATATGGCGGCGTGCGCGATCTGGATCTGGCCACGCTTGGCATTCCCACCCGGGCGGAATTCGTCGATGAATACTATCGACACGCCACTCCCACTGCTCCACTCGAACCCTTCCATGAAGCGTTCGCGCTGTTCCGTTTCGCGGTGATTTTTGTCGGCATCGCCGAACGCTCGAAGCAGGGCAACGCCGTGGGCGACCGGGCGGCGGAGCTTGAGCATCTCGCCCCGGCCTTCGCCAGGCGCGGACTGGAAATAACAGGCTGACGGTTTCTGACTGGATTCTGCGTCAAGTTCACGTTTGAATGCGCCCGCCAACGAATTTCGGAGACGCTGACGCTTGAAACAGGATGTGAACAAACTCGGACGACAAATGCAGGAGGCGCTGGCCCGACAGGACTGGCCAAAGGCGCTGAATGCCTGTGAAGGCCTGCTTGCCGCGATGCCGGACCATGCGGCGCTTCACTACAATCGCGCCCTTGTTCTCAGACGCCTGGACAGGGACCAGGAAGCAGCCCATGGCTTCCGACAGACACTCGAGCGCGACCCAGGCCACGGCAACGCCCGGTTCGAACTTGCATCCGTGCTGCTGGAGACGGGCGACGCGGCGCAGGCCGCAGCCCTTCTGGAAGCTTACCTGCAAAACCAGCCGAACGATACGGATGCGATGCTCAATCTCGGCAATGCGCAGCTGGCGCTGGGCAAATCGGACGAGGCCCTGGGTCTATTGACAGCGGCCCACGCCGCCGCCCCTTCCGACCTGTCGTTACGCAGCCTTGCCATCGCACGCCGGGACAAAGGCGATATCGAGGGTTGCCGCGCGCTGCTTCGCGAGAGACAGGAGACACAGACCAACGCCGCAGATAATTTGAAGATCCTGACGCACGGGCCTAAGGGGCGGATTTCGCTTTCGGCAATTCCGGTCTCCTCCTGATTTGATTACTCTTTCCACGCCGCGGAAGCGGCGCCAGCCGCCCTTGGGGTCGCGACCGGCTTTGGAGCACGACAGAGACCCCTATTAATTCCGCCGGGCCCGAAAATCCTTGCGATAAACGCCCGCCCGCTCTCCCAGCGCATCCTGCACTGTCTCATGTTCGGCCAGTTCTTCCGCGTCCATCTCGGCGAATTCAAGGTCAAGGTTTTCGCGCTTGATCGGCCAGCCCTGCGCCACGGGCGTGCCGGCCGGCAGCGTTCCGTCAAACTCCGAATCTATCCACACCGCCGGGAAATGGACGTGGCCCGATTTCCAGCGGTCGCAGTCGACGACGCCGGAGAATGTGTGAAACGGCAGGTCCGTGCGGTTGGCGGGATGTGTGAACAGTATCGACCAGCCTTCCGGCAGTTCCACGGTCCAGAAATTGTTGAACTTGACAACGAACTGGCCGGACGGAGCGCCGGGAAGACCAGTCGCCTGTTCCGGCGCGTGCACGCCGATCGGCGAGCGGGTCATCCGGTTCGCCGACTGCGGCGGGCTCCAGTCCCAGGAAAATTCGCCGTTCTCGACCGTAACATCCGCGGCGAGCGGAAACAGGATTCCGCTCTGCATGGCGTCGACGAAGGGCGGGCACTGCTTGACCGTGCGAACCTCCGCCTCAAGCAGAACGCTGCTGGCCGCCGTCGCCGGCATCGCCTTCAGCCAGTCCGGCAAGGCGCCGGAAGCAAGCGACGGTTTCGGCAAAATGGCTTCGTAACCGGACAGGCAGGCAAAGCGGATCTTCATGCCCGCTTTCTTGTCACGAGCGTATGGGTGATCGCAACAACAATGGTGATGGCGACAAAGATGACGCCGATCGCGTTGATCATCGGCGAGAGGCCGAAGCGCATGCGGCTGCCGATTTCCGTGACCAGCGTCCAGGAGCCGCCGATCGCAAAAAAGGTGGTGTTGTAGTTTTCGATCGACTGCAGGAACGCAATGACGCAGGCTGTCAGGATCGTCGGCATGAGAAACGGCAAGGTGATGCGCCGGAAAACCATGACCGGCGAGGCCCCGAGGTCGAGCGCCGCCTCCTCAAGCACCCGGTCCTGGCGCTGCAGCCTGGCCATGAACATGAGCATGCAGTAGGAGGCGATGAAGGAGGATTGGGCCGCCATGGCCGTGAACAGTCCCGCCTGAACTCCGAAGAAATCGCGCCAGAAGATCATCGTCGTAACGCCCAGGATGATGCCGGGTACAAGCACAGGCGAGACCAGCACCGTATAGAGCAGCGACGATCCGCGCGAGCGCATGCGGGTGAGAATGAAAGCGCCGGAGAGGCCGAAAGGAATGGATATGACGATGACGCCGGCGGCGATCATCAGCGAGTGCCACAGCCCCTGGATCATCCGCTGGTCATTCGGCAATTCGCTGAACCAGCGCAGCGTGAAACCCTTCCAGTCTGTCACCGACGGCGTCGGCGATGCGTTGAATGCGGCCGCGATCATGAAGAGCAGCGGCAGGAACATGACGGCGAAGAAAACGACCACATAACCGCCGAGAATGGCGTTCGCCCAGTCCCGTTCGGCGCGCGGCTGTGCGCCCGTTTCCACGCCCATCGGATCTGTCCGGGTGGCAACGCTCATTTTGCAATATCCCTGACGCCGACCTTGAAGATCGCCATGGTGGCGAAGATAAAAACGATGCAGGCGATCAGCAGCGCCAGCGAATAGGCCGAGCCCTGGTTCCAGGAATCCGCCTCGAAGAAGCGGCGGTAGATGAGCTGGGAGAACCAGTCGGGATGCAGGCCGCGTCCGACGATTTCAGGCACCGCGATCGAGCCTGCGGAGAGCATGAAGGTCATGATCGACCCGACGGCGATGCCGGGCTTTGCGTGCGGAATAACGACGCGGGTGTGGATCTTCCAGGCCGACGCGCCCAGATCGCGCGCCGCCTCGATCTGGTTTTTGTCCAGCGTGTCGATGGTGTTGTAGATCGGAAACACCATGAACAGCACATAGGCGTAGACCATCACCGTAAAGACTGCGCCGTTCGATGCGACGAAACGAATGCCCTCTCCGGCGCCGATATCGATAATGCTGATGAAATTGAGGAACGAATTCAGGATGCCGTTCTTTTCCAGGATCATGATCCAGGAAAAGATGCGCAGAAGCTCGTTGATTGCATAGGGGATCACGAGGCCGAGCATCATCAGCGCCAGCCGGTTGCGATTGGTCGTGGTGGCGATCACAAAGGCCACCGGATAACAGATCAGGAAAGACAGGATCGTCACGCAAAACGCGTAGATGAGCGTCATCACGAAGATCTGGAAGTGGATGCCGCTCATGGTGGTGAAGTTTTTCAGCGAATAGGTCGCCTTCATGCCGGCCTCGCCGGAGGAAAGGTCTTCCTGGGCTTCGAGTTCCTCAATTTTTGCGGTCAGCTCCGCGATTTCTGCTTCCAGCGCCTCGACGTCGATTTCCCGGTTCGCGGCGCCGCCAGCGGTAGGCTGCGGGAGCCCTCCGGCCGATGGGTTCGTGGCCGCAGGCGCGCCAATGGACGGCGTCGCCGACGGCGCAGATACGGACGGCGCTCCAACGGATGGCGCGGACGCGCCGGGTTCCGCGTCGGCGGCATTCTGCGCTCTCTGGACCTGCTGCTCAAGCTGGAAGCGTTTTGTATAGGCCCGATCAATCTCGATCGCGAGCATTGCCGTTTCGCCGCCGCGATCCTGATACGTGAAAGCTCGGTCGATCATCGTGATTTGCGGCACCACGATCATCAGAATGATCCACAGTGCGACCAATCCGGCAAAGACCGCCGTCAACCCCTTGCCGTATGAGCGGACCAGCGCCTCCACGGTTCAGGCCCGGTCCCTGGCGATGGAGCCCGGCCGCATGATGATCGTATCGCGATGCCGGAAAGCGAGCTTCATTTCGTCCGAGAAGGGAGCATCATCCCCTGTGTTGTGCATGTTGACGTGGATATCGTTTTCACCGGCGGTGAGATAAAGGTTGATCAGCGCGCCCTCGAGGTCGCGCCGCTGCAGGCGCGCCGAAAGCATGTTCAGCTGCGCCATTTTCTCCGGGTCGCCGGCTTCGCCGTTGAGCAGACCGATCCGCTCCGGCCGCACCATGACCAGCGCTTCGTCGCCAACCGCAAGATCATTGCGGTTGACGCCGTAGAGCGTCCCCTGCCCGGTCTCGACCGCGACTTCGTTGCCGACGGCCGAGGTCACCTTGCCGGTAAACACATTCTGCTCGCCGACAAACGTGGCGGTGAACGCGGTCTGCGGCCGATTGTAGATGTCGTCGGCCGAGGCCACCTGCTCGATGCGTCCCTCGTTCATGACCGCCACCCTGTCGGACATGGCGAGCGCCTCGCCCTGATCGTGGGTAATGTAGATGAAGGTAACGCTCGTCTTGCGCTGGATCTCCTTCAGTTCCGCGCGCATGTGCTGGCGCAGCTTCAGGTCGAGCGCCGAGAGGGGCTCGTCAAGCAGCAGAACCGCCGGCTCCACCGCAAGGGCCCGGGCGACCGCCACGCGCTGGCGCTGGCCGCCGGAGAGTTCCGTCGGCATCTTGTCGGCCTGACCGTAAAGGGCGACAAGTTCCAGGAGCTCCTCGGCCCGCTTGCGGCGCTTGGCCTTGGGAACGCCGCGCGCTTCCAGGCCGAAGGCGACATTTTCCCAGACCGGCATTAGCGGGAACAGGGCAAGATTCTGGAAAATGAGCGCGGTCGGTCGATTGTTCGGACCGATCCCGTTCATCTTCACGCCGCCGATCGAAATCGCGCCGGCCGTGGGATCGAGAAATCCCGAAATCATTCTGAGGATGGTCGTCTTGCCGCACCCGGACGGACCGAGGATCGAGAAGAACTCGCCCGCATTGATCGTCAGATCGGTTTCATGGACGGCTGTGAACCCGTTCGGGTAGGTCATTTTTATGCCGTCGAGAAACACGTCCTGTCCGCGCATCATCATCCTCCAGGTTCACGAAGCAAGGCCGCTATCGACGCGGCCTTGCCTGGATATCACTTGCCAAATCAGGCGTTGGTGATCTTGTCGACATATTCCTGGCGCAGCGGAGCGAACCAGGGCGTATCGGCCTGCCACCACCAGAGATTGGCAAGATTGTCAGGGTTGTAGACCTCTGTGAACTGCTTCTTGTACTCCTCGCCCGCATGTTCCGCGGCGCCGGCTACAGCAGAGTTGTAACCGGTGTTCTTGGAAAGAAGCCCGCCCATTTCCGGCGTGAACATCGCATTGATGAAGGCGTAGCCCTGCTCGACATTGGCGGCGCCGGACGGCATGCCGATCGAGTCCATCCAGGTGATACCGCCTTCCGTGGGCATGCGATATTTCCACTTCGCGTCTTCCCGGTTCAAAAGAAGGCCGGTCGTGTCCCAGGTCTGGCCGATCGCGGCGCCCGCCTGCTTGAAGGCGTTGGTGGCTTCGGTCGCGTTGTTCCAGAAAGCTGCGATGTTTTCCTTGTGCGCGATGATGTAGTCGGCGCAGGCGGACCAGACGCGGCGCGCATCGTCTTCCGTCTTGTAGACGTCTAGCATGCGGTCGGACTTCAGTTCGCCGGTGGCGTCGAGATAGAGACCGACGCCCATGATCGCCGATTTCTGGCGGAATGTGGCCTTGCCGACTGCATCCGGCATCCACATGGAGCCGTAGGAGACATCGGCGTCGCTCAGATCGAAGGTCGCGGAATCGAAGGTGATGGCTTCCGTGCCCCAGTCGAACGGCATCAGGTAGCGCTTGCCGCGATAGGTGCCGCCAAGCACGACGGAATCGCGAACCATCGACGGGATGAGGTTGCCGGCGTTGACGAGCTTTTCCTCGTCGAGCGGCTGCAGAAGACCGTCCGGATAGTAGTTATTGCCGTTGGTGACGGACGGGAAGATGACGTCGAAGCCCTTGCCGCCCGCGGCCTTCAGTTTCTGCTCGGCTTCGTCGTTGGAGCCGAAGGTCGACAGGTTGATCTTGATGCCCGTATCCTTTTCGAACAGTTCGATCATGTTCGGCTGGATGTAGTCGCCCCAGGCAAAGACGTTGACCTGGCCGGACGACGCGAGCGCATCATGCGATTTGAGGATGGCGGGCGCGGCGGCGAAGGCCCCGGCTGCGGTGGCGCCTTGCATAAGCCGGCGACGTGAAATGATCATGACAGATCCCCCAGTTGTTTGACAGACACGTTCAGTGCGGACGTGCTGTAGCGCTCATAGGCGCATGGGTTGTCACTTTGATTGCGGATTTACGACAGATCTGTGACCGTCCACAAACCAGCCATGGCGCTGGTGACAATTGCAGCGCCAAGAAAAAACCCCCGTCCGAGCGAACGGGGGCGCAGTTGCCGGGCGTCAGGGAGATAACGCCCGGAGGGAACCCTTTGCAGGAAAGTCCTTATTCGTCGCAGTTCCACCAGAAGCGGGAGAAGTCGGTGTCCCAGCTCTGCATCGGAACCCAGGCGTAGCCCTGCAGGCACTTGTTGGCCGCGAAGCGCTTCGTCTGGGTCAGCAGGAAGACGTCCGACTGGCGGTCGTAGAGCTTCTGCTGGATTTCCTTGTAGAGCATGTTCTGTTCGGCGATGTCCGTCGTCTGGCGCGACTTGTCGATCAGCGCGTCGATCTCGGGATCCATCACCCATTCCATCGACGACCAGGTTCCCTTGGCGCGGGAATGGTACTGGACGTAGAAGACGGAATCCGGCGACGGGTAGGTCGGACCGTAGAAGACCTGGGTCGCATTCGGCGTCGTCTCGACGGAGGCGGCGAGTTCGGTGATGCGGTTCCAGGGCTCGGGCTGCAGTTCCACCTCGAAGCCGATCATTTCCAGCGCCGACTTGAACAGCAGGCCGATCTCTTCCTCGAAGGCCGTCTTGGCGACGTAGCTGTGAACGATCTTGATCGGCTCTGAGCCTGCGTATTTCGACTTCGCGACCTCTTCCTTGGCCTTTTCGAGGTCGAATTCCGTGTCGGGCAGGCTGTCGAGATAGGCGTCGGCGAAGACAGGCGCCAGCGGCCCGTTCAACTGACCGCCCGGATAGATGACGTCCCGGATTGTGTCGTAGTCCATCGCATAAGAGATGGCGCGGCGGATATGCACGTCGTCGGTCGGCGGGGTCTGGTTGTTCAGCTTGATGTAGAAGCCGGTCGCCGTATCGGCGGCGATGATCTTGTAGTTCGGCAGTTTGGAGATCGCCTCATAGGTCTCGTTTCCCTGATATTGCGAGGACATGCCGAGCTCGCCCTTGGTGGCGAGCGCCTTGACGGTCGCCTCGTCTCGGGTGACCACGAAGCGCAGATCGTCGATCGGCTTCTCGTTCGGCCAACCGGCGTGATAGCCGTCGTAGCGGCTCAGCATCATCTGTGCGCCGCGCGTCCAGTTGTCGAGCTTGTAAGGCCCGGCGCCGGCGGAATTGTCGCCGAGATATGTTTCGGCCCATTCGCCATCCTGCTCGGCCAGCAGATCCGAATTGACGACGAGGATCAGCGGCGTGTTGGTGAGGAACGGCGAATAAACCTTGTTGAGCGTGATTTCGACCGTCATGTCGTCGATCGCCTTGACGGCGTCGGCGGCGATCAGGTCTGCGAACAGATAGGACGGGCCTTCATTGAGCGCGAGCAGGCGCTTCATCGTGTAGACGACGTCCTTGGCCTCGACCGGACTGCCGTCCTGGAAAGTCGCGCCTTCTTTCAGCTTGAAAGTGTAGGTCTTGCTGTCGTCGGAGACTTCCCAGCTTTCGGCGAGTTGCGGGACGACCTGCCCTTCCGGGCTCACCGTCGTCAGACCATCATAGAGGTTCACCGCCGCCATGTATTCCGTGTAGTCATTGATCTTGGCCGGATCGATGGTGCCGAAAATCTGCACCGTATTGACGACAAGCGACACCTTGTCCTGAGCGACCGCCGGCGCGGTCAGGGCCGTAGACGCCGCAATCGCTGCGGCGCAGGCCAATCCAAGTCCCAGTTTCATCATTTCCGTTCTCCTTTTCTCAGTTTCCGTTTGGCAATTCTTCAAGTGGAACGTAGGTCTGCGCGTAGCCGAAATAGCCGGGACCAACGAGATCGACGCCCGCCTCGGACCGCCATTTCGGATCGCAAGGCAGGCCGATCAACGTCACGGCGAGACCGAAGCGCAATTGCTCCGTCGTCACCGGCAAGCCGCCATCGGCGTCGAGCGCGCAGATCAGATCCGGCGTCACGGCAAGCATTTCGTCGCGATCGTTGAGCGCGATGAGAAATTCGTTCTGGAAATGGACCTTGAAGGTGCTGCCCTCATCCTGGTCCATGCCTTTCAGCGTCGCCGTGCCGCGGGCGAACCCGCCTTCGGTGCGCCGTTCGATATCGACGACGCGGCCGGTCATCAGGCGCTTTCCGTCAAGACGCCTGATCAGCGCTTCCGCCGGGTTGCGGCGGCTGGCCTTTTCCGAGGCGATCGTCTGGCCGACCTCCCGGATCAGCGACAAGGTGTTGCGCAGAATGCTCTTCTTCACCTCGACGCCACTCATGGGATAGACGGCAACCAGGGCGGATCCGCCCATCTGCACGGTCTGGACGCGCGCCAGCCGTTCAGTCCATACGTTGGAGATGGTATTGAGAACCGAGCTGTTGCCTTTTTCGTCGGCAATCACCATCGGAGTCGCCGAAACGTCCTGCATGGTGAAACTGACCATCTGGATTTCCGGAAAGGCCCGGCCCATGCCGTCGCCGTCGATCAGCGGCAGGCCTGTCGCAGAAGCTACCGCGAAAGGGATCGTGGAGTTGAGGCCGCCGGCCTCGACGCAGATCAACGCATCCGCCTTGCGTCCGAGAAACGCCTCGAGCTGGGCCAGCGCCTCGCGGGCTTCCTTGCCGTTCGGCAGTTTCTCGACCATGACCGTCGGCGCGCCCATCATGCAGACCGGCACGCACAGCGCGTCGTCTGCAACGTCCTCGACGTCGATCACGCTGACCGGCCCGTATTCGGCGATGGCCGCCTGCGCCATCAGCTTTCCGATATAGGGATCGCCTCCCCCGCCGGTTCCCAGAAACGCGCCGCCCGTGGCGATCGCCTCCATGTCTTCTGCATTGATGACAAATCCGCTCATGCCGGAATATCCTTCCTGTTCGTATCCTCCATCGGCCGGTAGGTCAGATGACCCAGTCCAAAGCCTGACGGCCCGACCACCTTGAGCGCTTCCGGAGAGCGGAGGAGCGGATGGCACGGCAGCGCCAGAACGCTGACCCGCTGGCCATATCGCAACATTTCCGTGGAAATCGCCTCGCCCGTATCGTTGTCGAGAATGACGACGAGGTCCGGCACGATGACCTCGACCACACCGTTGCGGGTGAACACGAGGTACTCGTTCTGGATGTCGATTTGCGCCGTATCGCCCTGAAAATCATCGAAACCGTCAAGTACCGCCTCGCCGCGGACGAAACCGCCTTTGAGGTGTCTCTTGAGATCGACGATCTTTCCAGTGAAGACCTGCTTGCCGTGCTCAAAAGCGCAGATCGCCTGCACGGGATCCTCGTTGCGCTTCTGGGCGGAGCGAACTGTGCGTCCGAGCGAAATCGCCTTGGTGTAGGAATCCGGTATGGCGAACCGCTTCACGAAAATGCCGTCCATCGGCGCGCTCGCCAGTGTTGACGAACCGCCCTGCGCCACCACGCAGGCGCGCGCCATCTTTTCGTGCCAAAGCTCCGAAACCGCGTGATCGAAAGTCACGACATTGCCGTGGCAATCGCACATGACGCTGGGCGTGCTGCAATGGCCGTAGATGGAATAGGTCGTCATCTGCATTTCCGGAAAGGCCCGCCCCATGCCGTCGCAGTCTACGACCGGCAGTCCGGCGAGCGCCGCGATGATCAGCGGCTCCATGCTGTTCTGTCCGCCGATCTCCTCGCAGGCGATGGCGTCGATCCTGAAGCCGAAGCGCTCCTCGAGCGCGCGCACGCAGCGCAGGCCTTCACGGCCCTCCTTGATGCGCTCATGCGAGACGAGCGGCGCGCCGATGCCGCCGAGCGAAACCACCTTGGCGTCATCCGGAAGAGCCTGCAGCGGCAGGATCCGCATCTGGCGACCTTCCCGCAGAACCTGTTTCGCGCGCAGCTTGCCGATATAGGGATTGCCGCCGCCGCCGGTGCCGAGGATCGCCGAACCGATTTCCAGCGCGTCGATATCCTCTTCGGTGACGACTCGCATTTCGGACTGCCTGCTAAGCATCGAGCCCCCCCATTTCGCCGACCACCTTGACGTGAATGCGCGTGGCGTTGCCGGGAAGATAGGCGAGCGGCACGTCTTCGCGTTCGATCGTCTCGATGGTCTCGGCGACAGCGCCTGACTCGACGGCCTTCTTTGTCGCCTCCTCCTCGGCCTGTTTGAGGCAGATGTCGCGAGTCAGGCCGTTTTCCAGCGAGTAGATGCGATCCACTTCGCCGCTGATTTGCGCGATCGCGGCGCCCACTGCATTGGCGACCGCGAAGTTCTCCGGCCGGATGACCTGGAGATCGCCGAGCTGGTCAGGCATCAGGATCGACCCGCCGCCCACGGCAATGACCGGAATGGGCTCCGGAGAAATCCGGCTGCGCTCGACGGCGCGCTCCAGCATTCCTGTCATTGCCGCGCGGGCGCCATCCAGTGTGGCTGCTTCGATACTGGCGACAGCGGCGCGATCGCCGAAATCGGCCTCGCCCCTGGCGATTGCGATATCGGTCGCAGTCAACGTGTCGCCGCCGAAAACGAGCGCTTCGCTTGTGATCCGGTAGCCCACGGATTGCGGGCCGACGGTGATGTCGCCGTCTGCGTTCTTGCGTACGAGCGAACCACCGCCGAGGCCGATTGAGAACACATCCGGCATGCGGAAATTCGTCCGCACGCCGCCGATGTCGACGACGGTCGCCGCCTGGCGCGGAAAGCCGTGCTGGAGCGCGCCTACGTCGGTGGTGGTGCCGCCAATGTCAACGACGATGCCGTCACGCTCGCCGGTCAGGAACGCCGCGCCGCGCATGGAATTGGTCGGGCCTGAGGCGAATGTCAAAACCGGGAAACGTCGCACCATGTCGGCCGCCATCAGCGTGCCGTCGTTCTGGGTGATATAGAAGGGACAGGTCAGACCCGCCGATTTCAGCGCTTCGGCGAAGGCTTCGACGGTGCGGTCGCTGAGCGCCAACAGACTGGCGTTCATGATCGCCGCGCTTTCGCGCTCCAGAAGACCGATGCGGCCGATATCGCTGGAAAGAACGACCGAAACATCGGGGCTTTTCTGCAGCAGCCGGTCGCGCGCAGCCGTTTCCATCGCCTGGTTGATCGGGCTGAAGACGGAGCTGATGGCCGCGACCTTGATCTTGCGGGTATTGATGTCGTCGCCGATACGGTCGATCTCTGCCTCGTCCAGCGGAGCGATCTCGCGACCGTCGAACTCGTATCCGCCGCGCACCAGATAACCGTGATTGCCAACCGCCTCGCGCAGATCGTCCGGCCAGTCGACCATGGGTGGCAGACACGCGGTCGCCGGCAGCCCGAGACGAATGGCGGCGACCGGGTTGATGTGCTTGCGCTCGATGACCGCGTTCGTGAAATGGGTCGTGCCGATCATCACATTGCCGATGTCGGCGCGATCGACGCCGGCCTTGTCGATGGCGCCTTCCAGCGCATCCAGCACGCCGGTGGTCACGTCCTGCGTCGTCGACGCCTTGAAGCCCGACAGGACCTGGCGACCTCGCATGATCACCGCATCGGTATTCGTTCCGCCAACATCGATCCCTAATCTAAGCACGCTTCTCTCCTGTGTAGGCAACCGGTTCAGGTCACGGCATCGGCAAGATACCGCTGCTGGTCTTCCCGGCTTGTCTTGGGTTTCAAATTGTCTTCCGCATCGCTCATCACCGGAACGGCGGCGATCAGCGCGCGGGTGTATGGGTGTTGCGGATCGCCAAACACCGTGCGGGGTTCGCCCGCCTCGACGATTTCGCCCTTCAGCATGATGGCGATCTGGCTGCAAAAATTGCGCATCAGCGAAAGGTCATGGGAAATGAACAGGAAGGTCAGGCCGAGTTCGTCGCGCAGCCTGTGCAAGAGATCGATGACGTTCTTCTGCACCGACACGTCAAGCGCGGACGTCGGCTCGTCGAGCACCAGAATTTCCGGATCGGCCGCAAGCGCTCGCGCGATCGCCACGCGCTGTTTCTGACCGCCCGACAATTCATGCGGATACTTCGACGTGAAATGCGCCGGTAGCTCCACCTGCGCCAGCAGCTTTTCGATCCGTTCGTTGAGCGCGCCGCGCCTGGCGCCCGAAAACTGCAGCGGCACGGTGAGCGTCTGCCCGACGGTTCGCTTGGGATTGAGCGACGTGCCCGGGTTCTGGTAGACGATCTGGATCTTGCGTCGGAAGGCGCTGTCGCGACCGGCCTGCGAGACATCGCGCCCGTCAACGACGATCCGTCCGCTGCTCGGCCGGATCAGCCCCATGATCATGCGGGCGACGGTCGTCTTGCCGGAACCGGATTCTCCGGCGAGGCCGAAGATCTCGCCGCGGCGGATCTTCAGGGACACGTCGCGGACGGCCGTGTGTCCGGCGCCGCGGGTAAACAGGAACTTCTCCTCGAACACCTTGGTGACGGCCGAGAGTTCAACGACGGTTTCCGCTTCGACCGGCTTTTGATCCACGACCTTCGGGCCGTAGAGCGGCGGGATCGC
Organism: Hoeflea sp. CAU 1731; assembly: GCF_039888615.1. Taxonomy (NCBI): domain Bacteria; kingdom Pseudomonadati; phylum Pseudomonadota; class Alphaproteobacteria; order Hyphomicrobiales; family Rhizobiaceae; genus Hoeflea; species Hoeflea sp. CAU 1731. The sequence goes on along the minus strand of NZ_JBDQQS010000004.1, from coordinate 250,417 downwards.
AGCGATCAATTGCTTCGTGTAGGCCTGCTGCGGCGTCTGGAAGATGGTGGCGAGCGTGCCGTGTTCGACGATCTCGCCCTTGCGCATGACGTAGATGTCGTCGGCCATCTTGCGCACGACGCCGAGATTATGCGTGATCATGAGCAGCGTCAGCCCGTTGTCGGAGACCAGCCGGTTGATCAGCTTCATGATCTCGTCCTGGGTCGTCACGTCAAGGGCGGTGCCTGGTTCGTCAGCGATCAGAAGTTTCGGCTGATGGAGCAGCGCAAGCGCGATGAGAACGCGTTGCCGCATGCCTCCGGAAAGCTGCGAGGGATAGGCGCGGCAGACGCGCTCGGGATCGGCGAGCTGCACCTGGCGCAACACTGTGTGGATACGCTGGCGGCGATCGGCGGCGTCTGATTTCTCGCCGAGGCGACGGTCCGCGAAATAGATCACGTCGTCGAGATGCCGGCCGATGCGGAACACCGGATTGAACGAGCTCAACGGATCCTGCATGATGATCGAGAAGGCCGTGCCCTTCAGCGCGTCGCGCTTGCTCTGGGGAAGATGCAGCAGGTCATCGCCGGCAAAGCGGATCGAACCGCCCTCGACCGTCGCGTTGTCCGGCAGGGTTCCGAGCACGGCCTTGCTGGTCACGGATTTTCCCGAGCCCGTCTCGCCGATCAAGGCTACGCGTCCGCCTACAGGCACTTCGAGCGAGACATTTTTCAGAATGTGGCTGCGGTAGCCGTAGGTCATGAAGGAGACATCGAGATCCTTGATCTGAAGCAGAGCGCTCATGGTTCAGACTTCCACGTCGAACATGTCGCGCAGGCCGTCGCCCAGCAGATTGAAGCCGAGGGTTGCGTAGAAGATCGCAAAGCCCGGCCCGAGCACGCCCCACCACATTTCCGGCAGGAATTGCCGGCCGTCGGCGACCATGGTGCCGAGATCCGGAGTCGGGGGCTTCACACCAAGGCCGAGGAAGGAGAGCGTCGCGCCGAACAGGATGACGAAGGCGGCGTCCAGCGTGGTCTTGACGGAAATCACCGAAACGCAGTTCGGCAGGATTTCGCGCGTGAGGATATGCCAGTGACTGGCGCCGGCAAGCCGGGCCGCCTCGATGTAGTCTTCCGCGGCGATCGATTTGGAAACGCGGTAAACGAGCCGCGCATGCCAGGTCCACCAGAGGAAGGTGATGGCGAGCATCGCATTGACGAGATTGGGCTCGAGCACATTGCCGATGGCGAGCGCCATGACCAGCGGCGGAATGGCCAGCATCACGTTGGTGAAGCCGGAAATGATCTTCTCGACGGCGCCGCTGAAAAAGCCAGCGAGCATGCCGAGCACCGCCCCGACCGGAACGGCGACGCCGAGCACGCCGATCACAAGCAGCAGCGAGACGCGAAAACCGAATATCACGCGTGTGAGGATATCGCGGCCGACCTTGTCAGTACCCATCCAGTGCGCCCAGTCAGGCGCCATATGCCGGGACCGGAAATCGACCTTCGCCCCGACGTCGTCCGGATAGGGGGCGATCAGCGGCGCGAATATGGCGAGCAGGATCACGGAGATGACCATGAGTGCGCCGATGAGCGCCGCCGGATTGCGGCTGAACCTGTACCAGGCCATGTAGCCGGCGCTGAGGGCCTTTGGCTCGCTTTCGGCGACAGCGCTCATACTCCGGCCTCCTTGAAACGCAGCCGCGGGTCGATCACCATCAGCGCGATATCGATGACCAGATTGGCGATCACGAAGAACAGGCCCGAGACGAGCACCACGGCCATGACGGCGTTGAGGTCTTTCTGCAGGATCGCCTCGAGCCCGTAGGACGCGAAACCGCCCCAGGAAAACACCATCTCGACGACGAAGGCGTTGCCGATGAGCGACGCGAATTCGAGCCCCATGATCGTGAGCGGCGCAATCGAGGACAGCTTGAGCAGGTAGCGGAAGATGATCACGCGTTCCGGCACGCCGAAGGATTTGAGCGTGAGCACATGATCGCGGCGCTGATGCTCTATCATCGCCGAGCGGGTGATGCGCGTGATCTGGCCGATGCCGGCCATGGCGAGCGCAAGCGCCGGAAACGCCAGATGTTTCAGGGCGCTTCCCAGAACGTCCCAGCGTCCGTGGAGGATCGAATCCACGACCAGCAGTCCGGTTGGCCCTGCAGGGATGTCCAGCGAATAGTTGATGCGGCCGATCACGGGCCAGTCTGGCATGAAGCTCGCGGCGACAAGCTGAAGCAAAATGGCAAAGAGGAAACTCGGCATGGTGACGCCGACGATTGAGAAGAAGCGGCCGACATTATCGATCCAGCTGTTGCGATGGCGCGCCGTCATTACGCCGAGCGGTATCGAGATGACGACGATGAGGAAGACCGTCGCGATTACCAGTTCGAGCGTTGCAGGCAGCAGACTGGCGATTTCGTGGCTGACCTGGCGGCCCGATATCAGCGATTTTCCGAAATCGCCGCGCACGCCGTGCGTGACGTAATCCATGTATTGCTGAACCAGCGGCTTATCGAGACCCATTTCCTGGCGCATGGCGTCGACCTGCTCCTGGGTGGCGCTGGGTCCGAGCGCGATGCGCGCCGGGTCGCCGGGAACGATCCTTGCAAGCGCGAATATGATGATGGAAAGCACGAGCATCACGCCGGCGAAACCGACGAGGCGTCTGGCAAGCAACAAGATGCGATTCGACAGCATGTTGATGTCGGTTCCCCGTTTGCACGGCGGCCCGGTCTTGGTTGCACAGGTCCGCCGTCCTCTCATGATCGGCGAAAAGTTCGCGGTTTCACAACCGGCTAATAGTATAGGTTTTGAAGATATTGGTATAGGTCTTAGGCGGTATGCGTCACGCGACCCAATTCAGGGCGCGGGCGGCCGCGACGGCTTCCGCGCGCCGGCGACACCCGATCTTGCGGTAGATATTCGACAGGTGAAACTTGACCGTCACCTCCGACAACCGCATCTGGCGCGCCACAAACTTGTTGGACCCGCCCTCCGCGACCAGCGTCAGAACCCGCTTCTCCTGCCGGGTCAGGCCAGGCATGTCGCGCTGCGACGTCGCGTGGAAATGATCCAGCTTGCGCAAGTAACTGGCCGTTCCGGGCGTGGACAGGACAAAATCCGCGATGCGCCTGTCATCACGCAGCCTGTCGATAAGAGCCCGTTCTCCGACGAGATGAGTGAGCGCGCCTGAACGCATCGAGTCCTCCAGCGCCCGCGTGAACTGTTGTCGCGCACGGGTGAGGCTGCGCTGCGATCGCGCGACATAGGCGTCCCATATCATCTGGACCGCGCGCTGGCGCCCGTTCAGATTGGGATTGTTGAGAAACGCCTCGATCTGGCGCGCGCGCATGTCCCCGTCCGCGCCCTGATGGATGAGGTGTTTCAGCCACGCCATCGCGATGCAGATTTCACGGCTGTCATCTAGCCGCGACAGCGCCTCCTCTGCAGACTCCACCCAGGTGCGATTGATCCTGGCCTGCACGGTGTTGAGCAGGTCCGCCGCCTCCTGCCAACGATTGTGGTTCTGCAGAATATCGATCTGCCGAAAGGTGATAACGTCGTGAAAACGATGCGACCGCCATTCCTGGACGCGCCATTTCTCTAGAAACGCGCGCGCCGCCGCAACACCCAACTCGCCACTGATGGCGAGACTTCCGTAATAGAGCGCCAGTTCGACGATGGTTGGCCACAACTCGCCATAGGCGAACTTGTCGAACTCGCTGTTGAGATAGGCGACGAGCCCTTCCGCGTCACCCTTCTCATAGGCGGTAATCGCCTTCAACAGGTCGAGCAATCGCCGATCTGTCGGAGAATCGAATGCAACTCGCCCGAGGGCGCTTTCAGCCGCATGCACCGCCACGTCGGCGTCCGGCACGGAGCCCCGGATGAGCGCCAGCACGCCGCGATGGAACTCGATGTAGAACACCATGAGGTGCGCGTCGGCGAGCCTGTAGTGATAGGCGGCGCGATTGGCGATCTCCTCCGCCGTGCCCAGTTGCTGTTGCTGCATGCACAGTTCCAGCATTGTGTTGTAGATGGCGCCGCGATTGAGATGGTCTTCGAGCGAGAATTCACCCAGCAGGTCGAACATGCATTGCTGGATGCGCTTCGAATAGGCCACGTCTTCATAAAGGCCCATCAACAGGCGAAACGACCGGAACTCCAGCGAATAGCGGTCCGGGCTCGTGACGACGCGTTCGATGTCGATGGCTTCCGGGCCCCGGAACTCGCGCAGAATGTGACGCGCCCTGTTGACGCTGCCTGACTTCAGGGCGTGCATCGCCGAACACAAAACAACAGTCGAGTTTTCGCGGCGCACGTCATCCGGGAAACCGTCCAGAATACGCCCACAGGCGTCCTGGCCATGATAATGCATGAAGAAAATACCGCCCTGCTCGCGAAACCATACAAGCGCGTCTTCCAGCATTCCGGCTTTCAGGGCCGCCAGTATGGCCGGCGCAACCTCGCCCCGCGCATAAAGCGTCGCCGGCGGTAACGAAACCTGATCGTCCGCGGCCGAATCCAGCAATTGCCTGAATGCGCGGCGCATGTCCTGCGACGCAAAGCGTATGCGATCGGTTTCCGCATCATGCACGATCGCGCCCGGAAAGGTGGCCAGGAGACTGCGGATTCCGGCTTCAGACCGGCAATCCAGACCGTTTTCCGTCAACGCCATTGCATCCAGCAAATCGCGCTCAGCGCGCGGAATTCGCCGGATCAGATCGGCGGCGATCGTCATTAATGCAGGGTTCATGCAGCGTAGTGTTTAGTGATCGGCCGGAAACGTCAATGATCGGAACCAAGACCGGCCATGATCGTTTCGGATACTGAGATAATCAGCCCGCCGCAAGCGGACGGGCATAACAAGACTCACGAGGAAATTCAGATGTTACGCAGCTTGCTCAACGCCACAACCGCACTGACCATTGTCGTCGGCCAGGCGACGACGCCTGCAACGGCTGTCGCGGTCACCGGGGCGACGGTGTTCGCAGCCACTCAAGCGAGCGCACAGACGATGGGTGAAGCAAAACAGCGGCTTGATCAGGCGCGCCGCAACTTCGAGCGCGCCCGCGCCACCGGAGAAGGCTTGGAAGAAGCCAAGCACGAGCTCGACGCCGCCCGCGCCGCCATGGCTGGCGCCATCGGTGAGCGGCGGGACAACCGTCGGGAACAGGCGAACAACCGCCAGCAACAGAGACCGAAGCCGCAGGACGCGGCTGAAAACAAGCGACCGGAGCCGGCGCAGGATGCGCAAGGCGACAAGCGCGCGGGGGAAAATCCGGAAAATCGCCCGCAACGCGCCGAACGCCCGGAGCGTCCGGAACGGCCAGTCGAACACGCGGCCCCCAAACCTGAGCCGAAGCCGGTAGAAGAAGCCGCTCCGAAGCCGGAGCCCAAGCCCGAAGGTATGGAAACGGCTGCTCCCGAACCAAAGGAAAAACCCGCCACGACGGCTGACCAGCCAAGAAGGAATAAAAGCAATGAAGCTGGTCAGCGTCAGCGGGGCGATCAGGATCGCCAGAACGCGGTAACCAACCGCAGCGAACCGCGCGACGCCGTGACTGAAGAGCCGCGTCGCAGACCGCCTGAAAAACGGCAAGCGGCGCCGCGTCCCCAACCGGACGCTCCCAAGCCGAAGCCAATTGCGGAAGCGCCCGTCGAACAGCAGATCGAGGCAGCAGAAGAGCGTCCGGTCGCCGTCGTTCCGGAAAACATCACAGAGCGTCAACGCGATCGCCTGCGCCGGGCCGAGCAGGATAGGCGCGAGGATGCAAAACGCAATCGTGAAGCACTGATCGGCGCCGCCGCCGCAGGCATCGCCGTCGGCGTGCTGGCCCCTGCACTCGGCGGACGCGTTGTGGAAGACGAAGGCGACCGTTTCGTCGTTGAACGCGACGGCCGCTATTATGTTCGCAAGGACGAAAGCGCGCTCTTCCGCCATGACAGCAGGGACGTCGAATACGAACGGATGCGCAACGGCATGACGCGGGAAATCATTACCCGCCACAACGGCGTTCAGATCATTACGGTGCGTGATCCCGGCGGATATGTGCTGCGCCGCGTGAAGGTGTTTCCGAATGGCGAGCAGGTGGTCATGTTCGACACCCGCGACGACCGCCAGAGACCCGTCAATTACGACCGGCAGCTTCCGCCGCTCCAGATCACCATTCCCTACGACCAGTATGTCGTGGAAAGCGGCGGCTACGGCCGTCGCCAGCTGGCCGACGTATGGTCGGCGCCTCCGGTCGCGGAAGTTACCCATGACTACACGCTGCGCGACATTCGCGAGAACGAACGCGTTCGCGCCATGGTTCGGCGGGTCGATCTCGATTCGGTCAATTTCGCCTCCGGGAGCGCCTATGTCGGGCCGTCACAGGTTCCGTATCTCGCCGACATCGCCGGCGGCATGCTCGACGTCATCGACCGCGACCCGAATGCGCTGTTCCTGGTAGAAGGACACACGGACGCCGTGGGCACGGACATTTACAATCTGACCCTGTCCGACCGTCGCGCTGAAACCGTTGCCCAGATACTGGTGGAAGCCTACGACGTGCCGCCGGAAAATCTCGTCATTCAGGGTTATGGCGAGCAGTATCTCAAGATCGACACGCCGTATGACGAATGGCGCAATCGCCGAGTAACCATCCGAAACATCACGCCGCTGCTGGATCAGCGTTCCGGATAATCCGGATGTGACGAGCAGAATGTTTGGGGCGGCCCGGAAGCGGGTCGCCCTTTTTCGTGCGGATGACAGGTTAATTTGCAAAACCGGACAGATATGTGTTTGAGTTGCGATGAAGCCGCATCGCAATTCATTGAGGCGGCCAGAATATTCGTGAGTCCATGTCGTCCATACTGCGATATTTCAGCGACCGGGAACCGGCGCCGTTGACCGAAGGCGAAATCATCATGACGGAAGGCGGTCGCTCGGATCGCCTTTTCGTGCTTGCCGAAGGCGCTCTCGAGGTTTACCGGGGCGACGTTTCGATCGCGATGGTGACCGAACCCGGTTCGGTCTTCGGGGAAATGTCGATCCTGCTCGACGTCGATCACACCGCCAATGTGCGGGCGGCGACCGACGCGAAGGTGTATATCGTGGATGGCGCGCGGCGCTTTCTCGAAGAAAACCCCGTCCTGCTCTTGCCTATCGCGCGCATACTTGCGCTCCGACTTAACAATTCCACCGCCTACCTGGTCGATCTCAAGCGACAGTTTCAGGAATACAAGGACCATTTCGGCATGGTCGACGAAGTGCTTGAATCACTCGCGCACGAACAGGACGACCAGTTCACGTCAGATGACGAGCTTCCAGACGACCCATAGAAATGACCCAGTCGGGCACATCTTCTGATATTTCGAGCGCATCCGTAATCGGCTGGTTGATATTGGCGCTGTGCGTTCCCGCCTGACCGCGCCAATAGACCTGCGACGATTCCGTATCCAGAAGGATGTAGGACGGCAGGGCGCCTAACTGGTGTCCGGCGTTGAAGACGACCGTCTTTCCGATACGGTCGATCCAGGATCCCTTTTCGACGAATGGCGCCTGGTGAACGTGACCGCAGAAAACGAGATCCGGCTGCCAGGTTTCGATCCAGCAACGCAAATCCTGATCGCCGAAAGAGCGTTTGCCGTTCCAGCTTGTCGGAGACCCAGCCGGCGGAGCGTGATGGACCCAGACCCAGCGATCGAGCCGCATGGCGCTTGCCTCGTCAAGCTGTTCCTCGATCAGTTTCCTGCCCGCTTCGCCTTCCCCCCACAGGCACATGCTAAAGAGGATATCGTCGATGAGGATCGAATCGCCATCGGTGTGGATGTTGTACAGACGCATCCTGTCGACCCACTTCGAACACAGCTCTCCGGCCGCGTTTCGCTTGTCGAGATCATGATTGCCGGAACAGATCAGTAGAGGCGCCTTTTCACGAATGCGCCGGAAGTATTTCTGAACGACAACCGCCTGCGCCTTGCGGTCGATGTAGAGCGATATTTCCAGGAAATCTCCGGCCAGAACGACCAGATCCACATGCTCGGCCGCGGATAGAACGAAGTCGTATTTTTTCAGATTGTAATGCAGATCCGAAACAATAAGACACTTCATGAAAAAAATCCGGAATCGAATGGCAGCAAACTATCGAGGTGAGGCGCTTCGGACAAGCGGCGCGGACAGGAATTCGGAAAATCCAATGATTTCATGGCGCAAATCCACAAGAGTTGAATCGTTTTGCCAGCGGATTGAATCAGTTTGTGAGGTCAACAAGCGCCTTTCCGGTTCCTGCCGGTTGCTGTAGGGAAGATGCATTATGAGGATTCACGCCGCCATCGCCGCAATGCTGTTTTCCGTCTCGCCGGCGACGGCCGAGACGATCGATGCGGTCGTGGGCGCCACGCTTACCCTTCGTCTCGACGGCACCCCCTCTACCGGCTACACATGGCGCCTCGTCGAAGATCAAAGCAGCGGCCTCGATCATCTTGAATTGAAGGAGCTCGGATGGGCTCCCGCCGAAGAAGCAAGCGCAAAGGTGGGCGCGCCTCAGGTCCTGTCGATCGAGGTCACGCCGCTTTCGACCGGCGACGCCAAACTCGTCTACGGCTATTTGCGTCCCTGGGAAGACGTTCCACCTGCGGAGACGCAGGATTTCGAGATTACGATAAAAGACAAATGAAGCGGGGCCGGAGCTGTCCGGCCAGCAATCAGGAGGAAAGATGATGAGCAATGACACAATGAAACGGATCGTGCTTGCTTCGCGGCCGGACGGATCACCTACGCCGGACAATTTCCGGCTTGAGGAATTGCCGATGCCGGTCCCCGGTCCCGGCGAGATTCTGGTCCGCACCATCTGGCTTTCTCTCGACCCCTACATGCGCGGTCGCATGGACGCCGGTCCATCCTACGCCGCGCCGGTCGAAATCGGCGCGACCATGGAAGGCGGCTGCGTCGGTCAGGTCATCGAATCCAACAATCCCGATTTTGCGGTGGGCGACTTTGTGGATCATCGCTTCGGCTGGTGCACGCACGGCGTATCCGACGGCAAGGGCCTGCGGAAACTCGATCCGGAGGTTGCGCCCCTGTCGGCCAACCTCGGCGTTCTCGGCATGCCCGGAATGACCGCCTACGCCGGGCTCAACATTCACGGTCGTCCCAAGGAAGGCGAGACACTGGTCGTGGGCGCTGCGACCGGGGCCGTCGGCACAATGGTCGGACAACTCGCCAAGGCGCAGGGGCTGCGCGTCGTGGGTGTCGCAGGCGGAGCGGAAAAATGCGCCTATGCGACCGAGGCGCTGGGCTTTGACGCCTGCCTGGATCACCGCGCCGCTAAAGCACCGCACGACCTGAGAGTGGCGATGGGCGAAGCGTGCCCGGGTGGCGTCGACATCTATTTCGAGAATGTCGGGGGCAAGACGCTGGAAGCCGTGCTTCCGCTCATGAACACGTTCGGCCGGATCCCGATCTGCGGCGTAATTTCCTGGTACAACGCCGGCGGCCTGGGCGAAGGCGCTTCTGAAGGACAAAACCATCTGCCAAGAACCTGGCGGGCGATCCTTGTCAAACGCCTCAGCGTGCGAGGCTTCATCGTCACCGATCACTACGACCAGTTTCCCGAGTTCCTCGATCACGTCGGCCCGATGGTCAGGGATGGCCGCATAAAATACCGCGAAACCATCGCCGAAGGGCTGGAAGCAGCTCCGCAGGCATTGATTTCACTGCTTGAAGGCGGCAACTTCGGCAAGCAGCTCGTTGCCGTCTCCGAAGATCCCACACGGAAGTAACCGCCAGACATGCCGACAGACAAGACGATCCCGCGCGAACGCGGCGCCTATTCAATCTTTACGCCCGTAACATTGCGCTATTCCGATCAGGATCCCAATCAGCATATCAACAATGTCGCGATTACAGCCTATCTGGAATCCGGACGCGTGGGCTTCATGCACAATCTGTTCGGCGATCGCCTGCCTGACCGCAGGATGGTTCTCGCAAGCATGACCGTCGACTATCTGCAGGAGATTCTCTATCCGGACACTGTGGAGGTCGGCGGACGTCTGGCCGACGTGGGCGGCCGCTCGATCACCACCCAATATGCGATCTTCCAGGGCGACAAGTGCTGCGTCGTCTCGCAATCGGTCAACGTGTTCTTCAATCCGGAAACACGCCGCTCAATGGCGCCGCCCGACGACATTCGGCGGTTTCTCGACGAACAGATGGCGGCGCTGACCTGATTGCGCTGTCCGGCGAAAGCGAAGGACAACGGATCTTCAGTCAGCGTCGTCGCCGGAATCTGTCGTTTCTTCCAGACCACAGGCCTCCGGGGTCGTATTGATCCAGAAGTCGGCAAAGCAGCCTTCCCGCCATACGCCTTCGTAGGGCGTGCCGTCATAGTCCGTCAGGATTCCGTGTCCGTGCGGCTTTGCGTCCACCCACTCGCCCTTGTATCGCAAACCGTCGTACCAGGTTATGACGCCATGACCATTGTACATGTTGTCCCTGACTTCGCCCTTGTAGACGCCGCCGTCGACGCTGACATTCACCCCGTGGCCATCCGCCCGACCGTTTTTCCATTCTCCGATGTATTGATCGCCGCTGGGGAATATCCGCAGACCTTTCCCGTGAAATTCGCCGTCGAGGAATTCGCCTTCATAGAAGCCGCCATCCGGCCCGGCATATTTGCCTTGTCCGGTGCGGGCGCCCTCCAGGAATTCGCCATCATAACGATGGCCGTTCGGCCATTCGAGGACGCCATGGCCGTGCCTCTGATTCGCGAGATACTCGCCGCGATAGACAAGGCCATCCCGCTTTTCATATACACCGTAGCCCTCGCGTTCATCATCGACATATCGTCCCGTATATCGCGTGCCATCTGGCCATTCGTAAATGCCGAAGCCGTTGCGCGCGCTGTTGGCGAATGAACCGACATAGCGGGATCCGTCCTTGAAGGTGAACACGCCGAACCCCTCCCGTTTCCCGTCGACATACTCACCTTCGTACCGGTTTCCACTCTTCGCCCAGGTGTAGACGCCGCGACCGTTTCTCTTGCCGTCGGCATGGTCGCCTTCGTAGCGGTCGCCGCTCGGCCAGGTCTTCACACCGTAACCGTGGTAACGTCCGTCGCGAAACCCACCCTCGTAACGCGCGCCGTTCCCGGATATGGAAACACCGTATCCATTTGTAACGCCGTTCTTGAGTTGCCCCTCATAGGAGCCTTCGCGCCACTCGCCTTTGAGACGATACTTGAAGGAAACGCGCCCTGATCCACTGGCTAAGCCGTCAACGCAAGGTCCCTCATAGTTTATCGTCTCCTGCGCCTGGGGATAGGAATTCCTTACCAGGCACGCCTGTCCTTCGGCCATGTGCATTCTGGATTTCGTGGCGGGATGGTCCCGCTTCAGGCGGGCGATCAGATCGTCGTCGACAACGCCTGTTTGCGTGAGTTCCCAATCGCTTTGGTAGAGACGGATTGCGTCCGCAAGCGCCTCACCATCGGCCTCTATCTGCTCGAGATAGCCGAGATTGAACAATAATCGTCTTGCTTCATCAAATGGACTGTTCGGCGTTTCCCCCGACAGGGCCGGGACCGTGAGCGCCAGAACAAGTGTGAGAATGCGGATCATCAACAGGCTCCCCGTCACCGTGGGGAATTAAACGCTCCGCCGCCGTGAAAGCAAGCCTGCCTGTTAGCGATCCCGGCCGATGCAGTGGCCCGCGACCGCCGCTCCGCGACGACGCCACTCGGTCTGCTGAATGCCTGGCAGGGATTGAGGTCTGCAATCATTGCCGATCCTGCTCCCCGAACTGGATGCGCCTGCCGAGTACGAATATCTGCCCATCACTGTCGCATCCTGAATCGCCCGACTTGGTAGCGGTGAACATAGCGATTTCGTCGGGCTCGAATGTGGCAATGTCCACAAATTCAGCATGCGCCGCAAGAATTGAAACGCGCACAAATTTGACAAACAAATGTTTCAATGGTTTGATTTAAACATGCGTTTGAATCATACGATTGAAAAACAGACGAAAAGCCGGATCCGCCACGTCGCGGAAGAGATGTTCGCCACTCACGGCATTGGTGGCGTGACGACACGCGCGCTCGCCGAAAAAGCCGGCGCCAACACGGCGGCGGTCAACTATCACTTTGGCGGCAAGGACAACCTCGCAACGGAAGTCTTTCGCGATGTCGCTCATCGATCGACGGTCCGGAGACTGGCGAATCTGGATCGGATCGAGACCGAAGCGCGCGCGAACGATGCGCGCCCGGATCTGCGCGCCGTCATCGAGTCGTTCGTGGACGCCTATGTAAACGAAGACGACCCGCGGACAGGCCTGCTACTTGCGCGACTGGTTCTCAAACATCGCGTCGAACCCAATGAGTGGACCCGAGCTGTTGTCCGCGACGAACTTGACCGGGTCGCGGAACGCTATGTGGTCGCTCTGGGCAACGCTACGCCTCAGCTGGGTCCCGCCGAGGTGCACTGGCGCTACCATTTCATGGTCGGCTCCATTTTGATGACTTTGAGCGACGACGGTCCTGAAAGTCGGCTGCAAAGGCTCTCGGGAGGACTTTGCAAACCCGCCGACAAACGGGTTCTCAGAACGCAGCTCGTCGATTTTCTGACCGGCGCCTTTCTGATCGGAAACAAGGCCGGTCCGGATGATGACGGACATCCCGAACAGGCGGGAGGCTCACCTGTAGACGACTAAAATCAATCTAAGGGAGGAAAGCATGAAAACTATTCTTAAAACCGGCGTGGCGTTTCTGGCGCTCGCCGCCGCATCCGGATTCGCACACGCGGAGACTTTTTCGTTCACTGTCGTGGCCGGTCATCCGCCGATCACCAAGGGCGTCGCGAATATCCGCGATTTCTTCATACCGGAAGTCAATCGCCGCCTTGAGGAACAGGGCAAGCATTCCATCGAATGGACGGAGGCCTACGCCGGATCCGTCGCAGACGTCAAAGGCGTGCTGGAAGCCGTCGAGACCGGCATTGCCGAATTCGGTTATGTGCCGCATCTCTTCGAGGGCGACAAGCTGCCTCTCGAGCAGATCACCTACGTGACGCCCTTCGGCACGTCGGATCTTCCCGCACTCCTCAAGGTCATCACCAAATTGCACCAGGAAATCCCGGAAATGGGCGCCGCCTGGGCGAAAAACAACCAAAAGCTTCTCGCGCCAGTGGGTATCGACGACTACCAGTTCGTTACGAATTTCGAGATCAAGTCGCCTGCCGACATTGAAGGCCACAAGATCGGCACCGGCGGCCTTGCGCTCAACTGGCTGACGGGCAGTGGCGCGACACCGGTCGCCGGAGCGCTGACGACCTATTACAATTCGATTTCGACCGGCCTTATCGACGGCGCCATCGTCTTCGAATCCGCCATAGCGCCCTACAAGTTCTACGAGGTCGCTCCTTACATCACGAAAATCGGGTTCGGCGCCAAATACTCGTCCGCCCTCACGATCAACCTGGATGTCTGGAACAGCCTTCCCGATGACGTCAAAACAGTGATCACGGAAGTCGCCGCCGAGTACCGCGACAAAACGGCGGAAGCCTACTACACGGCCGGTTCGGCCAGCCTCGAGAAGGCGTCGGCTGAAGGCGCGACAATCTCGTCGCTGTCTCCCGAGATGCGGACCGCCTATGCCGACAACATGCCCAATATTGCGCGGAACTGGGCGGAGAAGCTCGATTCACAGGGACAACCGGGCAGCAAGACGCTTGAAACGTTCATGCAGCTTTCGAACGAGGCCGGACTGGAGTTCGCCCGCGACTGGACCGCTGAATGACAATAGAAAGTCGCGCTGCGCCGCCGTTGGCGGCGCAGCGCATCCTCACAACCATAGCCCTTGTGCTGGCCATTCTTGGTGGTCTCGGAACAGTCGCCATCATGGCGATGATCAATCTGGACGTCATTGGTCGCGGCGCCTTTTCAACGCCTTTGCCAGCGACCGCGGAAATTGTCAGCGCTTCCATCGTATCGATCGTCTTCCTGCAACTGCCCTATGCGACGGCCTCTGGCCGCGCCGTGCGATCCGACATGGTGATCGGGCGCATCATGGCGCGCAGTCCACGAGCGGCGCTGCTGATGGATGCAATGAACCATCTTGTCGGCACGATCATGCTCGCGGTTCTCCTGCGCTACATCTGGCCCGAAATTGAATCGGCCATTGCGGACCGCGAGACAGTCGGGCTCTACGGCGTCTTCACCCTGCCCCGCTGGCCGTTCGTCCTCGCAGTGCTCGCAGGATGCATCATGACCTGTGTGGTCTACGCCATGTTGACGATCAGCCTGTTCCGGATGGCGTTTCAACCGGAGCGCCACACATGAGCAACATCGAAATCGGGCTTGCTTCGATCGCCGTGATCCTTGTGCTGATCCAGACCGGCATGCATGTCGCGATCGCGCTGATGGCGGTCTCATTTGTCGGCGTTGTTCTGGTGAAGGGAAAGTTCGCGATCGGCGGCGCTCTTCTCTCCCAGGCGGCTCTCGACAGCGTCGCCCGGTATTCGTTCGGCGTCATCCCGCTATTCGTGCTGATGGGCGTCCTGGTCGGAGCATCCGGTCTGGGCCGCGACCTGTTCGACGTCGCCGGACAGTTGTTCCGCAGGTTTCGCGGCGGACTCGGCATTGCAACGGTATTCGCCAACGCCATCTTTGCCGCCGTCAACGGCACGTCGATCGCCTCGGCGTCCGTATTCACGAAGGTCGCCGTCCCCGAACTGATCCGCCAGGGCTATACACCACGGTTTTCTGTGGGTGTGGTCGCCGGATCTTCGGTGCTCGGCATGCTGATCCCGCCTTCCCTTCTACTGATCCTGTACGGGATACTCGCGGAAGTCTCGATCGGCGACCTGTTCAAGGCAGGCATTCTTCCCGGCATCGTGCTGGCCGTCCTGTTCAGCGTTGCAATCCTCCTGATGGCTCGCTTCGCATCCGGCTTCACCGGCGTTTCCAACCGTCTGGACACGGCCCCGATCGCAACGTCGGAAATGCTGCTGAAATCAGCGCCGGTGGTCGCCCTGATCCTGCTTGTGCTGGGCGGCATCTATGGCGGGTTTTTCACCCCGACCGAGGCCGGCGGCGTCGGCGCGCTCGGCGCATTCCTCGTGGCGCAGTTCAAGGGGCGGCTCGGATGGCGCGAGATCGGACGCATCCTGATCGAAACCGGTCAGGTGACTGCCTCGATCACCTTTCTCATCATCGCAGCCCACATGTACTCGCGCTTGCTCGCGCTGACCGGACTGCCGAACGCCATGACGGATCTGCTGGCTTCCTGGAACCTTGGCCTCACAGGGATCCTCGTCCTCTATCTGGCTGTGATCATTCTTCTCGGAACGATCCTCGACAGCGCTTCGATCCTGCTGATACTGCTGCCGCTGATTCTGCCTGTGGTGGAGCCGTTCGGGATCAATCTCGTATGGTTCGGGATCGTCACGATCATCGCCGTCGAAATCGGACTTCTGACTCCGCCCCTTGGCGTGGCCTGTTTCGTCATCAAATCGAATCTTGACGATGACCGAATAGGCCTCAGCGACATATTCGCCGGCGCTGCCCCGTTTGCGCTGATCATGGTCGCCATGATCGCAATTGTCATGATTGCGCCCTGGCTGGCGCTGGCCTTCATATGAAAGCAAAGCACTTGGCAACGAATGTAACACGCACACTGACTGATCTCGGCGACGGCCTTTTCGCCTATATTCAGGGAGACGGGTCCTGGGGATGGAGCAACAGTGGACTGGTTGTCTCGCAGGGCGAAAGCCTGTTGGTCGACACGCTGTTTACCGGCCGCCTGACACGCGACATGCTGGACGCCTACCGCCGCGCCGCGCCGGAAGCCGAAACGATCGACATATTGGTCAACACCCACGCCAATGGCGATCACACCTTCGGCAATGCGCTCGCCGGCGACGCCCGGATCATCGGATCGACGGCCTGTGCTGAGGAAATGGAGGAACGCCCCGCCGAGGTCTTCGCCGAGATGGTGCGCAACTGGCGCAACCACGGCGAAATCGGCGCCTTCCTTCACGAAACCATGGGTGTGCGCTTCGATTTTTCTGACGTGGTTCACCGTCCGCCTACAGAGCTGTTCAACGGCCACAAGACCCTTGAGGTGGGCGGCCGCACGGTCGAACTCGTCGAACTCGGCCCCGCCCATACGCGCGGGGACATCGTGGTTCACATACCGGATGCGAAAACCGTCTTTACCGGCGACATATTGTTTTCGGGCGGTCATCCCATCATCTGGGCGGGCCCGATCGACAACTGGATCAAGGCCTGCGACCTCATCCTAGACTGGGACGTCGAAACGGTGGTTCCTGGCCACGGACCGGTCGGAACCAAGGCCGAGCTACGGCACCTGCGCGACTACCTCGTCCATACACGCAATGAGGCGACGAAACGATACGAGGCGGGAATGACCTGGGAGGCCGCTGCGTGGGATATCGCCTTCGACCAATTTGACAGTTGGCTCGACCGCGAACGCGTGGTCGCCAATGTCGCCTCGATCTACCGCGACCTGTCGCATGGCCGGATCGCGCCGCCGCGTCCGGAAATCATGCGGCAGATGTTGAGATACAGGCGCGGCGCGACCTGCCCGCATGACGAGCCGTGCTCCTGTGGAGCCCATAGCGGAGGAAAATGATGACGCTCGAACTTCTGAACAATCCGATTTCAACCTGCTCCCAGAAAACGCGCATGTGTCTCTACGAGAAAGGCGTCGATTTCACGAACACCAAGATCGACTTTCGCAAGAACGAACAGCTCACGCCGGAATATCTGAAGCTCAATCCCAACGGCGTGGTGCCGACGCTGCTGCATGAGGGAAGGCCCGTCATCGACAGTTCGGTGATCATGGAATATCTCGAAGAAGTGTTTCCCGAACCGCCGCTTTCGCCCCCCGACGCCTATGGACGCGCCCGCATGCGGGCATGGATGCGCTATCTGGAGGAAGTGCCAACTGCCGCCATACGAGTCCCCTCCTTCAACAAGGCGTTCTCCCGGCACTATCGCGATTACTCGAACGAAGAGATCCAATCCAACGCGGACGACCGGCCGCTGCGCCGTCATTTCTACAAGGAAATGGGAAAAACCGGATTTACCGAAAGCAAGCTGGCGGAATCGATCGAAAGGCTCGGCGACACGATCTCGCGCATGGACAAGACGCTTGCCGACCACGCCTGGCTTTGCGGAGACCAGTTCACGATCGCGGACATCTGTGTGGCGCCCACGGTCGACCGCATGCGCGATCTCGGCCTCGCCCACGTTTGGGTCAATGCTCCGAATTTCATACGGTGGTGGGAGGCCATCCAGCAACGGCCTTCATTCGCCAGGACATACGTCGCGGGCACGCGCGTATCGGAACTTTATGAAGATCTGAAAGAGACGGCATGAAACTCCTGACGTTCGAACGACCGGGAGCGGAAGCGCCCGAAATCGGCGCGATTGCGCATGACGGCCGCATCGCCGTTCTGGACCGTAATCTCCATCCCGCCTTTTCCGACATGCTATCCCTGATCGAAGCCGGCGGGAACGGCCTGGCCTCCGCCCAAGACGCGATCGATGAAGCAGAAAAGATCTATACCAGCCAGGTCCGTTTGCTGGCGCCTGTGCCCTGCCCGCCGCAGATGCGCGACGCCCTGACCTTCGAAATGCACCTGCGCCAGGCGCGCGCAAACCGGTATCTTTTCGGACAGGCGAAAACGCGCATTTCTCCGGACGACGTCGTCATCCCGCAGGTCTGGTACGATCAGCCGATCTACTACAAGGGCAACCGGTTTTCTGTCTCCGGACCCGATGACGAGATTCTCTGGCCATTCGGCGAAACAAAACTGGACTACGAACTTGAACTGGGACTCATCATCGGAAAGCAAGGATCCGACATCGCCGAAGACGACGCCATGGACCATGTGTTCGGCTTCCTGATCTTCAATGATTTCAGCGCCCGGGACCATCAGATCGCCGAAATGCAGGGCGGGCTCGGACCATCCAAGGGCAAGGATTTCAGGACCGCGAATGCAATGGGACCGTGGCTCGTCACGCGCGACGAGATCGGCGATGGCGACAATCTCAACATGGTCGCCCGCGTCAATGGCGAGGAATGGTCCCGTGGCAACTCCTCCGCGATGCACCACTCCTTCGCCAGGATCATCGCCCACGTCTCGCGCGACGAGACGCTTTATCCGGGAGAATTCATCGGATCTGGAACGGTCGGCGGCGGATGCGGCCTTGAACTTGGCCGTTTCCTCAATCCCGGCGATGTGGTCGAACTCGAAATCGAGGGCTTGGGGATCCTTAGAAACCGGATCGGGCCGAAACGGGGCTGAACACACCTCGACGCCCTTGCGACCTGATATGCGGCCACTATAGTCGGCCTGCTTCCAACTTCAGGCGGGTATTTCCGAAATGGCGAAATTCATCCATCTCACCGACGTTCATGTGGTCGGCGAAGGCAAGACCATGTACGGCTCAGACCCGGCGAAACGCCTGACCGGCGCTGTCGAAAGCATCAACGCCGAACACGCCGACGCCGAATTTGCGGTCATTGGCGGTGATCTGACGCATTGGGGCGGGCCGGAAGAGTACGAGGCTATCAAAAAGGCGGTGTCAGGCCTCAAGATCCCGCTCGTCCTGATGGTCGGCAATCACGACGCCGTGGCGGAGCTTCGCCGCCATTTTCCCGACGCCTTCGATGACGGCAATGGTTTCGTCCAGGGCGTTTGGCGGACCGACG
The DNA here is from genome assembly GCF_039888615.1 of Hoeflea sp. CAU 1731. Lineage (NCBI taxonomy): Bacteria > Pseudomonadati > Pseudomonadota > Alphaproteobacteria > Hyphomicrobiales > Rhizobiaceae > Hoeflea > Hoeflea sp. CAU 1731. Next base: position 231,705 of record NZ_JBDQQS010000004.1, on the reverse strand, counting down.
CCGGCAAGTGTCTATTTCTCCAGACGTTGCAGGAAGGCGTCCACTCCGGGCACTACTGCGAGAAAAGGCAGACCTGGCTGAAGGCGCAACTGGACGCCGACGACGAACCGGTCTTCCTTTTCATGCATCATCCGCCTTTCGAGGTCGGGATCGTCGGCATGGACGGCAGCCGCATGCTTGACAGCGAAGCGCTCTGGTCGATCCTCGAACCGCATCGGGCGCGCATTCGTCACCTGTTCTTCGGCCACATCCACCGGCCGATCTTCGGAAGCTGGCGCGGTGTGCCCGTCTCCTGCATGCGCAGCACCAACCAGCAGCTTGCGCTGGATCTGCGCGACGAGAGTGAAAATCCGGACATCATGCGGGTTCCGGGCAACATGGAGGAACCGGCCTATGGCGTTGTGCTCGCCGACCGCGACACGGTGATCGTCCATATGCATGAATACCGCCGGCGAACGCCGGAATTCCTTTTCATTCCGCCAGCCGACCAACGCGAGGGGCGCGGCTACGCGCACGACATGAAGCTGGAAGGCTGGGAGGGCTGACAGGAGCGGTTGCATCCCCTTGTCCGATCATCTTATGTAGATCGACGGATCGATCCGCATCGAGGAGGCGGTTCGTTCGCCAGGGAGGCTTATGAGCGACAGACCTGTCAGGATCGGCGGAGCGAGCGGCTTCTGGGGTGATGCAGCGCTGGCGACGCGCCAGTTGCTCGACAATGGTCGCGTCGACTTCATCGTCTACGACTATCTGGCGGAAATCACCATGTCGATCCTTGCGCGAGCGCGCGCAAAGGACGATGCGCTGGGCTACGCAACCGATTTCGTTTCGGCTGCCATCGCACCTAATCTGGAGCGCATCGCCGAACAAGGCGTGAGGATCGTCTCGAACGCCGGCGGGCTCAACCCGCGCGCTTGCGCTGCGGCGCTGGAAAAGGCGATCTCCGCCGCCGGTCTCGTCCTCAAGGTTGCGTGGGTGGCGGGCGACGATCTGACGGAACGCGTCGAGAGCCTGTCCCGATCGAATACCCTGGAACTCGACACGAAGGCCCCCTTCCCCGAACCGCATCGCATTGCAAGCGTCAACGCCTATACGGGCGCTCTTGCAATCGCCGACGCGCTGGATATGGGCGCCGACATCGTGGTGACCGGTCGCTGCGTCGATTCCGCCGTCACGCTCGGCGTGTGCATTCATGCGCATGGATGGGAAGCCCGTTCCTACGACCTGCTGGCGTCCGGCAGTCTGGCCGGACACATCATCGAATGCGGCCCGCAGGCGACCGGCGGCAACTTCACGGACTGGGAGCTCTGCGCCGACACGATTGAGAGGATCGGCTATCCCATCGTCGAGGTCGAGCCTGACGGACGGTTTGCCGTATCCAAACCGGAAGGCAGCGGCGGACTTGTATCCACCGACACGGTGGCCGAACAAATCCTCTATGAGATCGGCGATCCGCAGGCCTACAAACTGCCGGACGTGACCTGCGATTTCAGCGAGGTCCGGCTCGAACAGGCGGGAGACGACATTGTCGCGGTGACGGGCGCGAAGGGAGCGCCGCCGCCTGAGACGCTGAAAGTCTGCGCAACATGGATGGACGGATACCGGGGCGGCCATCTCTTCAGCTTCACAGGTTTCGACGCCGACAGAAAAGCGAAGCGCTTCGCAGACGCCGCAATCAACCGGGCGCGATATATACTTCGCGGCGCCAACCTTCCAGATTACACGGAAACCAGCGTCGAGGTGATCGGCGCCGAAAGCCAGTATGGCGCGCATGCCCGCGCGCAGGAGTGGCGCGAGGTCTGCGTCAAGCTCGCCGCCCGACACTCAGACGAAAAGGCGATCGCGCTGCTGTTCCGCGAAGCAGTCGGGCTCGGCCTGTCAGGGCCGCCGGGCCTGAGCGGCTTCGCCGGCACGCGCCCCCACCCCTCGCCGGTTGTCAGGCTCTATTCGTTTCTATTGCCGCGCGACGACGTAGCGCTGACCGTCACTCTGGGTGACGCGACCCGGACGGTTAAGCACGCGCCCACGACCGGCCCCAGTCCGATCGTCAGGCCGGCCTCGCCGGCCACCCCGGCAGCGGCGACGCAGATGACGACGCTTCGGCTGATCGACATCGCTTTGGCGCGCAGCGGCGACAAGGGTGACAAGGCCAATATCGGCGTGATCGCCCGAGACCCGGATGTGCTGCCCTATCTTTGGGAGCAACTGACGGAGGATTTCGTCGCCGACCGGTTCGCACATTTTCTTCAAGGCCGGGTCGAGCGGTTTTATCTGCCAGGTCTTAACGCGATCAATTTTCTCCTGCATGATTGCCTTGGCGGCGGTGGGGTCGCGAGTCTGAGAAACGATCCGCAGGCCAAGGCCTACGCCCAAATTCTGCTTGCGGCGCCGATTCTTGTCCCGAATGAACTGGCAAAGCGACTTGAAAGGCGGCAGGATCGCGAACCAGCACATCAACCGGATTAGGCACATGCCCGTCTATCGTTCCTCGCTTGACGTCCAGTCTGCAAGTTTCGCGGAAAACCGCGCCGCAATGCTCGGTCTTGTGGAAACACTGCGGGATCTGGAAAACCGCGCCGCGGCGAAGTCCGAGGAGCGCCGGCCCCGTTTCGAGGAGCGCGGACAATTGACGCCGCGGGAACGGCTCTCGCATTTGCTCGATCCGGGCATGCCCTATCTCGCGCTCTACAACATGGCCGGCTATCTGGCCGACAATGGCGACCCGGAGACCAGCGTGCCCGGCGCCAGCATGATCACCGGCATCGGCTTCGTCAGCGGCGTGCGCTGCCTGGTCTTCGTCGACGACAGCGGCATCAACGCCGGCGCTTCCACCCCGAGATCGGTCGACAAGGCGCTCGGCTGTCTGGACATCGCCCTGAAGCAGAAACTGCCTTTCATCCATCTCGTGGAAAGCGCAGGCGCCAATCTCATGGACTACACGGTGGAGCTCTGGGCGCACGGCGGGGGCATGTTTCACGGCCTTGCGAAACTGTCGGCCGCCGGCGTTCCGGTCATCACCGTATTGCACGGCCCGTCGACCGCAGGCGGGGCGTACCAGCCCGGAATGAGCGACTATGTGATTGGCGTGCGCAAGAACGGCATGGCGGCGCTTGCCGGAGCAGCCCTCGTTCAGGCGGCGACGGGCGAAGAATCAGACGACCAGACGCTTGGCGGCGCGGAAATGCACGCATCCGTCAGCGGACTGGTGGAGTATCTGGCCGAGGACGACGCCCACGGCATTGCGATCGCCCGCGACATCGTCGCGCGTCTCGACTGGAACAAGGACTGCGCCGCGCCGCCCGCCCGGGCTTTTGCGGAGCCAGTATCGTCGGCGGACGAAATCGCGGGGCTTGCGCCCGTCGACTACCGACGCCCCTACGACATGCGCGAGCTTGCCGCAAGGCTGGTGGACGGCTCCGATTTCAGCGATTTCAAGCCAGACTACGGCGTCTCCACGGTTTGCCTGCAGGCCAATGTCTTTGGCCATTCCTGCGGAATTCTCGGCAACAATGGACCAATCGATCCGCAAAGCGCGACGAAAGCTGCGCAATTCATGCAATTGTGCGACCAGGCCGACATTCCGCTGGTCTTTCTTTCGAACACCACCGGTTACATGGTCGGCGCGGATTATGAGCACGCCGGCATGATCAAGCACGGGTCCAAGATGATCCAGGCCGTATCCAATGTGCGGGTTCCGAAGATCACCTTCTATGTTGGCGCGAGCTTCGGCGCCGGGAACTACGGCATGTGCGGCTACGCCTACGCGCCGGATTTCCTGTTCTCATGGCCGAACGCGAAAACCGGAGTGATGGGCGGCGAGCAAGCTGCATTGACGATGGAACAAGTCATGACCCGATCGGCGGCCCGGCGCGGCAAGACGCTCGATCCGGCAATGCTGAAAGCACAGCGCGACAAGATCGTCGGTCTGTTCGACGGACAGTCCGACGCTTTCTATACCTCCGGCCACATGCTGGACCATGGCGTTATCGACCCGCGCGACACGCGCAAGGTGCTGGGCTTTACGCTGGAAACCTGCCGGGAAGCGCGGCGGCGACGGCTCCATCCGAACAGTTTCGGCGTGGCGAGGATGTAAGGAGAACCCCATGTTGCAGGAATCCGGCGGTCTGGAACTGGTCCATGAGGACCATTGGCTGACAATCCGATTCAACCGCCCTGAGAAACGCAATGCGCTGTCGTCGGACACGGTGACGGCCCTGACCTCCGTCCTCGATCAGGCGCGCGACGACAGCACGATTCGCGGCATTACATTCCGCGGCAATGGCGGGGTCTTCAGCTCAGGCGGCGACCTGAAAGGCTTCATGGAGGCGGAGGAATCCGCCGATCCAGTGGCGACGATCCGCGACGCGAGCCGCGACGCTGGCGAGCTCTTCGCGCTGATCGACGGCATGCCCCAGGTGGTCGTCATGCTGGTCGAAGGCGCCGCCATGGCCGGAGGGCTCGGCCTGTTGTGTGCTGGCGACATCGTCATCACCACCCGTGACGCGCAGTTTTCCCTGACCGAAACAACGCTTGGTATTCCGCCGGCGCAGATCGCGCCCTATGTTGTCCGCCGGCTCGGGCTGCGAACCGCCCGCCGCATCATGCTGACGGCGACGCGGTTCGACGGCGACGAGGCTCTGACACTCGGACTTGCCAACGAGGTTGTCGACACCGCCGATGAACTTGCCGAAAAGGAAAGGGAGATCCGCAAGGCGGTCCTCAGGTGTGGGCCGGAGGCGAACGCGGCGACCAAGGAAATTCTCCTGAGCGTCGGCCAGATGGACACCGATGAACTGATCGACCTTGCGGCCGATCGCTTCGCCAACTGCATGACCAGTCAGGAAGGACGCGAGGGCATCGCCGCCTTCCTTGGCAAACGAAAGCCGGACTGGGCGCGATGACGCAAACCTTCGACACGCTTCTCGTCGCCAATCGCGGCGAGATCGCGCTCCGCATCATGCGCACGGCAAGGCGCATGGGGCTTGAGACAATCGCTGTCCACTCGCCGGCAGACAGCGCCGCGCCGCATGTAAAGTTCGCCGACAGAGCGGTCGCTCTGGAGGGGTCGGCTGCGGCCGAGTCTTATCTTTCCATCGAGCAGATTATCGCACTTTCGCTTGAATCGAATGCTCAAGCCATTCACCCAGGCTACGGTTTTCTTTCGGAAAATCCGGACTTCGCGAAAGCCTGCAAGGACACAGGCCTTATCTTCGTGGGGCCGGACGAACACGCCATCCGGGCCATGGGAAGCAAGGCTGCGGCAAAAGCGCTGGCGGAACAGGCGGGCATCCCGTGCATTCCCGGCTTCAAAGGCGGAGACCAGAGCGACGACGCCTTTGTGCGGGCTGCGGAAGAGATCGGCTTTCCACTGATGATCAAGGCAACGGCGGGCGGCGGCGGTCGCGGCATGCGCCTTGTCAGGAACGCTGACGCCCTGAAGGGCGAACTCGATCTTGCGCGCACGGAGGCGCGTGCGGCGTTCGGATCGGACGAACTGATCCTCGAACGGGCGATGGAGAACGTGCGTCATGTCGAGATCCAGATTCTCGCCGATGCGCACGGACATTGCATCCATCTGGGCGAACGCGACTGCTCGGTCCAGCGGCGCCACCAGAAGGTGTTGGAGGAAGCACCCTGCCCGGCCCTGACAAACGAGCTGCGCCAACGCATGGGCAAGGCCGCCGTGGACGCCGCCCGGGCGGTGAATTACGTCGGCGCCGGGACCGTGGAGTTCTTGCTGACGGAAAGCGGCGATTTTTACTTCCTCGAAATGAACACGCGGCTGCAGGTCGAGCATCCGGTGACCGAGATGGTGACCGGCCTCGACATCGTGGAATGGCAGATCCGTATCGCGCGCGGCGAAACGCTCGCTCTACGTCAGGAGGATATCGGCTTCCATGGGCACGCGATCGAGGCGCGGCTGTGCGCCGAGGACGACGCCTTCATGCCGTCCACCGGTCCGATCCATTTCTGGCGGCCGCCTGAGGGCGACGGCGTCAGGGTTGATGCTGGCATCGAGGCCGGCTTGGAAATCTCGCCGTTCTATGATTCCATGATCGCCAAGATCATCGCCCACGGGCCAGACCGCGAGAGCGCCAGGCAGGCGCTTGTAACGGCGCTCGACCAGACAATCCTCTTCGGCCCGCAGACCAACAAGGCGTTCTTGAAGACCCTGCTGACCTCCGACGCCTTTGCCTCAGGCCAGGCGACAACGGATTTGGTCGGTCAGTTGGCGTTTGAACAGGACGAAGCCGATCCGGATACGACAGCGATCGCCGCCGTTCTCGTCTATCTTGATCGGCGCAGACAGGCGCATGAAAAGGCCGTTTCGGTTTCTCCCGCCCTGCTCGACTGGTCGAGTTCGCCACTGCTTCCCGTTCGCATAGGCCTGGCGGAAGCGCCGGCGCTGCGCCTCACCGCCAAAGGCAATGGCTGCTACGCGATTGAAATGGACGGCGCGACGAGAACTGTACAGACCGATCCTTCGGACCCGCTGCAGTTCGTCGTCGATAGCAAGCGCCTGCGCCTCGATGCAGCGTTGATCGATGGCGACGCCGTCTTTGTCGCGCTGAAAGGCCGGGAGTTGTGCTTTCGACGTCTCGATGGATTGCAGTCGGGCTCACAGGACGGCGCTGAAGCCGGCCTTCTGCGCGCGCCGATGCACGGTGTCGTGACGGAGATTGGCGTCTCAATCGGCGACGCCGTGACCAAAGGCCAGCGGCTCGGCGTCGTGGAAGCCATGAAGATGCAGCACGAAATCGTTGCGCCCATCGACGGAATCGTCGCAGCGATCGGCGCAGAGACCAGTCGCCAGATCGCCAACGGCGCCATGCTTTTTGAGATCAACGATAATTGAGCCGAGCAAGCGCAATCGAGGAGGCGCGGACATGCAGCAAGCCACAGACTTTCTTGAGGAATCCAGAGCCCTTGACGCTCTTGTCGCACCGCTCGACGCGGCGCAGTTGAAGACCGTTACGCAGTTCAAGGAGTGGACGATCGAGGATGTGATCGGACATTTGCACATGTTCAATCACGGCGCTTTGCTGACATTGAGGGACCGCGCGGCGTTCGGCGCCTTCATGGGCCCGATCGCCAAGGCTTTCCAGCAAGGCAAGTCCTTGCGTCAGGCGCAGTATGACTGGCTGGGGGACACGACTGGCCTGCGCCTTACAGCGTCCTGGCGCGAGGGTTTCGAAGAACTGGCTGAAGCCTACTCGAAAGCCGACCCCAAGGCGCGTCTCGCCTGGGCCGGACCGGACATGAGCGCGCGCTCCTGCATTACCGCGCGCCAGATGGAGACCTGGGCGCACGGCCAGGAGGTCTTCGATGTGCTCGGCGAGGAGCGGGTCGACACCGACCGGATCAGGAACATCTCCCATCTGGGCGTGACCACCTTCAGCTGGACTTTCGCCAATCGCGGGAAACCGGTTCCGGACACAGCGCCGTTCGTTTCACTGACTGCGCCATCGGGCGAGACGTGGGAATGGAACGAGCCGCAGGAAGACAACCGCGTCTCGGGTTCGGCGACTGGCTTTTGCCAGGTGGTGACCCAGACCCGCAACGTTGCGGATACGCGGATCGAGGCTGTCGGCCCGGTCGCCAAATACTGGATGCAGAACGCCCAGTGTTTCGCCGGCGCGGTGGAGACCCCGCCGGCGCCGGGCGCGCGCTTTCGCATGAAATAACGGCGCTACGCAGTTTCGAGCCAGGCCGCGACCTCCGGAGAGAAGACGTAATCGTCGAAGGCTTCAACCGGCGCCCCGCCTTCGACAAGCGCCTCGGCGCACCCGACGTAATCCAGCGGCGCCGGGTCGGCGATGTCCTCCGCATTCGAGGCGAAGGACAAAGTGCCCAAAACATTGTCGCCGAAACCGTGCTCAGTGCGCCAGTCGGCGCCCGCCTCCATGAGCAAGCGCGTCATGGCGGCGTCTCCCTGAAATACGGCGTGATTCAAGGCCGTCGCATGCCATCCCGCCTTGACCTCTCTCGGCCAGCCGACCGCCAGCATCGTGCGGACGGCGTCGATCGCGCCAACGCCCGCAAGCTGCGGAAGCATCCTCAGCTGCGCCTTTGACAAACGTGACAACATATCGGGATGATCGGCAAGGATGGAACGGGCCGCCGCCTCGTCGCCGCGCGCACAGGCTGCGACAAAGCGCTCTTCGTCGCTTGGGCTTTCCTCGACGCCGAGACCCTGGAGAAAGGTCACGACATCCTCGCGGCCATGAAGCATGGCCCAGCGGAAAGCGCTGACGCCTTCGCGGTTTTCGGCGCTGGTATCGCCACCAGCCTCGACAAGCAGCCTGATATGCTCCAGGGAGCGCCCGCGCAAAATGGCATGGTGCAGCCAGGCATTCTCGTTCGGGTCGCCGCCGTGATCGATGAGGAGTTTCAGCGCATCCAGCCGGTCGTAGTCCAGCGCCCGCCCCACCGCGTTGGTTCCCGGAACCGTCGCCCCTGCCTCCAGAAGCAGTCGCGTGCAGGCGAGATCGCCTGTCTCCATGGAATGATAAAGAGATTCGTTGTCATCCGGATCGGCGCCCGCGTCGAGCAGCAGCTTCGTCATACCTGCATGGTGGGTGACGCCTGCCGCTCCGTATAGCGGCGAAAGCGAACTGTCCTTGTATTGCGGGTCGGACCAGCGTCCGTTGACATCCGCGCCGCGATCGATGAGCAGACGCGCCGATGCGAGCAGGCCGTCCTCGCGATCGCCGTCGAGAATGAGTTTCGAATGCGCGACGGCGACCAGCGGCGGCATGGCGAGAGGACCGCCCGTCTTCAGAGCGAAATCCGGATCGCGCTCAAGAATGTCACGCAGAACCGAAACATCGCCGAGGACGCACGCGACCCATGGGTCGCCGGCAAACAGATCCGGCTCTTCATCCATCATGCGCATGGCGAGCCGGCGACGGGCGGCGTTGCCTTCGAGCACAAGCCGCAACCAGCTCGCCAGCCTTTCGGCGCGATCCCCGCGCTTCCATTCGACATACCGCTTCAACTGTGACCAGGACGGGAACCCGTATTCACGCGCAATGACCGATTGCGCATTGTGTAGCCGCAGCACTTTCGCGGTAGGCGCAACGCCGCCCCGCAAGGACGGCAACGCCTCGACAAAACGCGCGATCGCTTCGGGGTTTTCAGCCCTGGCGGCTTTCAGCAGCTGCTTGGACTGCTTCTTGAGATGGGAAATATCCGGAGATGCGGGAAGGGTTTTCATGATGCCTCCATGTGCAAAGGACCGAGACCCGCAACCGGCTGCACCTGGGGCAGACGAATGTCATGAATGATCGAGCAGGCTGAACCTTTTCCGCGGGTCCGGAGGCATCTCGCTGGGCCAAGCGCACTCTATTCGCTGCGGCGACGCGTGACAAGATGGAATTGAAATTTAGGAAAATGCAATTAAATCAATATCTTGAGCTATGATATTGAATCAAGATATTGATAACACAGAGCTTTTACGAAATCTGGCTTTGTTTCGGGAATCGACCGTTTCGCGTGTTTGGGTTTGTTTCGGGAATCTGATTTTCAGGCGTTCGCTGCTTCATCTTTCGCCACGCAGACGCGTGGCTGCTGGATGCCGGATCAAGTCCGGCAGGAGGGTTGGTGGGGGATGTTTCATAATCTGGCTTTGTTTCGGGAAATGGCCGTTTTGCGTGTTTGGGTTCGTTTCGGGAATCCGGATTTCAGGCGCTCGCTGCTCCATCTTTCGCCACGCAGACGCGTGGCTGCTGGATGCCGGATCAAGTCCGGCATGAGGGTTGATGGTGGGATTTATTTCGCAATCTGGCTTTGTTTCGGGAATTCGGGTTTTCAGGCGTCAGGGGCCCGGTCGCTCGCGGGTTTCACTGCACGTCTTATAGCACAAATCGCTGGAAATTACAGCAGGAGATTCCGTGTCGCCCTGTCCGGTTTCGGGACAGGGCGTGTGTTCGGGCAGGTATCAGAAAAAGGCCTGCAGGCCGGTCTGGGCGCGGCCGAGGATCAGCGCATGGACGTCGTGCGCGCCCTCATAGGTGTTGACGGTTTCCAGATTGCACATGTGGCGCATGACCTGGAATTCCTCGGAAATGCCGTTGCCGCCGTGCATGTCGCGCGCCATGCGGGCGATCTCCAGAGCCTTTCCGCAATTGTTGCGCTTGACGATCGAGATCATCTCCGGCGCGGCCTGGGCATCGTCCATGAGCCGGCCGACCCGCAACGCGCCCTGAAGACCGAGAGAAATCTCGGTCTGCATGTCGGCGAGCTTCTTCTGGAAGAGCTGGGTTTGCGCAAGCGGACGACCGAACTGTTTCCGGTCGAGACCGTACTGGCGCGCCGCATGCCAGCAGAATTCCGCCGCGCCAAGCGCGCCCCAGGCAATGCCGTATCGCGCGCGATTGAGGCAGCCGAACGGGCCTTTGAGGCCTTCGACATTCGGCAGAAGCGCGTCTTCGGACACCTCGACATTGTCGAGCACAATCTCGCCGGTGATCGAAGCCCTCAGCGACAGCTTGCCCTCAATCTTGGGCGCCGACAGTCCCTTCATGCCTTTTTCGAGCACGAACCCGCGGATTTTTCCGTCATGGGCCTCGGACTTTGCCCAGATGACGAAGACGTCGGCGATCGGCGAGTTGGAAATCCACATTTTGGCGCCGGACAGGCTGTAGCCGCCGTCGATCTTCTTGGCGCGGGTCTTCATGCCGCCCGGATCGGATCCGGCGTCGGGTTCCGTGAGGCCGAAACAGCCGATGGACGTGCCGGCGGCGAGACCGGGCAGATATTTCTTGCGCTGTTCTTCCGAGCCATAGGCGTAGATCGGATACATGACGAGCGAGGACTGGACCGACATCATCGAGCGGTAGCCGGAATCGACGCGTTCGACTTCGCGGGCGACCAGGCCGTAGGACACGTAGCCTGCGCCAATGCCGCCATAGGCTTCCGGAATGGTGACGCCGAGCAGCCCCATTTCACCCATTTCGGCGAAGATGCCGGGATCTGTCTTTTCTTCTCGATAGGCTTCGATCACGCGCGGCTGCAGCTTTTCCTGCGCATAGGCGTGCGCGGATTCGCGGATCATCCGTTCGTCGTCGGTAAGCTGGTCGTCCAGACGGAACGGATCGGACCAGTTGAAGGAACCGAGCGACGGGCTGTCCTTCTGTTTCAACTGAATGTTCATGGGGAATCTCCCTTACGCAGGTCTTGTCACAAAATACCGCGAGACGCCCTGAAACACTATCCACAATACGCAGAGCAGTGCTTGCCGGCTGCAAAATTACTTTCGCATCACGTGGCGGAATTCATCTGGACGTATCTGCACCGCATTCCCCGGAAAGTAAACCGGGACCGCGCACAAACGACAAGACGCGATCAGATGGCGGCCTGACGCATCTTGTCAATATAGACCGAGCGCAGACTCGTGGCGACCGGCCCGGGCTTGCCGTCGCCGATCGGTTTGCCGTCGATTTCCACGGCGGGCACGACGAAACCGGACGCCGAGGTTGAAAACGCCTCGACGGCGTTTTCGGCTTCCTCGACACTGAACGGGCGCTCCTCGATCTTCATCTGCAGGTCCCGCGCGCATTCGAGGACAGCCTGCCGGGTGATGCCGCTGAGGATGAGGCTTGAAATATCCCTCGTAACGATCGTCCCGTCGGACGTCACGATATAGGCGTTGTTGGACGAGCCTTCCGTGACGAAACCGTCGCGGACCAGCCAAGCGTCATCCGCGCCTTTCGCCTTCGCCTCCATCTTGGCGAGCGACGGATAGAGCAACTGCACGGTCTTGATGTCGCAGCGATTCCAGCGCTTATCCTCAATGGTGATGACCTTCTGGCCCCTGGCGGCGAGCGCGCTCTCAATCAGCGGTTTCTTCTGCGTGAACAGCACGACTGTTGGCGGCGTATCTTCGGAAGGAAATACGAAATCCCGGTCTGCGGCGCCGCGCGTGACCTGGAGATAGATCATGCCCTCATCGATGTCGTTGCGCGCAACGAGTTCGCGGTGGATGGCGAGCAGATCCTCGTCGCTCAGGTCGAGACGCATGTCCAGTTCGCCGAGCGAGCGGCGCAATCGCCTGCAATGTCCGCCAAAATCAATGAGCTTGCCGTCAAGTACCGAGGTGACCTCGTAGACCCCGTCGGCGAACAGAAAGCCGCGATCGAAAACCGAGACCTTGGCCTGATCTTCCGGCACATAGTCGCCGTTGACGTAGACTGTTCGCATTCTTCAACCCCATAATTCCGGTTCGGACGGGCAGACGCCGCCATCTTTGTACACAAGTGGATGATCACGATCTTCGGCGAGCAACAGCGGGCCGTCCAGATCAACGATGTCGACGCCCTGGGCCACAAGAATGGCTGGCGCCATGGCGAGCGACGAACCGACCATGCATCCGACCATGATCGCATAGCCCGCGGCCAGCGCCTCTTCCCTCAAAAGCAGGGCTTCGGTGAGACCGCCTGTCTTGTCGAGCTTGATGTTGACCATGTCGTATTTGCCGACGAGCGATGGAAGGCTCGACCGGTCGTGGCAGCTTTCATCGGCGCAGACGGGAAGTATGCGATCGAGCTCCAGCAGCGCATCGTCTTTGCCCGCCGGCAGCGGCTGCTCGACCATCCGCACGCCAAGGCGCAACAGTTCCGGCGCGAGGCTGCGATAGGTCTCGACGCTCCAGCCCTCGTTGGCGTCGACGATGATGGCCGTTTCCGGCGCCCCTTCCCGGACGGCTTTGATGCGATCAATGTCGCCCTCTCCGCCGAGCTTGATCTTGAGTAGCGGGCGATGCGCATTCTTGCGCGCCTTTTCCCGCATCACGTCGGGCGCTTCCAGCGACAGGGTGAAGGCGGTCGTCACGGACTCGGGTTGCGGCAGGCCGGCGACTTCGTAGACGCGTTTACCGGATTGTTTCGCCTCAAGATCCCATAAGGCGCAATCAAGGGCATTGCGGGCCGCGCCCACGGGCAGCAACGACTGCAACTCGGCGCGCGTGGCGCCCGCCTCGATGTCCGGCTGATGCGCCTTGATGGCGGCGATGACGCCGCCGACCGTCTCGTCATAGCGCGCATAGGGCACGCATTCGCCGAAACCGGTATGACCGTCCTCGGTGATCGAAACCGTAATCACGTTCGCCTGATCGCGCGATCCACGCGAAATGGTGAACGTCTCCGCCAGGCGAAATACGGTTTCCTCGACCGCAAGACTGCGCTTGCTCATGCCAGGGCGTCCGCGAGCTTGCCCGCTCCCTGACGAAACGGATCGACTGTCGGAAGCTGCATTCTTTGCTCCACTTCGGCGATATAGGCGGCCGCCTTCTCGTCATCCATGGCCGATGTATTGAGCGATACGCCGATCACCTTGCAGTCCGGATTGACGATCCTGGCCATCTGCAGCGCCACGTCTTGCAGCGTCTCCAGGCTCGGGAGCGTGTAGTCCGGCAGACCGCGCATATGCGGCCGGAAGGGCTCGTCGCACAGGATCAGCGCATCGGGCTGTCCGCCATGGATGAGCGCCAGCGTAACGCCGGAATAGGATGCGTGGAACAGGCTGCCCTGCCCCTCGATCAGATCCCAGTGATCGGGATCGTTGTCCGGCGTGAGGTATTCGATCGAACCGGCCATGAAATCCGCGATCACCGCGTCGAGCGGCACGCCGTCGCCGGTGATCAGGATCCCGGTCTGGCCGGTCGCGCGAAACGTGGCCTTCATGCCGCGTTCGTGCATCGCCTTTTCCATGGACAGGGCGGTGTACATCTTGCCGACGGAGCAATCGGTGCCGACCGCGAGACATCTCTTGCCCGTGCGTTTCTTGCCATTGGCGATCGGATATTTCACGGATGGAATACGAACGTCATGCAGCGTGCGGCCCGTGCTTGCCGCCAGTTGCGCCAGTTCCGGCTCGTCGCGCAGCAAATTGTGCAGGCCCGAGGCCAGGTCCATGCCGGCTTCCAGCGCCTCCTTCAGGACGGTTTTCCAGCTTTCGGAAATGACGCCGCCGCGGTTGGCGACGCCGATCACCAGGGTGCGCGCGCCCCTGGCCTTGGCTTCCTCGATGGTTAGATCGGGAATTTTCAGGTCGGCCTTGCAGCCCTCCAGCCGCAATTGTCCGACGGCGAGTTCCGGTCGCCAGTCCTTGATGCCCTGCGCAACCTTGGCCGCCAGTGAATCGGGCGCATCGCCCAGGAACAGTAGATAGGGGGTCTCAAGCAAGGCAGGCTCCGATGTTAGAAATCAGTATGAATCGGCGCCAGCATTGCATCTTTCCCCGACAAGGCAAGAGCGATTTTTTGCAATGCATCAAACGTAGCGATTGACGACATTCTCCAGATATTCCTGCCGGCCGGATTTCGGCTGCGGATTGACGTCCGACTGCTCCACGTAAGACGCGATGTCTTCGAGCGAATAATCGCCGTTCAGCATCTTCTGCGCCTCCTCGCCCTGCCAGCCGGAGTAGCGTTCGGCGACAAAGCCGGAGAGGACACCGTCCTCGATCATTTTCGCGGCGGCCTTGAGACCACGCGCGCAACAGTCCATGCCGCCGATATGAGCGATCAGAAGATCATCCGGTTCGATCGACTGACGCCGCAGCTTGGCGTCGAAATTGGTGCCGCCCGTCGTGAAGCCGCCGGCCTGCAGGATGTGATAATAGGCGAGCGCCATTTCCGGTACGTTGTTCGGGAACTGGTCGGTGTCCCAGCCGGACTGGTAGTCGTTGCGGTTCATGTCGATCGATCCGAGCAGGCCGAGCGCGGCAGCCGTTGCGAGTTCATGCTCGAAGGAATGGCCGGCGAGGATCGCGTGGCCCTGCTCGATATTCATCTTGACCTCGCCTTCCAGGCCGTAGCGCTTCAGGAAGCCGTAGACGGTCGAAACATCGAAATCATATTGGTGTTTGGTTGGCTCCTGCGGCTTCGGCTCGACGAGAATCTCGCCCTTGAAACCGATCTTGTGCTTGTACTCGACGACCATGTTGAGGAAGCGCCCCATCTGGTCGAGTTCCTGGCCGATATTGGTGTTGAGCAGCGTCTCGTATCCCTCGCGACCGCCCCAAAGCACGTAATTCTCGCCTCCAAGCCGGTGGGTCACGTCGATGCAGGTCTTCACCGTTGCGGCTGCAAAGGCGAAGACATCCGGATCGGGGTTGGTGGCGGCGCCCGCCATATAGCGCTTGTGAGAGAACAGGTTGGCCGTGCCCCAGAGCAGCTTGACGCCGGTCTCCGCCTGCTTTTCCTCGAAATAATCGGCGATGGCGTTCAGATTGCTTGTGTTTTCCGCGAAACTGTCGCCTTCCGGGCGGACATCCGCGTCGTGAAAACAGTAGAAGGGCGAACGCAACAGCGTGAACATGTCGAAGGCGACGTCCGCCTTTTGTTTCGCCAGATCCAGCGTGTCGCCGAACCAGGGCCGATCGAAGGTCTGGCCGCCGAACGGATCGAGGCCCGGCCAGACGAAATTGTGCCAGTAGCAGACGGCGAAGCGCAGATGGTCTTCCATGCGCTTGCCCATGACGATCTCGTCCGGGTTGTAGAAGCGAAACGCCAACGGGTTTGTGCTGTCTGCTCCTTCATAGGCAACAGGTTCGATATCTCCAAAGTAGCGCGTGCTCATTCTCATATACTCCGCAATGCCGGGTAGGTTTTTCGATAGGTCTGGTAGGCTTCGCCGAAGGCGTCCGTAAACGAATGCTCCGGTTCGATCGTGTGTTCGACGGCCGGCATGGCGCAGGTCGCCGCAGGATCGGAGCCCTCGGCTGCAAGCATGCCGAGACGCGCCGCGCCGAACGCCGCGCCCACTTCGCCGGCTGCCGGAACGTCGATCGGCACGTCGAGCACCGTCGCCACCGTCTTCAGCCAGTAATCCGATCGCGAACCGCCGCCGCTGGCGATCAGCCTGTCGATGCGGGTGCCGGCCGCAGCAAGCGCCTCGATGCAGTCGCGGAAGGCGAAGGCGACGCCCTGCAGGATCGCAGCGGTAATGGCCGGCCGGTCGGTTCCATGCGAAATGCCGGTCAGCGCGCCGCGGATATGCGCGTCGTTGTGGGGCGTGCGCTCGCCGGAGAGATAGGGCAGGAAGATCGCCGCAGGACCGCGCAAGTCGCCGCCCAGTTCGCTCGTCAGTTCACTGGCGGACTTGCCGGTCACGCCGGAAAACCAGTTCAGCGTATCGGTGGCGGACAGGATGACCCCCATCTGGTGCCAGCTTGCCGGAACGGCGTGGCAAAAGGTATGGACCGCGCTTTCGGCGTTCGGTCGATAAGCGCTGTTCGCCGCAAACACGACGCCAGAGGTGCCCAGCGACAGAAAGGCGGAGCCCTCCTGGAGAATGCCCATGCCGATTGCGGTGGCAGCATTGTCGCCTGCTCCGCCGGCGACTGTGACGGGATGCGCAAGGCCCCATTCTGAAGCAAGTTCTGCGCGAAGCATGCCGCTGGCCTCCGAGCCTTCAACGAGACGCGGCATCTTGCCTGCGTCCATGAAGGAGGCTTCAAGCAGCGCGTCGGACCATTTTCGCGCACTCACGTCGAGCCAGCTTGTGCCTGCCGCATCTGACATTTCCGAGACGTATTCGCCGGTGAGCCACAGACGCAGATAGTCCTTTGGAAGCAGTACCTTCCTAGTTTTGCTGAATATCTCCGGCTCGTTGTTGCGGACCCAGACGAGCTTGGGCGCGGTGAAGCCTGGGAAAACGATATTGCCGGAAATCTCGCGAAAGCGCGGATCGGCGTCGAGTTCTGCGGCTTCCTTGTAGCTGCGCGTATCGTTCCACAGGATGCAGGGGCGCAGAACATTGTCGCTTTCGTCAAGCAACGTCGCGCCATGCATCTGCCCGGACAAACCGATGCCCCGGACTTCGGAAAAGGCGTCCGGATGCGCGCTGCGCAACTCCGCCACGGCCTTTTTCGTGGCTTCGATCCAGTGCGCGGGATCCTGCTCCGACCAGCCCGAGGCCGGTCGCGAAACGTCCAGCGGAGCGGTCGCCGATCCTGCGATCGACTGGTCCGCGCCAATCAGCAGCGCCTTGACACCGGACGTGCCCAGATCGAACCCCAGATACATGCTACCTCCAATAGGTTTGACGCGGCGCCGCTGTCAGGCGGCAAGCGCGCCGGGACCAGGCTGCGCGCCGGGCGGACATTTTCCGGCGATGATCATGCCAAGCACCTCGTCCTTGGTGACGTCCGTGGTTTTGGCATAGCCCACGAACTGGCCATTCTTCATGACGCCGACACGGTCGGCGAGGTCGAAAACGTCGTGAATGTCGTGGCTGATCAGGAAAATGCCGATGCCTTCAGCCTTCAACTGCAGGATAAGATCGGCGACCTGCGCCGTCTCCTCCGGCCCAAGCGCCGCGGTCGGCTCGTCCATAATCAGGATGCGCGCATTGAACAGGATCGCGCGGGCGATCGCCACGGACTGCCGCTGGCCGCCGGACAGCGCCTTGACCGGCTCCTTGAAGCGCTGGAAACGCGGATTGAGCCGGCCCATGACCTCGCGCGCCCTGGCCTCCATCGCGACGTCGTCGAGCGTGCCCCAGGCAGTCATCAGTTCTCGCCCGAGATAGAGATTGGCGGCCGTGTCGACATTGTCGGCGAGCGCAAGGGTCTGGTAGATCGTCTCGATGCCGTAGGCCTTGGCGTCGCGCGGATTGTTGATCGTCGCCGGCTTGCCGTCGATGGAAATCGTGCCGCCGTCGCGCTGATAGGCGCCGGAGAGAATCTTGATCAAGGTCGACTTGCCGGCGCCGTTGTGGCCGAGCAGGCCGACGACCTCGCCCGGGAAGAGGTCGACAGTCGCATCGTCGACGGCGTGAATGCCGCCGAAGGAGATGCTGACATTGTTCATCTCAACGAGGGCCGTGGCTGAGGTCTGCGTATTCATTGTCAGATCTCCCGAAATCAGTGACGCGTCTTGCGGTAGAGCATATCGAACCAGACCGCGATGACGAGAACGATGCCAACCACAATGTTTTGCAGCGGCGTATCGAGCCCCATAAGCACCATGCCCGACTGCAAAGATTGCATGACGACTGCGCCGATCATCGCGCCGGCGATCGTGCCGATGCCGCCGGCAAGCGCCGTTCCGCCGATGACCGCCGCTGAGATGGTCAGAAGCTCGTCCAGCGCGCCTTGCGCATTGGTGGCTGCGTCGAGACGCGCCGTCGAAATGGCCGCGGCGATGGCGCACAGGATTCCCATGATGATGAATATCTTCATCGTGACCCATCGCGTATTGATGCCGGCGAGATCGGCCGCTTCCGGATTGCCGCCGAGCGCGAACACGTAGCGTCCGAAACGGGTGCGCGTCGCGATGAACGTCATGACGATGCCGACGGCGATGGCGATCAGGACCGGAATCGCCAGGCCGTGGGCGATAACCAGTTCCGACGCCTCTATGTCGAGATTGTTGTCTCGAATGTAGCGGCGGACGATCCCGACCGGCCAGTAATAGCTGTTGGCTATCCATATGGCGCCGAGAACGAGGGCGCATCCGATGCCGGCAAGGAACCCTTCAGCCCAGAGCGGCCGCAACGGGAACTGGAACCGCTGGCGCTGTCTGCGGGCGTTGGCGATGAGGGCGATGATTGCGGCGCAGGCGACAAGCCCGACAATCCAGCTCGCCATCGCTCCGATGGAGCCGGCAGGACCGCCGCCGATCAACCGAAAGATCGGATCCATCGGTGCGACGGTTTGCCCGGATGTCACCCACCAGACGGCCCCGCGCCAGACGAGCAGGCCGCCAAGGGTGACTATGAAGGCCGGAACGCCGAGATAGGCGATCACGTAGCCGTGCAGGGCCCCGATGAGGCCACCGACGATAATGCCGACGACAATGGCGATCAGCCATGTCGCCGGATGGTCGAAACCGATATATTGCGGGAGGAATTTGGCCTGGGTAAAGGCCATGATCATGCCGACGAAGCCAAGGACGGAGCCGACGGACAGGTCGATGTTGCGGGTAACGATCACCAGCACCATGCCGGTCGCCATAACTGCGACCGAAGCTGTTTGAACCGACAGGTTCCACAGGTTGCGGGGCGTGAGAAACAGCCCGCCCGAAAAGATGTCGAACAGTATCCAGATCAGGAGCAATGCGCCGATCATGCCCAGCATGCGGGTGTCGAGTTCGGTCGCCTTGAAGAAACGGCCAACCGGCGACAATTCGGCTGCGCGCGGACCGTCGCCTGCAGAAGCCCGCGTTGGAGTGCTGTTTGACATGGCCGGTCCCTCCCGACTGATTATTCTACTACAAAGCGCGCCTTACAGAAACGCCGCGACCGTTGGAGGTCGCGGCGCACTCTTCCCGCAAGGGGAACGGTTTTAGTTGCAGGCGTCAACCGTGCCGGCCTTCACGCCCTGGCAGACGACGTCCTTGGCGACCCATCCGGCGTCGATAACGACATTCAGATTGTCCTTGGTGATCGGAACCGGAGCGAGGAAGACCGCGGTCATTTCCACGCCGCCCGGTCCGCCGGACCAGCTCTGGGATCCCGGAATGTCCGACATCGCCTTGCCGTCAGCCAGCATGGATGCGATCGCGGCGGCGTTCTTGCCGAGTTCACGAGCGTCCTTCCAGACCGACACAGTCTGCGTTCCGAGCGCGACGCGGTTGAGAGCGGCGTGGTCGCCGTCCTGACCGGACACCGGCACCGAGCCGTCCATGCCCTGCGCCGCCAGCGCTGCGACCACACCGCCTGCGGTGCCGTCGTTGGAGGCGACAACCGCGTCGACATTGTTGTCGTTGGCGGTCAGGATCTGCTCCATGTTCTTCTGGGCGTTTTCAGGCTTCCAGCCGTCGGTGTAGGCTTCGCCGACATTCTTGACCTTGCCGGAATCCAGCGCTTCCTTCAGAACCTCCATCTGACCGGAGAACAGGAAATCCGCGTTCGGATCGGCCGAAGAGCCTTTGATGAAGGCATAGTTGCCTTCCGGCTGAGCGGCGAAGACGGCGCGCGCCTGCATGCGTCCGACTTCCTTGTTGTCGAAGGTGATGTAGAACGCTTCCGGATTCTCGATGAGACGGTCGTAGCCGACAACCGGAATGCCTTCCGCCGTGGCCTTTTCAACCGCCGGGCCGATCGCGCTGGCGTCCTGAGCGAGAATGATCAGGGCGTCTGCGCCCTGGGCGATCAACGACTCGACGTCCGTCAACTGCTTGGCGGCCGATGACTGGGCGTCCGCCGAGATGTAGCTGTCGCCGGCGGCTTCGATCGCGCCTTTCATGGCGGCTTCGTCGGTCTTCCAGCGCTCTTCCTGGAAGTTCGACCAGGATACGCCGATGGTCTTGCCTTCGGCCAGCGCGCTACCCGCAGCCGACGCAGCAAAGACTGCACCCATGAGTGCAGCGGTCAAGATTTTCATAACTGTAACCTCCCGATGAGTAGGCATCGCCCGACAAGCGGAGCAATGTCAGCACATGCTGATGAGCCATTTAATTCGAGGCTCGAAAAAAATAGTGACTTATTAGAAAAGCTGTGTCAACATCTAAAATCAACTGCGCTAAGTTGTTGCAATGAAGCATTTTTATCGCACTGCAACATAATTTGGCCGGCGGTGGGAGGACTGGTGGACAGTGGTCGATTTTGGACGATCGGACGACGTTCGAAAGCGCAATCGCAGGCGGATTCTGACCGTGCTCAGACGTCATGCGAACGTCTCTCGTAAACATATCAGTCAGGAAACCGGACTGAGCGCGTCGACCGTTTCAGCCATCACTTCGGAGCTGCTCGACGAGGCGGTGATCGTCAGCCTCCAGGGCACAGAAGACGGCGCGCTTCGCCGCGGGCGCCCACAGGTTCGACTGTCCTTGAACCCGAACGCGGCGCTCGTTGCTTCGGCCGTACAGCAACTCGACCGGATTGCGGTGACGGTCTGCGACTACACCGGAAAAACGATTGCAGAAATCGACCGCCCGTTCAGGGCGCGGGAAGCCGGGCCTGAAGAATTTCCCCGGATGCTGATCGAGACCATTTCCGACGCCTTGACCACCCTTCCCCCCGGCGCCGGACAACTGGAGCGCATTGAACTTGGCGTTCAGGGCATCACCGATGTCGAGGGCACGGCGATGTTGTGGTCTCCCATCACGCGCTACCGCAATATCGGCATGAAGGAGGCGCTTGAAGACGCCTTCGCGGTTCCGGCGAGAGTGTCCAATGATTGCTGCATGATTGCGCTTGCGCTGCACTGGCGCGACCCCGAGCGGTTTGCAGACAATTTCGCTGCGGTTCTGCTCTCCCACGGCATAGGCATGGGCCTGATGCTGAACGGCGAGTTGTTGACTGGCATTCGCTCGTCCGCAACGGAGTTCGGGCATTTGTCGCACATGCCGCACGGCGCGCTGTGCCGATGCGGACGTTCCGGCTGCATCGAGGCCTATGCAGGCGATTACGCGATTTACCGCAGAGCCACCAACGCCGGTTCGGAATCGGCCCCGCGCAATGATATCGCGCAGGCCGAGATGTCCGAGATCATGGAGGCTGCGAAGAACGGCGATGCGGATTCGATCGCCGCATTCGCGGAAGCGGGCGAAGCGCTGGGAACGGGACTGGCCAACATGTTTGCCCTCGTCGATCCCTTTCCCGTCGCGCTCGTCGGCCACGGCACCCGCGCCTATGGCTTCATCGAAGGTCCGCTGCGCCGGGCCATCGGCGACATCAATCCGTATGTTTCAGGGTCCGGAATCGAAATTTCCTGCTTTCCCGACGAGAAACCACTGATCATGGAAGGCTGCACGATCACGGCCCTGCTGGAACTCGATGAGGAAATCGCCCGGTCAACGGCGCCGCACCAGAAGGTCTTCACCGATGCGGTATAATCGCTTCCTTGCCCTGTCTTGTGTCGCAGCAATCGCAGTCGCCGGCGTCGCGGGCGCGGCCGACCCGTGGTCTGAAAACGCGGTTTCACGGAATATCGATCAGCGCGACTATACTGGAACACTGGACGCGACTCGCCTTGGGGAGTTGATTGAAGCCGGCGAGGCGCTTTTTGTCGCCAAGTACACCACCGGCGACGGCGCCGGGCGGCCGCTGGCAACGCAAGCGATCATCCCCACCAAGCGCAAGCGTCCCGTTGAACAGGCCTTTCAGCGCATGCAGGGCATGGACGCGAACGCCTGCTCCTCCTGCCATAACGACCCTGTCGTCGGCGGCGCGGGCGATTTTTCAGTCAACGTGTTCGTCTCGGAAGGCTTCGGCAACGCCGATTTCGATTCCGTCGATCCGCAATTCTCCAACGAGCGCAACACCAACCATCTGATGGGCGCGGGGCTTGTGGAATTGCTGGCCCGCGAAATGAGCGCCGATCTGCAAGACCAGCGAAACCAGGCCATCCGCAGGGCGAAATCAGGCGGCGTCGAACACATCGTGCGTCTCAACTCCAAAGGCGTGGATTTCGGCGCTTTGACGATCCATCCGGACGGCATCGTCGACCTGACCGGCCTTGACGGGATCGATACGGATCTGGTGATCCGTCCGTTCAGCCAGAAAGGCGTGATGACGTCGCTGCGTCAATTCACGATCAACGCGCTGAACGACCACCACGGCATGCAGGCCGATGAGCGCTTTGGCGCGCGCTGGACCGGCGAAGCCGATTTCGACGGGGACGGCCACGATCGCGAAATCACGGTCGGCGACGTTTCGGCTCTCGTCGCCTGGCAGGCGAGCCGTCCACCGCCGATGACGCGCGCGCCCGAAAATTCACAATGGCGGTCGCTTGCGGGTGAAGGCCGCGCGCGGTTTGACGATTTCGGATGCGCCGACTGTCACCGGCCTGCGCTGCCGCTGGAAAGCCTCGTCTTTTCCGATCCTGGCCCGCTCGACGCAGCCGGCACGCTGCGGCTCGGCGAGGGAGGCGAAGGCGCGGTGTACGATCTTGCCCTGCTCGACTGGGCGAAATCCCTGCCGAAGGATGACCAGGGTCGTGTGCTCGTGCCGCTTTTTGGCGATCTCAAGCGCCACAAGATCGCCGACCGGCAGATCGCTGTGCTGGGCAATGAACTGCTCGCCCAGCGCTTCGTCGAACGCGACATCTTCATGACCAGCGAATTGTGGGGCATCGCCTCCACCGCGCCTTATGGCCATCGCGGCGACCTGACGACGCTTAACGAGGTGATCCTCGCCCATGGCGGCGACGCAAGGGAAAGCCGCGACCGCTATGCAAGCGCCGATGAAGACGATCGCCGGGCGCTGATCGCCTTTCTCAAGACGATGGAGATACCTGAATGAGACGTCTCCTCGTCATCGTTTCCGGCATTATCTCTTCCGCCATTGCGGCCGGCGCGCAGGACGTGACTGCCGACGATCTGGCGATGGATATTCCTGCCATGCACGAAGTCGCAGCTAGCGCCGGAATTGATCACCAGTATCTGGGTCCCTGGGAGTTCTTCGTCGGCGGCGGCGCGGCCTCGTTTGACTGCAACGGCGACCGGTTTCCCGATCTCATGCTTGCCGGCGGCGCAAGCGAGACGCAGCTTTTCGTCAATCGCAGCGAGGCCGGCGGCGACCTGAGATTTGAAAAGCGCGCAATCGACGTCAAAGCGTCCGATCTCGAAAAGGTCGCCGGCCTCTACCCCATCGATATCGACAATGACGGCTATCGCGACGTCATCGTCCTGAAGGTCGGTCGCAACATTATTCTCAAGGGCGGAGCGGACTGCAGCTTCACCAACGCCAGCCGCGAATTCGCCTTCGACGGCGGTCGCGCCTGGTCGACCGCCTTCGCAGCGACCTTCGAAGAAGGGCAAACCTTTCCGACGCTCGCGATCGGCAATTATGTCGACCGGTCGGCGCCCGGATCACCCTGGGGCACCTGCCACGATAACCAGTTGATGCGGCCGCAGAATTTGGACAAACCCGACTACGGCGCGCCTGAGGCGCTAACGCCGGGCCACTGTGCGCTATCCATGCTCTTCACCGACTGGGACCACAGCGGCCATCCGGATCTGCGCGTGAGCAACGACCGGCAATATTATCGCGACGGCGGCGAGGAGCAGATGTGGCGCATAGACGCCGGCAAGCCGCCCCGTCTCTACCGCCGCTCCGACGGCTGGCGGCGCATGACCATCTGGGGCATGGGCATCGCGGAGGGCGACATAAACGCCGACGGCTTTCCGGAATATGCGCTGACCTCCATGGGTGACACCAAGCTGCAGACGCTAGATCTGGAGGCCGATGAAGGCCGCCCCGTCTACCGCGACATCGCCTTCGAGCGCGGTGCGACAGCCCATCGGCCTTACACAGGCGACGACCTCAAACCATCAACGGGCTGGCATTCGGAATTCGCCGATTTCAACAATGACGGACGGCTCGACCTGTTCATCGCAAAAGGCAATGTCGAACGGATGCCGGAGTTCGCCGCCTATGATCCCGACAATTTGCTGCTCGGCCAGTTCGACGGATCCTTCGTCGAGGTCGGCCACCGGGCGGGCGTCGATCTCGACCGGCGCGGACGGGGCGCAGTCGTGACGGATTTCAACATGGACGGCATGCTGGACCTGCTCGTCGTCAATCGCGGCGGTCCGGCGAGCCTGTTTCGCAACCTTGGCGGCCGCGCCGACGACAGCGCACGACCGATGGGCAACTGGCTGGAGATCGAACTGCAGCAGAAAGGCGCGAACCGCCATGCGGTGGGCGCGACGATCCTTGTCAAGTCAGGCAACGAAACGCGGGTGCGCAAGGTTCAGGTCGGGGGCGGCCACGCCTCCGGCCATTCGGGCTTCATCCATGTCGGGACTGGCGTTGCGGAACGCGCCAATATCCGCATCCAGTGGCCGGACGGCGAATGGAGCCCCTCCTACCGGGTCTTCGCCAACAATTTCGTGGTGATCCGCAAGGGCGACGACGCCGCGCAGTACTGGTATCCGTAGCAGCCCGGAACTTTTGCCGGGCGCAACTCATACGACGGCTTCCAGCCCATCATTCCAATTCGTCGTCATGCGTCGAATGTCGCCCGGGAACTGATATATGCTACATTGTCCTATGCAACCCGTAGAGAGGAAGCTCGATGTCTCCGAAAGTCGAAGCAACAATCAAGAATGGATTGATAGGCCTGGTTGGCGGCGTTATTGGAGCATATCTTGTTCGGTTCATCGGTGGCGGCGAGGGGTACAGTGTGATGGCGTGGCTGCCAATTGCGGGTCTGATAGGTGGGGCCGTCGGCGGCTACCTGAAAGCCTCGACAAAATAGACAAGCAAGAGGCCGGCGCAGCCTTGTCCGCATTCCGGACCTCGGATAGTAGGCCCCTGTTCGCAATCGTTTCGTGGACCTGATTGCACCGCGGCTTTCCTAATCCGCGGAAAGCTGCTCGAAATCCTGTCTTTCAAGCACAAAGGACACGGCGAATCCGATCAGCAAGCCCCAAAAGGGAGCGCCGATCGAGAGGATCGGGACATTGGCGACCGTGACAAGAAAGGCGACCGTGGCGCCATGGGAAAAGGCGCCCTTGAAGGAGACAATGAAAGCTCTCTCGAGGATGCGTAAGAGCGCGAGCCCCGCAAGCGCGGCGAGGAAGGCTACGGGCGTCGCCAGCATGAAGCGCGTGAAGACCGGTGCGAATACACCGAAAAACAGCGCCAGCAGCGCCACCATGACGCCGGCCACGTAGTGCTTGTCCTTGTCTGCACCGCTGGCGAGGATGGCGTTGACAGGTCCTGTCAGGCAGGTCGAAACAGAGCCGACAGTCGCCGCGATCAGGGAGCCAAAGCCGCACGCCGCCGTGACCATGTTGATGGGCGGATTGTGCCCCGATTGCTCGAGTACGGCGAAGCCTTGTGCATTCTGGGCCGCCAGTACGGTTATGGCGAGCGGCAATGTGAGTTCGACAATAGCGCCCCAGGAAAATTCCGGTCGGTAAAGATTGGGGCCCGCCAGGATGGGCGCCGCCGATTCACCCAAATTAAACGCGCCCGACAGGGCAATGGCGATTACTCCTGTTATGAGCGCGCCAATCAAAGGCGGCATGACCCTTCCGAGAGGCCGGACGGCCGAGAGCAGGAAAAAGGCCGCCGTCATGGGCGCAGCAATAATGAACCCGTCGCGGATCGCAAAAATGAGATTGAGGCCGAACTGGAGGAACACCCCGGCGACCATCGCCATTACGATCGGCATGGGCAGAAGAGCCATGCATTTGCGCATCCAGCCGCTCAGGCCGAGAACCAGCATGAGTACGCCGGTGACATAGTAGGCGCCGATTGCTTGCGCAAATTCGAGATGCTCAAGCGCCTGGCCGACCAGAACAGTGCCTGGAATGGTCCAGAAAAATACAAGCGGCTGACGATAGACGAGGCAAAAGGCCAGCGAGATCAGCCCGTTGATAAAAAAACATCCGAAAATCCAGGAGGCGATATCGGCTTCGGCGAGGCCGCCGACGGCTCCCGCCGTCAGAATAATCGCCACCGGCGCGGAAGCGGCGAAAAGAAATGCAACTACCGCATTGACGATATTTCCCCCGCGAACGCCAGCGAGCAGACCAGGAAGATCAAGTGTCAGGAAGGGTGGGCGTTCGAGCCGCATGGGACGCCTCAGGAAAGACTACAGTACAGGCAAGAAGCTTATTTCATGGAGGAGCCGCAGCTGCAACCCGACAGCAAACGGTCGATGAGCTCGACCGTTCGATCCGTATAGCCACGGTCAATCGGTTTGCCGGTCAGCAGTCGGTAGAACACCGGCGCATACAGGAAATCAAGCACCTGTTCTACGCTCTCGCCGAGATGAATTTCTCCGCGATTTTCGGCCGCTGTAAGGATCTCCCGACCGATGGCGCGGCTGCCCTCGATAATCTGTCCCCGGAAGGCTTTCGACAATTCGCTTTCCGTGTCGGCCGAGGCCATGGTCGACACGATCTGGCGTCCGCGCGCAGTCGAGAAAACAGCCACGACATCCGCCATGTGCGCCTTCAGCGCCGTATCGACGGAAACGGCCTCGTCCGGATCGGAACCCCGAAAACTGGTGCGTGAAATCAGCGCCGCCATGGCCAGTTCCTGGGCGTTCGCCCAGTAGCGATAGATGGTGGGTTTGCCCACGCCGGCCTCGCCTGCAACCGCCTCGACTGTAAGTCGGCCGAGTCCACGCTCCATCAGCATGCGATAAGCCGCGTCGAGAATCGCCTTCCGCGCACCCTCGTCGCGCGGTCGTCCGGGTTTTCTCTTGCGATGCTCACTGTCTTGACTCATTATGAAACGTAACGTAACGTAATACTAGGAATTGTCAAGGAGAGCGCCAATGCCAGCGGTCAAAGCCACACGCGTCTGCCCCTATATGGTTGTCAAGGACTGCAACGACGCCCTCGCCTTCTACCGGAAGGCCTTCGGGGCGGTGGAAACCTACCGGTTGAACGATCCTGTCGACGGTCGTATCGGCCATGCCGAGATCACAATCGGGGATACGTGTCTGATGCTCGCCGACGAATATCCGGATTTCGGCGCGCTCAGCCCTGACAGCATCGGCGGATCACCGGTCAAGATGCATCTGGAGGTGGATGACGCCGAGGCGTTTCTCGAACATGCGGTGGCGGCCGGCGCGACGGTTCTGCGTCCGCTTCGCGACGAGTTCTTTGGATACCGCACCGGCCTGGTTGCGGATCCCTTCGGCTACAGTTGGTTCATCGCTTCGAAGATCGAAGACGTCAGCGCCGAGGAGGCACAGAAACGCTGGAACGAGACGGTGAGCCGATGACGCCGATCATACTCTCGGCCGATGAAGGTCGACAATATGCGATGGGCAAGCTGACGGCCGTTTTCAAAGCGGACGAGGAGGAAACCGGATGCCGGTACAGCGCTTCGGAATGGTGGATGGAGCCAGGTTTCGAAGGCGTGGGTCCACACAGCCATGTCGAAAACGACGAAATTTTTCTCGTCATCGAGGGAGCGCCGGAAATCCTCGTTGGCGACGCCTGGCGCGCACTGGAAAAAGGCGCGTTCGTGCGTGTTCCAGCCAACGTCATGCACGATTTCCGCAACCGATCCGACAGAAAGGCAGCGCTGTT
This sequence comes from Hoeflea sp. CAU 1731, assembly GCF_039888615.1. Classification (NCBI taxonomy): domain Bacteria; kingdom Pseudomonadati; phylum Pseudomonadota; class Alphaproteobacteria; order Hyphomicrobiales; family Rhizobiaceae; genus Hoeflea; species Hoeflea sp. CAU 1731. Next base: position 203,756 of record NZ_JBDQQS010000004.1, on the reverse strand, counting down.
CAATATCTTCATTCCCGGCGGCTTCGAGCGGTCAATGCCGCAGATTGTCAAATGGTTTGAAGAACAAGCATAGTGGACAACTATTTCAGAACGCGTTGGATGGCCTCACGGAGTCGGCGCCGAAACGGGCGATCACGTCCTTCGGAATTTGCGTCGGAACCCCTGAACGGGCTGTCCGGCAGACCTGAGTCAGACAAGTCCGCCTTTGAGCCGAATGCGAGTTTCATCGTCCGGCGTCGCGAAAGATCGTATCGCGTGAGATCTTCCTGATCGACGAAGCGCCGGGCGTCCTCGTCAGATTCAAGCGAAGGCAAGGGTCGGCGCGTCACCGTCCGTCTCACATTCATAGTATCGGACTTCCTTCCTGCGCAGATAGCGGGCGCTGATCGGCCGGACAAGCGAAAGACTTCCGAAAAGGTTCATGCGGAACACCACGAAGACCGGCTGGCCGGATATGCTGTATCCGATCGCCTTGAACCTCGGTTCGCGGTTCCGATCGTCGGGATCGTCAAATATCGTCAATTCTCCGACGAAAACCGATTCAATTTCAGCTCTCGTCAAACCGTGCCTGGCGCAGACGGGCCAGTTGTCCCGGTCCCAGTCAAATCCGTCTACCTTCATCAATCCGCTTCAGAATATAAATAACAGAATTTCAACAAGTGCATGCAATATGGCGCGCCGGACTATCACCAGTCCGGCTTTTTAACAACTCCAAACATTTGAGGTGCCGTGCTCTCTGTCCGACGCCAGGCATTACGCAGGTCCTGCACGGCCATGCGCGGGCTTCGCCTAGACGCTTGTGAATCGGTTGCCGACAAATACACCGTTTGCCGTTATTCGACCACCGCGGTCGCCTCGATCTCAACCTTGGCGCGGTCTTCGATGAGGGCCGTCACCTGGACAACGGCCATCGCCGGGAAATTCCGGCCCATGACGCGCCTGTAGGCTTGTCCCAGTTCCTTCTGGCGCGCAACGTAAGCGCGCTTGTCGGTGATATACCACGTCAGGCGTACGATATGCTCCGGTCCTGCGCCGTCCTCGGCGATAATGTCGAGGATGTTCTGCAGGGTCTGCTCGCACTGGCCGACGAAATCGTCGGTTTCGAATTCCTGGTCGCCGTTCCAGCCGATCTGTCCGCCGGTCACGATAATACGGCCCGAAGCTGATATGCCGTTGGAATATCCCTTGGCCGGTTTCCAGCCATCAGGTTGAAGGAACTTCATGATCCCGTACTCTTCATTTGCGATTCCTCCTCAAGGACTTGCAGCCTTCAACCCGTTCACACGCCGAGATAACGGTCACGGATATCATCGGACAGGGCGGACGGCTCTCCGGTCCACACGCTCTTTCCCCGCTCCAGAATGGTGCAGCGATCGACGACCTTCAGCAGTTCCTTCAACGTCTTGTCGACGATGAGGATCGACTGACCCTCAGATTTCAGCATACTGATTGCGGCCCAGATCTCCTGGCGTATCACTGGCGCCAGTCCCTCTGTCGCCTCGTCCAGGATCAACAAAGCCGGGTTCGTCATCAGCGCACGTCCAACCGCCAGCATCTGCTGTTCTCCGCCGGAAAGCGTGTTGGACATCTGGTTGCGGCGCTCGGCGAGCCGCGGGAAGAGCCGGTTGACCCTGTCGAGCGTCCACGGTCCGGGCGTTGCGGCCACGAGCAGGTTTTCCACAACGCTCAGATTGCCGAAGCAGCGCCGCCCTTCAGGCACGAGCCCAATACCGAGACGCGCCACCCTGTGCGGCTTCAACCCTTCGAGTTCCTTGCCGCGAAACCGCACCGCGCCCGACCGGCAGGGCGTCAGCCGGCAAAGCGACCGTATCGTCGTGGTCTTGCCCATTCCGTTGCGGCCCATCAGCGCGACGACTTCACCTTCGTCCATCGTGAAATCGACGCCGAACAGAGCCTGCGAACGGCCATAGAACGTTTCAAGCCCGGAGATATCGAGAAGCATCAGTCTTCCTCCCCGAGATAAGCTTCGCGGACTTGCGCATTGTTGCGGATCTCTTCGACGGAGCCGGTGGCGATGACGTTGCCGTAGACGAGAACAGAAATCCTGTCAGCCAGCGAGAATACCGCCTCCATATCGTGCTCGATCAGCAGGATCGGAACTTTATGCCGAAGGGCGCCGAGGAAGGAGGTGAGCTGCTTCGAACCTTCCGGGCCCATGCCCGCCATCGGCTCGTCGAGAAGCAGAAGTTTTGGACGCAGGGCCAGAGCCATCGCCATTTCAAGCTGCCGGCGCTCACCGTGGGAAAGCTCCGCGGCGATAATGTCCGCGCGATCAGAGAGTCCGACTTCTTCCAGAACTGCACGGGCGGCGTCTATCAGCCGCCGGTCTTTCATGACCGGGCGGAAAAAACGGAAGCTCGATCCGTCGACCGCCTGGACCGCCAGCATGACATTGCGCAATGCAGAGAATTCGGGCGCAATCGACGAGACCTGAAAGGTTCGGCCGAGCCCGCACTGCGCCCGTTCGGCAACAGAAAGCGGCGCAAGATCGCGCCCGAGAAACCGTATCGTTCCGGAATCCGGACGCAGGAGCCCGGAAATTTGCTGGATCAAGGTCGACTTGCCGGCGCCGTTGGGTCCGATCAGCGCGTGAATCTCTCCGCCGCGCACATCGAGACTGACATTGTCGGTCGCCGTCAGCGCGCCGAACTGCTTGTTGAGGCCGTCTATCTGGAGAACAGCGTCAGCCATGGCGCGCCCTCCCGGCGATGAAGCCGATCAGGCCGCCGCGGGCAAACAGCACAACGCTGAGCAGGACGAGGCCCAGGAAGAACTGCCAGTGTTCGGTGACGCCTCCCAAATAGAACTCGAAGACAATAAAAAGCGCCGCACCCGCCACGGGTCCGAACAGCCGCCCGACGCCGCCGAGGATGACGAAGACCATGATCTCCCCGGACATGTGCCAGGACAAAGACGACGGGCTGACAAAGCGATTGAGGTCTGCGTAGAGAGCGCCTGCGAGCCCGGTGATCGCGGCTGAAATGACAAAGGCGACCAGACGGATCCTGAACGGCGCGATTCCGGTCGAAGCCAGCCGCACCTCGTTCTGCCGCGCCACCTGCAACGCCGCGCCGAACCGAGAGTCGCGGATGAGCATCGACAAGACCAGACAGACAATCAGGACGCCATAGCATATCAGGAAGAAGCTCATCGGGTTCATCGTGTTGACGCCCGGAAAGCCATTGCGAACATAGATCGAAAGTCCGTCCTCGCCGCCGTAGGCCGGCCAGGAAATCGCGAAATAGTAGATCATTTGCGCGAATGCGAGCGTGATCATGATGAAGTAGACGCCGGACGTCCTGAGCGCGATCGATCCGATCGCCAACGCAAGCAACGCGCAGACGAACAAGGCGACGGGCCAGATGACGAGCATCTGGTTGGTTCCCTCGATCGCAAACGGCCAGGTCACCAGCGGTTCATAGTTGAAGGCGTGCTGGGAGAGTATTCCGGCCACGTACCCGCCAACGCCAAAAAAGGCCGCGTGGCCAAAGGACACCATGCCTCCAAAGCCGAGCGCAATGTTGAGCCCGACGCCGGCCAGCGCCAGAATGACGACCCGCGTGACAAGGCTGACATAGAACGGCTCGTCCATCTGAAGAGCCACGAATGGAGCGACCAGAAGGGCCAGCAAGAGGACGATGTTGAAAAGTGTTTCGCGGCTCATCGACAGCCTCACGCGCGTGCTGCAAAAAGGCCCTGGGGCCGCAATGCCAGGATCAGCGCCATGAGAATGTAGATCGCCATTGACGCCAGCGCGGAGCCGACCGAGTTCGCCTGCGAGGGCGGCATAAACAGCTCGAAGAACTCCGGCAACAGGAAGCGTCCCATCGTATCGACCACGCCAACGAGGATCGAACCGATCAGCGCGCCCTTGATCGATCCGATGCCGCCTATGACGATTACCACGAAGGCGAGGATCAGAACCGGTTCGCCCATCCCGACCTGCACGGATTGCAACGCGCCGACCATGGCCCCGGCAAACCCGGCGAGCGCCGCGCCAAGCGCAAAGACGACCGTATAGAGATTGCGGATGTCGACACCAAGGGCCGCGATCATTTCGCGATCGGACTCGCCTGCCCGAATGCGCATGCCGAGCCTGGTTCGGGAAATCAGAAGGTAAAGACCGAAGGCGATCGCCAGTCCGACAATGATGATGGCCAGACGGTATACCGGATATTGGCTTCCACCCGGCAACGCCACAGCGCCCTGCAGGACTTTTGGAATATCGAGATAGAGAGGGAAGGATCCGAAGACCCATCGCGTGCCTTCCGAAAAGATAAGGATCAGCGCGAAAGTCGCCAGCACCTGGTCCAGATGATCGCGATCGTAGAGACGCCTGACAACTGCGATTTCAATGATGGCGCCAGCCGTCGCAGCGCCTGCAAGGCTCGCGACCAGACCAAGCCAGAACGAGCCGGTTGCAGCTGCTACCGTGGCGCAGAAAAACGCCCCGATCATATAAAGCGATCCGTGCGCCAGATTGATCAGCCCCATGACGCCGAAGACCAGCGTCAGCCCTGCCGCCATGAGAAACAGCATGACTCCGAACTGGACACCGTTGAGCAATTGCTCTGTCAGCAGCGCAAGATCCATTGGACGATCTGTCTTTTCGAAAAGGAAGGAATTGCGGGCCCGGCTATCGGGCCCGCAACGGCGTCAATTACATCTTGCAATCTTTTGCATAGGCGTCCGAATGGTTCTCCAGACCCATGCCGATGATCTTGTTGGTCAGCACGTCGCCTTCCATGACGACTTCGCGGACATAGATGTCCTGGATCGGATGGTTGTTGTTGGCGAACTCGAAATCGCCGCGAACACTGTCGAAATCAGCTTCTTTGAGAGCTGCGCGGAATTCGTCCATATCCTTCACGTCCGCCTTGTTCATAGCGGACAGGATGAGATTGGCTGTATCGAAGCCCTGGCTGGCGTAAAGCGAAGGCAGGCGGCCATATTCCTTCTGGAATTCCTCGACGAAGGTCTTGTTGGCCGGATTGTCGATATCCTTGGACCACTGGGACGTATTCTTGACGCCGAGAGCAGCGTCGCCGACGGCGCCGAGAATGCCCTGATCGAAGGAGAAAGCCGGTCCCAGAACCGGTTTATCGACGCCCGACTGGGCGTATTGCTTCATGAAGGCGATACCCATGCCGCCCGGCAGGAAGAAATAGACGCTGTCGGCGTCGGAAGCGCGGATCTGCGCGATTTCGGCGGCGTAGTCGGTCTGGCCGAGCTTGGTGTAGACCTCGTCAGCGACGTCGCCCTCGTAGAAGCGCTTGTAGCCGGTCAAAGCGTCTTTTCCGGCCGGATAGTTCGGAGCGAGAATGAAACTCTTGGTGTAACCGGCGGTGTTGGCGTAAGCGCCCATGGCCTCATGCAGATTGTCGTTCTGCCAGGCGGCGTTGAAATAGTTCGGGTTGCAGCCCGCGCCGGCAAGCTGCGACGGACCAGCGTTCGGAGAGATGTAGATCACGTCCTGCGCAACCGCGCCCGGAACGACGGCCATCGCCAGGTTCGACCAGATAATGCCGGTCAGAATATCGACCTTGTCGGCCTGGATCATCTTGTCAGCGAGCTGAACGGCGAGTTCCGGCTTGCGGGCGTCGTCTTCCACGATCACTTCCAGATCGTCGTTGCCGGCGAGTTTGGCGGCCAGCATGAAGCCGTCGCGCACATCGACGCCAAGACCGGCGCCGCCGCCGGACAAGGTGGTGATCATGCCTACCTTGACGGGTTCGGCTGTGGCTACGGCCACGCTCGCTACGCTCATGGAAAGCCCGATCAGGCTTGCAGCTATCAGTTTCTTCATGACAGTTCCTCTCTCATTTTGGCTATGTGTTGGTGTCTTTCAGGCGGAAACGCTGAATCTTGCCGGTTTGCGTTTTCGGCAATTCCTTGATGAACCGAATGGAGCGCGGATATTTGTACGGCGCAATGGTCGACTTGACATGATCCTGCAGCCGTTTGGCCGTATCATCGTTTTCCAGAATCCCCTCCACCAGAACGATATGCGCCTCGACGATCTGCCCACGCTCCTCGTCGGGAACGCCGATCACGCCGCATTCGGCGACATCGACATGCGCAAGCAGAGCCGCTTCAACTTCCGGCCCGGCTATGTTGTAGCCCGATGAAATGATCATGTCATCGGATCGCGCGAGAAAATGAAACATTCCCTCCTCGTCCTGCATGAAGGAATCGCCAGTCAGGTTCCAGCCTTCGCGCACATACACGGTCTGGCGCCGGTCGGCGAGATATCGACAACCGGTTGGTCCGCGCACGGCGAGACGTCCAGGCGCGCCGCGCGGCGCCTCGTTCATGTCATCATCGACGATTTTCGCCTGGTAACCGGTGACAGGCCATCCGGTCGATCCGGCCATCGAGTGACCGAGGCGATTGGAAATGAAGATATGCAGCATTTCGGTTGCGCCGATGCCGTCCAGAAGCGGTTTGCCGGTTTTCTCCATCCATGCGTCGTAGACCGGAGGCGGCAGCGTCTCGCCGGCTGAAACCGCGCAGCGCAGCGAAGAAAGGTCTGCGCCTTCTTCCATGGCGGCGAGCATCGCACGGTAGGCGGTGGGCGCGGTAAAGCAGATCGTCGCCTTGTAGGTCTGGATGATCTCGATCATGTTCGGGGGCGTGGCAGATTCCAGCAGGGTCGCGGCCGCGCCGAAACGCAAGGGAAAGATCGCCAGACCGCCGAGGCCGAAAGTAAAGGCGAGCGGCGGCGAACCGACGAAGACGTCGTCGGGCGTGACCCCCAGCACTTCTTTCGCGTAGCCGTCGGCGATGATCAGCAGGTCGCGATGAAAATGCATCGTCGCCTTGGGGTCGCCAGTTGTGCCGGATGTGAAGCCAAGCAGCGCAACGTCGTCCCGGCCGGTCTTCACCGCTTCGAAACGCACGGGTTTATTGAGCGCGATGCGGTCAAGCTCGGCGTCGTGATTGGCGGTGCCGTCAAAACCCACGACCTTGGCGAGATGCTTGCTGTCCTTGGCGCAAAGCACGAGTTCGTCCATCAGGCGCGTATCGCAGAGCGCCAGTCCGATTTCGGCCTTGTTGACGATTTTCGCAAGCTCGGAAGCCCGCAGCATGGGCATGGTGTTGACGACGACGGCGCCCGCCTTGGTCGCAGCAAGCCAGCAGGCAACCATCGCCGGATTGTTGGCCGAGCGGATCAGAACCCGGTTGCCCGGCTTGACGCCGTAATCCTCGACCAGCGCATGGGCGATGCGGTTCGTCCAGTCGGCGAGCTCCTTGTAGGTCCGCCTTCGGCCGTTTCCGATGAGAGCAGTGTGATCTCCAAATCCCTGCTCGACCATGCGGTCGGTCATCTCGACGCCGGCGTTCAGGTATTCAGGGTAAGAAAAGTTATCGAGAAGCAGGTCCGGCCATTCGTCGAAAGGCGGCAGATTGTCCCTTGCGAACGTATCCAGATGCGCAGAGGGACCGAGTTGAATGTCGCTCATGATGCGGCTCCTGTAGCGGCTTGCAGCGCCTGTCGGGCGATGATGACTTTCTGGACGTCGGACGCGCCCTCATAAATGCGCAGAGCGCGTATCTCGCGATAGAGGCTCTCGGTGATATGACCCTTTCGCACCCCGTCTCCGCCATGGATCTGCACGGCCTTGTCGATGACCGACTGCGCCTTGTCTGTGGCGTAGAGCTTGGCCATCGCGGCCTCACGCGTGATGCGCGGCGCGCCATTATCGCGTGTCCATGCGGCGCGGTAGATGAGCAGGGCCGCGGCGTCGATATCGAGCGCCATGTCGGCGATATGACCCTGGACCATCTGCAATTCGGAGAGAGGCGCGCCAAAGAGTTCGCGTTTTGCGGCGCGCGTCAGGGTCTCGTCGAGCGCCCGCCTGGCGAAGCCGAGGGCTGCGGCGCCAACGGTGGAGCGAAATACGTCCAGCACGGACATGGCGATGCGGAACCCCTCGCCCGGCCGACCGATCATTGCGGAGGCAGGCAACCGGCAATCGACAAACTCGAGACGCGCCAGCGGATGCGGCGCGATCACTTCGAGGCGTTCGGCGATATTCAGACCAGGCGTGTCTGCAGGAACCAGAAAGGCGCTGACGCCACGTGCGCCTTCGCCTTCGCCGGTGCGGGCGAAAACCGTGTAAACATCCGCGATGCCGCCATTCGATATCCAGGTCTTTTCACCGTTCAAAACATAGTCGTCGCCATCCCTGAGGGCCGAAAGCTCCATGTTGGCGACGTCGGATCCGGATCGCGGCTCGGACAGCGCAAAGGCAGAAATTGCGTCGCCGGCGCGCGTGCGCGGCAGCCATGCGCGTTTCTGCTCATCGGTTCCAAACAGCGATATCGCGCCGGTCCCGAGCCCTTGCATGGCGACAACGAAATCGGCCAGGCCATCATGACGCGCCATGATTTCGCGCATCAGGCAGATGGTGCGCACATCGATGCCGGAATTCTCATCATCCGGATCGATCGCGGTGTGTTTGAGGAAGCCGGCGTCGCCGATCAGTTTCACCAGCCCGCGGCAAGCCGCGTCCGTATCGGAATGATCGATGGTGATGAGCGCATTGGCCGCCCATTGGTCGAGTTCGTCATGAAACGCCGCGTGACGGCTTTCGAAGAAGGGCCAGTCAAGGAAAGTGCGATCGGCCATCAGTCGCCCTCAAAGACCGGTTTTTCCTTGGCGACGAAGGCGTCGTAGGCGCGCTTGAAATCGGCGGTCTGCATGCAGATCGCCTGGGCCTGGGCCTCCGCCTCGATCGCCTCGTCGATCGACATCGACCATTCCTGCTTCAGCATGGTCTTGGTCATCATGTGACCGAAGGTTGGCCCGGCTGCGAGTTTCTGCGCAAGCGTAACGGCTTCGGCTTCCAGTTCGCCGGCCTCCACGACGCGGTTGAAAAAGCCCCAGCGCTCGCCTTCTTCAGCCGACATGCTGCGGCCCGTGTAGAGCAACTCTGAGGCGCGACCCTGGCCGATGATGCGCGGCAGGATCGCGCAGGCGCCCATGTCGCAGCCGGCAAGTCCGACGCGGGTGAACAGAAAGGCCGTCTTCGCATCCGGCGAGGCCAGCCGGATGTCCGAAGACATTGCGATGATCGCGCCGGCGCCAACGCAAACGCCGTCAACCGCGGCGATCACCGGCTTGCCGCATCCGATCATCGCCTTGACGAGATCGCCGGTCATCCGGGTGAAGGCCAGTAGCTCCTTCATGCTCATCGAAATCAGCGGCCCGATAATGTCGTGCACATCGCCGCCCGAGCAGAAATTGCCGCCGTTCGAGCCGAATACGACCGCGTCCACATCGTCCGCATAGACGAGCGCGCGAAAACAGTCGCGCAGTTCGGCGTAGCTGTCGAAAGTCAGCGGATTCTTGCGATCCGGCCTGTCGAGCGTGACGATGGCGACCGATCCGTCCATCCTCCAGTTGAAATGCTCAGGCGCGAACGAAGCCATCGACGTCATGTGACCTTTCTCCCATTGATCGAAACATCCCCCAGCAGGGCAAGCAGTCGGGCGGCGTCCTCATCTTCGAGCGAGCCCAGCATGGAATTGACCCAGCCTTCGTGAACCTCGGCCATCTTTGCGAAGGATTTCTGGCCGTCCCCGGTCAATCTGACCTGCATGGCGCGCCGGTCGCCCTCGACCGGGTTCCGCACGACCAGGCCGTCCTGAACGAGCCGCTCGATAATGCCGGTCACATTGCCGTTCGACACCATCAGCGCCTCGGAGAGTTCGGACATCTTCATGCCCTCCCCCTTTCGGTATAGGGCGGCAAGCACATCGAACCGCGGCAGGGTGGTGGCGAACTCCACGCGCAGTCGCTCGCGGATTTCGCTCTCAATGCGCCGCGACAGTTTCAGCAGACGGATCCAGATGCGCAGCCTCTGCTTTGCGTCCAAATCCGCGACCGGCGCCGGTTCCAGTTCCAGGTTCATATAGCGCCGCCGGACAACACGATGGCCTGACCGTTGACGGAATCCGAATTGGGACCGCAAAGCCACAATACGGTCTGCGCGACTTCAGTCGGCTGGATGAAACGACCCGACGCCGTGCCTTTCAGAATAGCGTTGGCCGCCTCTTCGCGGCTCATTCCGGTCTTCTCGCGAATATTGGAAAGCGTGCGCTCCAGCATCGGCGTTTCCGTATAGCCGGGACAGATGGCGTTGACCGTGATCCCCGACTTCGCAAGTTCGATCGACATCGACTTGGTCAGGCCGACGACGCCATGCTTGGCGGCTGTGTAGGCCGCGGTATAGGCGGAGCCCCGCAGGCCTGCGATGGAAGCGATCGGGATCATGCGACCCCAGCCTTTCTCCTGCATGTCGGACAGCGCCGCCTTCAGCGTCAGGAACACGCCGGTCAGGTTGACGTCGATCATCCGTTTCCAGGCATCGAGATCAAGGTTCGCAAATGAATGGCTTTCAGCCGCGCCCGCATTGGCCACGACGATGTCGGCGGGGCCGGAATGGTCGCGCATTTTTGCAAAGGCGGCGTCGACGGACGCCGGATCGGTGACATCGCATTCGACAGTGGAAATCAGCGCGGTCTGTTCGGCGACCTCGGCCAAAGCCTCCTTGCGACGACCGCTGATCGTCACGCGCGCGCCCGCTTCAGCAAGCGCCAGCGCCACCGCCGCGCCGACGCCTGTGCCGCCGCCGGTCACCAATGCATGTCTTCCGGAAAGATCGCTCATGCTCACACCTTCATCGTCGGGGTCTCGCCGCGCTCGGCAAGACGGGTCATCTGGTCGCGGCCGGCAAGATAGGGCGACGGCCACGCCGTTTCGCCGTCCTTCAGCGCGACGGCGGCGTGCAATGTCCAGTAGGGATCGGCCAGATGCGGCCGGGCGAGACAGACAAGGTCCGCGCGACCGGCCATCAGGATCGAATTCACATGATCGGGTTCGTAGATGTTGCCGACAGCCATCGTCGCCATTCCGGCTTCGTTGCGGATGCGATCGGAAAACGGCGTCTGGAACATGCGGCCATAGACCGGTTTTGCGAGGATCGACGTCTGCCCTGCGGAGACGTCGCAAATATCCACCCCGGCCTCGTTCAGCATGCGCGCGATTTCGACCGCCTCGTCAGGGGTGACTCCGCCGTCGCCGACCCAGTCATTGGCGGAAATGCGGACGGAAATGGGCTTGCCTTCCGGCCAGACGGCGCGGATGGCGCGATACACTTCCAGCGGATAGCGCATGCGGTTTTCAAGGCTGCCTCCGTATTCGTCATCGCGGCTGTTGGTCAGCGGCGTGATGAAGGCCGAGAGCAGATAGCCGTGGGCGGCATGGATTTCCAGCATATCGAAGCCGCAACGCTGCGCCATTCCGGCTGAGGCCACAAATTGGTCGCGCACCAGGTCCATATCCGCCCGGCTCATCGCCTTCGGCGTCTGGTTGCGTTCGGACCAGGCGACGTCCGACGGCGCCATCAGGTCCCAGTTGCCGTCAAGCAACGGCGCGTCGATTTCCTCCCAGCCAAGCTGGGTCGATCCCTTGGCGCCGGAATGGCCAAGCTGGACGCAGACCTTCGCATCGGTTTCTGCGTGCACGAAATCGACGATGCGCTTCCACATAGCTTCATGTTCCGGGGCATAGAGGCCGGGACAGCCGGGCGTGATGCGGCCTTCCGGACTAACGCAGGTCATCTCGGTATAGACTAGGCCCGCTCCGCCTTTTGCTCTTTCACCGTAATGGACCAGGTGCCAGTCTGTCGGACAGCCGTCGACCGCCTTGTATTGCGCCATGGGTGAAACCACGACCCGGTTTTTAAGCGACAGGTCGCGCAGGCGATACGGCGCGAACATGGGCGCACGGTGACCGTTGCTGCCCGCCTGTTGCTGAAACCAGCCTTCTGCGCGACGCATCCATTCGGGATCGCGCATGCGCAGGTTCTCGTGGCTGATCCGCTGCGAGCGCGTCAGCAGCGAATAGTTGAACTGCACCGGATCGAGATGCAGATAGCGCTCGACATTCTCGAACCATTCGGTGGAGTTGCGCGCCGCCGACTGGAGCCGCAACACTTCGACGCGACGCTCGTCCTCATAACGGTCAAAGGCCGTCTGCATCGATTGCTCGCTGTCGATATAACCGGCGAGCGCAATGGCGCTCTCCATGGCGAGCTTGCTGCCGGAACCGATCGAAAAATGAGCTGTCGCGGCAGCATCGCCCAACAGTACGATGTTTTCGTGCGACCAGCGTTCGCACAGCACACGCGGGAAGTTGATCCAGGCCGAACCGCGCACATGATTGGCGTTCGACATGAGACCGTGGCCGTCGAGATAATTTGCAAAGATCCGCTCGCAGGCAGCGACGGACTCTTCCTTTGACATGGCGCCGAAGCCGAATTTCTCCCAGGTCTCCTCACGACATTCCACGATGAAGGTCGCGGTGTCGTCATCAAACTGGTAGGCGTGCGCCCAGACCCAGCCATGCTCCGTTTCCTCGAAGATGAAGGTAAAAGCGTCGTCGAATTTCTGATGCGTGCCAAGCCAGACGAACTTGCATTCGCGCACGTCGATATCCGGCTTGAACGCGGCTTCGTAGCGGCTGCGCGTCTTGGAATTCAGCCCGTCCGACGCCACGACAAGGTCATAGTCGGAAGCCAGTTTTTCGATGTCGTCGACTTCCGTCTCGAAGCGCAACTCGATGCCCAGTTCGCGCGCTCTGGCCTGCAGGATCAGAAGCAATTGCTTGCGGCCGATGCCGCAGAAACCGTGACCGGTGGACAGTTCACGGACGCCGCGATAGTGGACGGCGATATCGTCCCAATAGGCGAAATGCATGCGGATCTCGGCCGCGCTGACGGCGTCATTCGCCTCAAGATTGTCGAGGGTCTCGTCGGAAAGAACAACGCCCCAGCCGAAGGTGTCGTCAGGACGGTTCCGCTCGATGACGACGATCTCGTGACCGGGATCGCGCAGCTTCATGCTGATCGCGAAATACAGGCCGCCCGGCCCTCCTCCAAGACATGCGATACGCATTCAGCCCTTCCCCGTGTGTTCGGCTGTTCCCGTGGGACAGCTCTTGTTCACCGAGGACAGGCTGCCACCGATCCAAATTTATTTCAAGCTTAAAATTTTTAGGCTGCGTGAAATCTCGGCGCGCATCATATGCTACGATCAGAGTGTTACTTTTGAACCAATGCCGGCGGGAAGGGCCTGTTCGTAAATCCAGGCGGCGGCCGCAAGATCCTGCGCGACGATTCCGAGCGATCTGTAGAGCGTGATTTCGCTCTCAGTGCGCCTGCCCTCGACTTTTCCGGAAAGGACTTCTCCTATTTCGCCGCGAATATCATCTTCTCTGATCAGGCCTTTATCGATCGCCTCCATCACTTCACCCGCCGCCGTCAGGGTCGAATCCCGATAGTCCACGAACAGCGCGGAGCGGGTAACGAGTTCCGGATGGATTTCGCGCATGGAAGGGATGGACGAACCGACAATATTGAGATGCGTCGACGGCTTGACCCAGTCTGTCTCGATGAAAGGCTCCGCCGACGCGGTGACCGTGCAAACGACATCGGCTTCGCCAATTGCCCTTTCGAAATCGGAACCCGGAACGAACGAAGCGTTTGCATGCCTGAGACTGGCGCGATGGGCGAGCGCTTCGGCCTTGCCAAAGTCGCGACCGGCGATGTGCACGACGTCAAATTTGCGAACGGCCAGCATAGCGTCGATATGGTGGTCGGCCTGCTCTCCCGTTCCTATGATCGCCAGGACCGAGACCTTTTCTCTCGCCAGGGCGCGGGTGGCGACCGCGCTCGCCGCCGCCGTGCGCACGGCGGTGAGGAGGTCAGCGTTCATCATGGCGACCGCGCCGCCATACTCGCTGTCAAACAGCACCATGGCGCCCTGGTGGGAGGAATATCCGTATTTGGGATTGTCGGGATAAAGACTGAGCATCTTCATTCCGAAATACCGCCTGCCGCCTTCGCTCTCCGTCAGCATGGCGCCCGGCATGACGCCCATCCTGTTGGGAGCGCCGACATCCACCGTGAACCGGCGTGGAATATTCACTTTTCCGTCGGAGACATCGATCATGACTTTTTCAATGACGTCGATCGCCGTCTTCATCGAAAACAGCTTGTCCACGTCCTCGTTCGACAGAACAATCATCGTTCGCGCATCTCGTCCTTGCCCCAGACGGCCCCATCCTCGATGAGGCCCAGCCGTTCCTCCAGGAGGGCGGTATAGTCCGCCGGACGCACGACATACGGAAAGTGACCGCCCTTGAGGAAACGATAGGATACAGCTGGGCTCGCGAAAGCGCGAACCCCTTCGCGAATTGGCGGCGGAATAAGCGGATCATCGACAGATTCAATCGTGCAGACGCGATCGGCAGGCAATTCGATGCGCGGCAGAGGCGGCGCATATTTGATCGCCATCAGGCGCGATCTCAGATTGGGCTCGGGAATACCGCCATTGACGTCTTCCATCAGCATGCCGATCAGGGGGGCGAGCGACGGATCGGCCTCGACCGATTTGGACATGCCGTCCGAGAAATCCTTGCGGATGAGTTCGATCGGCGTATTGGCGAGATCAAGCGCATAGGGCGGCGCCTGTACGGCGAATTCGGTCGACGACAATGTGTTGGCGGCGAAAATGCTTTCGCAACGGTGCGGCCTGGTCGCCGCGAAATATTGCACGAAATAACCGCCAAGGGAGGAGCCGAGAATATGCGCGCTGGCGAACCCGGCGTTGTCCATGAGGGTCTCGAGATCGGACGACCATTCCTCGATATCGTGACTGTCGGGATAGGTGAGCGCCAGGATTTGCACCCTGTCTTTCAAGGCTTCGATCTGCTGCCAGAAAATCTCCGCCTTGCCGAGCGTGCCCGGAATGAGAACAAGCGCCGGACCGCTGTCGCCGACCCTGATGGAACCCCATTGACGCGGCCCGAACGTTGTTTGCTCAACCGGATTGGCTGCGAGAAAGGCGTTGCGGGATTCGATGAAAGGATTGGTCATAGTTCGAGATCCTCGACAACAGGCCAGTAATTGCGTTCCCTTTTGGTATAGGGAATGATTGTGAAATCAGGCGTTATGGAGCCCGGCGTTGCAACATAGATAACCTCAGACGCGATCGGCGAAAACCCTGCGTAGAAATGCTGCGATGATTTCACCACAACCATGTGACAGGCCGCGAGGTCGACGCCCATCGCCGTGAAGGCTTCCGGATGGAAAGTCTGGGTGCGAATATCGTTGACGATCAGATCGACGCCATTGCTCCTGAGCCAAACGGCATTGCCGATGGGCGACGGCGTGGGTCCAAAACGCTGCTGGACATCGTCGCGGATCGCCATGACCTTCGCCCTGATGTCCACGGGATCGCCCGACATCGGGCTGCATTTGCCGCCTAGCCGGAAATCCAGTTCGGCGCCCACGCCCGCCTCGCGGCAAATGCGCACGACAATCGGGTCCCAGAACAGGCCCATTGCGACATTCGTCAGCCCGCGGCGCATTACTTCCGCCAGCATGAAAGTCGCGTCGCTGGAGGCGCCGCCGCCCGGATTGTCGGCGGTATCGGCAAGCACAACAGGTCCTTCAAGCTTCTGCGCCTGATCGAGGGCCTCATACAGATCGGGATAGTCGCGCTTGAGATCCCACCGCATGTCGAAGAGTTTCCGTCCGAATGTCTCGGCTGTGCGCTGCGCCAGCGCCGCATCCCCGTCGGTAATGGCGACCATACGCGTACCGACGCGCGGACTATCGCCCCATGGAAAACCGTGGGCGAGCGACAGAGACAGGACGCCGTCCTTGCCTTCTGCAGCCTTCATCGCGTCGACGAACCCACGCATCGGTTCGCGCGGCGTGTGATAGGCGCTGATCATGCGGCAATCGAAATCCGCCATGACCGGTTTCGTCTTGCCTTCCGCCGCTGAAACAGCGAGCGCGAACAGCTCTTCGGCGCGCTCCGGAATGTCCGTGTGTGGATATTCCTTGAAGCAGACAAGAAGATTGGCGTTTTCCAGCATTGCGTCCGTCAGGTGGCAATGCGGGTCGAGTTCGGCGCCGATGACGGTCTTTTCGCCGCAAATCTGACGCGCGCGCGTGATGATGTCGCCCTCGCAGTCATCATAACCGTCAGCGATCATTGCGCCGTGCATGCCGAACAGGACGACATCGACCTCGCCCGCATCCTTCAGGTTTTGCAGCAATTCATCCCGCAATTCCTCATAGACCGGCTTGACGGTCGGTCCACCCGGCTGGGCGTAGGCGAAGAGGCCTTCGACCACCTTGTGACCAGCGGCTTCCGCCATGCGACGCCAGATATGAAGCGGCGCGCTAAAGGGCTCGGCCTGTTTCGCCGTAGCGTCGCCATGGGCGATCATGCCTTCTTCGAAACTGATCATTCCTGTTGGCAGAGGCGCGAAGGAGTTTGTCTCCGTCGCGATGCCTCCAATGAATACTTTCATGCTGGCTGCTCCTGAATGCTCAGATGGGATGAGAGAGCAATCTCTCGCTTCAGATGGACAGGTGTTTCACTCGCCTGCCGCGGAAATCCGGCTAAGGCGCGTGAGAACATCGGCGATCACGTGAACTACGATAAAGGCGAACGCTATGGGGATGGCTGCGGTGAAAAACAGCATCGGCACGCCCAGCATCTCGGCTTCCCGGCCGAGCGTGCGCGCCAGAAACCCCTTGGCGATATTCATGCCTCGTCCGAAGAAGGAATAGTAAAGGATCGGCGCAACGAAAATGAAAACGCCAGCGGCGCGGACCAGAGCGAGGGCGAGACCACGCCCGCCATCGCGTTTGACCATGTCGGGAAACAGGGTCGGGTCCTGCTTCATGCGAAACGCAGCGGATGCGCCGAGAAGTCCGGCCCAGACCATTGCGTAGCGGGCCGTTTCCTCGGTCCAGATCGGCGGAGCGTCGAAAATGTACCGGGCGATCACCTGAAACCCCGCGGAGGCGACCATGACGACAATCGCCAGGGCCGCCCCCGTCAGGGCGACGCCATTCAAGGTCGACGATATCCTGTCGACGATTTCTGCCGCTGAGCGCATCGCCCGGTTCCCGTCAGCGCTTATTTCGACTTTGCCATGGTCCAGGCTTCGATCTGCTCGGCCGTGAGCTGGCCGTCCTTGTAGATCGCTTCCGACGCCTTGACGAATTCGTCGCGCGCTTCATCGGTCAGTTCCACGACTTCGACGCCGGCTTCGCGCAGTTTGCCGAGAATTCCGGAACGACCGCTCAGCCAGTCGCGGTTGGCCTTGTCGGCGGCCTTGACGGCGTCATCGACGGTCGTACGCTCTTCATCGGTCAGACCTTCATACCAGTCTTCCGATGCGATCACGATGCGAACCGATTGGGAGATATTGGCGTCGGTGAAGTGCTTGATGAAGTCCGTGTGGCCAAACATCAGCGGCACGAAAGGCGGGTTGAGATATCCGTCGGCTACACCGGTCTGTAGCGCGTTCGGCACTTCGGCCCAGCTGACGACGGTTCCCGTGGAGCCCCAGGCTTCGAACAGATCGATCTGGGTTTCGTCGAGCGCACGCATGCGCAGATCTGCAAGATCGGCCATTTTGTTGACCGGATGCTTGGTGTTGAAGATGCCCGTTCCAACGCCAACGCTGTCGACGGCGAGAACCCTGACGCCCTTCGGCGTGGTGCCTTCATTGATCTTCGCCAGCATGCCGCCGTCATAAAGGGCGGTGTCGACTTCACCCATGTCGGTGAAGAAGTAAGGCAGATAAAGACCGAAAATCAGACTTTCGAGCCCGCCGGCCGACTTGACCGGCGCCATCGCGACTTCGACGAGGCCCTGCGAGACCTGGTCGAGTAGCTCGTCGTCTCCGCCGAGCGCGCCGCGCTGGTATTCCTCGGCTGTCATTCCGTGCTCGTTCAAATAGGTCACGAAGGTATGCGCCCAGACATAACTTCCCGACTGTTCCAAATCGGGCGGGCTGTCCAGCGCCACCTTGACGGTATCCGCCGCCATCGCCTGACCGACCGTCAAGGCCAGCCCGAAAAGGGCCGATGTTGCAAGAGATGCATATTTCATTTCCATTCTCCTTTGTTTTGACAGGCTCGCCCTTCGGGCGTCAGCCTCCTCCCACCAAACCCATGGCGCGCGGCAGCGCCAGGCTGATCTCCGGCACGGCGACAAGCAGCGCCAGAACCCCTATTTCCACGACAACAAAAGGCAGCACCGCTCTCGCAAGAGCCCAATAGTTGACCTTGCTGACTGCCGACACAACGAGCAGACAACCGCCAAGAGGCGGCGACACCAGCCCGATACAAAGATTGAAGCAGATAACAATTCCCAGGTGAACTGGATCGACGCCCTGGGCAAGGGCGACCGGCGCCATGAGAGGCACGAGCAAAGCCAACGCCACTGGTATGTCGAGCACCATGCCGGCCAGAATGAAGACGACGTTCATCGCGATCATGTATTCCAGTGGGCCGAGACCCAGATTGGAGACCATCGCCGAAATGGCTTCCGGAATTCGCTCCAGCGCGGCCAGGTGACCGAGCGCGGCGACCGCTGTCAGGATCATGAAGATCGATCCGGTCAGGATCGCGGTTCGCTTCAGGCTTTCGACGACCCCTTCCACCGTCAGTCCAGTATAGAATTGTCCGGCGGCAAGTGCCGCGATCACAGCCACGGCGGCGGCTTCGGTCGGCGTCATCCAGCCGAGAACGATCCCGCCAACGATGATGAGCGGCAGGCAGATCGCAGGAAGCGACACCAGGAACGTACGCAGGAGCGCTGGCGTCTCACCCTTGGTCGCCCGCGGATGATCCTGTTTCCAGGCGAACCAGGCGTTGACGGAGAAGAGCGCCGCGGCAAGAACGAGGCCGGGCACGATGCCCGCGATGAACAGCGCCGAGACCGATGTTTCCATCAATGCGCCATAGAAGATCAGGATAATCGATGGTGGAACAATCGGGCCGATGATCGCCGAAGCCGCGGTGATCGCTCCGGCATAGGTTTTCGTGTAGCCGCGCTCTTCCATGGCGGGGACCAGGGTGTTCGAAAGCGCCGCGGCGTCGGCGACAGCCGACCCTGAAATTCCGGCGAAGAAGACACTCGTCAGGATGTTGACGTGACCGAGTCCGCCGCGGAGCCGGCCGACAAGGGCCATGGAAAGATCGATCAACGCGCGCGTCACGCCCGCCCGGTTCATAATCTCCCCCGCCAGGATGAAGAGTGGCATCGCCATCAGCGCAAAAACGTCGATCTTGGAAAAGATCTGTTGCGGCAGGATCGCGAGATAGCGGCTGTTGTCGGTGGCGAGAAACGCGAGAACGCTTGCTGCGCCGATGACATAGGCAAGCGCGAGGCCGGACAGAAGCAATACGACAGCGACGACCGGCGCGATCCAGATCATGCCGCCCGCCCCAATCGGTCAGGAGACAGCGAGTGAACCGACATGCCATAGGACGTCAAACCTGCCGGTATGTCTTCGCCCCTGACAAGCGCGGCGGCAAATCGCGAAAGACCCGGCGCCGACTGAATGCCGTAGCCGCCCTGCCCGGCAAGCCAGAAGAATCCCCGGCCATCCGGCTCGAAACCGCAAACCGGCTCGCCGTCCGCCACAAAACTGCGCAGTCCCGCCCAGCTGTTGTGGATCCGCCGAACTTCTATGTTGAAAGCCTGCTGGATCCGGTCGATGCAAATTGCAACGTCCAGCTCCTCGGGCTGCACGTCGCAAGGCTCTGTCGGCGTCGCATCGGCCGGCGAAATCAGGAACCGACCGGCGTCGGGCTTGAGATAGAACTCCTCGTCTATGTCAACGACCATCGGCCGTTCATTGGCCTCCGTTCCCGCCGGCGCGTCGATGACCATTGCAGTGCGACGCTTGGGGACGATGCCAATCGGCTCGACGCCCGCGAGCGCAGCCACCTCGTCCACCCAGGCCCCGGCCGCATTGACGACAATATCGGCGAAAAACGTTCCGGTTTCGGTTTCGAGCGTCCACCGTCCGTCATGGCTGAGGCCTCTTAGCCCGGCGTTGCAGACAAGATCGCCGCCCTGTTTTCGGAAGCCCCGAAGATAGCCCTGATGCAAGGCGTTGACGTCGATGTCGCGCGCTTCGGACTCCATCATCGCTGCGGCGACATAGTCTTCCCGAAGCAAGGGCCAGAGCGCCAGCGCCTCAGCGCGATCGACGGGCCTGACGCTGCCACTGGCGGACTGGAGGCGGCAGGTTTCTTCGAGCTTTGCCTCTTGATCACGCCGCGCGACGAATAGAACGCCACGGGGCGTCAAAAGATCGGTATCGGTGAAACATTCAGGCGGATTTTCATAGAAGGAGCGGGAAAACCGCGTCAACGACTGGATGGAAGACGGTCCGTAGGTTTCGGAAAACAGCGCTGCAGAGCGGCCAGTCGTGTGGTAGCCCGGCTGACTTTCACGTTCCAGAACCAGCACGCGCGCCGATTTCGCCAGCTCATACGCGATCGAAGCGCCGGCAATGCCGGCGCCGACAACTGCGATATCATATGTCGAATCCACTCGCGAAGCCAAGCCACGCTTCCCCTGAATTTTTTCCGATCCTAATTCGATTTTCCTATATGGCAAGAAAATTTTCCAATGCGAAAATCTGGACCTTTCGTCTGCGTCACGCTAGAGAAGATACATCCGGCGCATGGAGGCAATCATAGAGGCCGACACCAGACAACGCCGCGCCCAAATGGGCGAAAGGCTGAGACAGATACGACATGGCAAGGGCATGACGCTCGCCGATGTCGCCCGCCAGTCCGGACTGGCGATTTCGACCGTATCAAAGGTTGAGCGCGGTGTCATGGCGTTGACCTACGACCGGTTCAGCCAGCTTGCAGACGGTCTCGGCGTGGATATCGCGGAACTCTTCACCGAGGAGGGAGAACGTTTTGCGCCGGGCGGACTTTCCGTCGCCCGCAAGGGAGATTATCGGCTGCACGAGACCAGCAATTATCGCTATGAAATGCTGTTTCCGGAAGTGTGGCGCAAGGCCATGACGCCAATCATGGGCAGCGTCAAGCCGCACGAGAAAACCCGCATCGACCGCTTTGTCACCCATCCGGGCCAGGAATTTCTGCTAGTGCTCGACGGCCGCGTCACCGTTCATCTGGAAGGCATGGATCCGATCACGCTGGAAGAGGGAGACAGCATCTATTTCGACAGCAATCGCGGCCATCTCTATGCATCAGCCCTCGACCGCGAGTCGCGCATTCTCGTCGTCTGCACAGAACTCGCGGAGGAAGATCCTGAAGCGCTTTCAGGCGACATAACGCGCAGCTGACGCGAAGGCGCTCCTAAGCCTCGACATGCCGCCGGAAATTGTCGAGGATCGCCTGCCATCCGTCCCGTTGCATTTCCAAAGAGTTCTCGGTCTCGGCGTCGAATACGGTTTTCACGACGGTGGCGTTGTCAACCTGTTCGAAGGTCGTGCGCACCTTGCGTCCATCCGGCATTTCAAAAGCAAGCGTCTTGCATGGCTCAACCTCCTGGTAAACAGCCTCGAAATCAAAGCCGAAGCTCCCGTCCCTGGCTTCCATGCGCGCCTTGTAGTTGCCGCCGACCCGCACATCGGCTTCAGCGCCTGGGCAACACCAGTCCACGGACGCGAAATTCCACCGTGTGATGTCATCGGGCGTGGTGTAGGCCTGCCAGACGCGTTCCACTGGCGCGGCTATTGTCGTTTCGATTGTGATCTGCTGGTTGCTCATATGTACTGAACCCTTGTCAAACGTGCCTTCGGCGGCAGGATCACTGGGTGATTTCCGGCTCTACCAGGCGCCCGAGCTTTTGAAGCGACTCCTGCCAACCCAGATAGCAGGCCTCTTCCGGTATCGGATCGGGTATATTCTCCTGCACCACCGTCATTTCCGTTCCCACCGATACAGCCTTGAATGTAACCGTAATCTTCATCTCACCCGGAAGGTTCGGATCGTCGAACGCATCCGTGTAGACAAGGGTCTCGCCAGAAACAACTTTCAGATAGACGCCGCCGAAGGAATGGCTTTCACCGGTTGTAAAGTTACGGAAAGACATGCGATGCCGACCGCCCTCCCGTGCGTCGAATTCATGCACCGTACAGAGGAAGCCGTAAGGCGGCGCCCAACTCGCAATGGCGTCCGGTTCGGTGAATGCGCGGTAGAGTTTTTCGGGGCTTGCGGCAAAGACCCGGTGCAGTTTGACGACGCCGGACATGAAAAATCTCCTTTGACAAATGTTTGGGGATATAACAGAGACCGCCGGTTCAGGCGGCCACGGCGGCGTCGAGAGCGACGATATCAACTTTTTTCATCGTCATCATCGCCTCGAAAGCGCGCCTCGCCACCTCTGCGTCCTGGCTTGTCGTCAGGTCGAGCAGACGCTTCGGTGTGATTTGCCAGGAAAAACCCCAGCGATCCTTACACCAGCCACAGGCGCTCTCCTCGCCTCCGTTGCCGACAATCGCATTCCAGAAGCGATCTGTCTCTTCCTGGTTTTCGGTGACGACCATGAAGCTTACCGCCTCATTCGGCTTGAACAGGGAACCTCCGTTCAAGCCGACAAATCGCTGCCCAAGGACGGTGAATTCGACCGTCAGTTCAATGCCCTGCCTCCCGCCCGGGAAATCCGCGGGCGCCGAGTTGACTCGCCCAACATGGCTGTCGGGAAACGTTGCGGCGTAAAATTCCGCGGCCTTGCGCGCCTCTCCGTCGTCAAACCATATACAGGTCACAATGTCAGTCATTCTCGATTTCCTCCTCCGGAGGGGGGTTGGCGTGCTCGTTTAATAATACCGACCGGTTGGTATGCTGTCAAACACAATCTTTCCAGCAAGTCCGCGCGCAGGACAACCGAGGCGCTCTTCGGCAAACCGGTAGAGGCAGCGGTTCCAAAGGCCGGCGTATCAGCTCGGTTGATGAATACGACTATGCCATGTTGATCGCGGACCAGACCTTTGCGGGCGTCGCCGGAAGCGCGATATCATCAACGCCGAGGTGGTGCATGGCGTCAAGAATTGCCGAAATGAGCACCGGCGTCGCCCCAACGGTGCCGGATTCTCCTGCGCCTTTGGCGCCCAAGGGATTCGTTTGGGTGGCGGTGTTTAGCGCCTCGAAGTGGATTGGAGGCATGTCCGAAGCGCGCGGCATTGCATAATCCATAAAGCTTCCCGTCACCACCTGACCGCCTTCATCATAGACGAAGTCCTCCATCATCGCCTGACCGAGACCCTGTGCGATGCCGCCGACCAACTGGCCTTCAAGCAGCATCGGATTGATGACCGTACCGACATCGTCGACCGTCACGATCCGTACGATCGAGGTAACGCCGGTCTCCGGATCGATCTCTACTTCGGCGACCTGACAGCCGTTGGGGAAAGTGAAACCCTCGAGTTTGAAATCGCCACTGCCGGAAAGACCCAACCCGAGTTCGGGCGGCAGGATCGGAGCAAAGGACATGGCCGCGACCTTCTGTATCGTCATTGTGCGGTCGGTGCCGGCTACAGTCAGCGCGCCGTCCTCGAATACGATGTCGGCCGCGCTTGCCTCCATGAGATGGCCGGCGATCGCCCGTGCCTTCTCGATCACCTGATCCGCGGCCATTTTCAGCGAACCGCCGCCATTGATCATCGATCTCGACGCCACGGTGCCGCGTCCGAAACTGACGGCGTCCGTATCGCCCTGGACGATGCGGATGCTCTCGAATGGAACGCCGAGCCATTGCGACACCATCTGCGAATAGACGGTTTCGTGTCCCTGTCCATGGCTGAACGTTCCCGCAAGCACCGTCACGCCGCCGCCGGAATCAAACCTGATTTCCATGCTTTCGTTCATGAGACCGGCGTTTTCCATGTGAAGGGCAACTCCGATGCCGCGAAATTTGCCGTTGTTCAAGGATTGGGCCTTTCGGGCTTCGAATCCGCTCCAGTCGGCCGCCTCCATCGCCCGGTCCAGAATGGCAGGGTAGTCGCCGCTGTCGATCGTATAGACAAGCGGCGTCTGGTAAGGCATGTCTTTGTTCGTCAACATGTTGAGCCGGCGCAATTCGATCCTGTCGCGCCCGGTTTCACGGGCCGCCTTGTCGAGCAGCCGTTCAATCAGAAATGCGGCTTCCGGCCGGCCTGCGCCACGGTAGGGTTGCGTCGGGGAGGTATTGGTGTAGACGGCCCTGGAAAAGACGTGAGCCACCGGCACGCGATAGCAGCCGGTCGCAAGCGTCGAAGCGAAAAGCGGCGAGACGCCCCCGCCCGGTGACAGAAACGCGCCGGCGTTGTAGTCGCAGGATACTTTCAACGCCTTGATGCGCCCCGAAGCGTCGAAAGCCAGAGAGGCTTTCACACTCTGATCGCGTCCGTGAAAATCTGAAACAAGCGCCTCTGACCGGTCAGGATGCCATTTGATCGTGGCCTTGAGTTTTTTGGCCGCCCAGGCCACCGCGATGTCTTCCGGATAGACGCCGCCTTTCATGCCGAAGCCTCCGCCGACGTCCCGAGCGACAACGTGGACGTCGTTCTGTGTCAGACCGATTGCGGATGCTATGTCATTGCGAATCGAGTGTGGCGCCTGGGTCGACGTATAAACGGTTACCCTGCCGTCGCGCGGATCATATGACGCCATTGTGCCGCGCATCTCGAGCGAATTCGCCGACAGGCGATTGTTGTGCAATTCGAGTGTCGTGACATGAGCGGCCGCGCTCACCGCCCTCTCGGTCGCGTCGGCGTCGCCCAGAGAAATTTCGAAGGCCACATTGCCCGGAGCGTCTGGCCACAGCACCGGCGCATCGTTAGCGGTCGCATTTTTCGTCGAGACAACGGAAGGCAATTCCTCAAAGTCGATTTCGACGAGTTCGGCGGCGTCCCTGGCGGCCATTTTGCTGTCTGCGATGACAACAGCGACCGGCATGCCGACATAGAGAAGCTTGCCGGTGCTCAGGATGGGAAATTCGCGTGTGGCGACTTCCTTGTGCATTCCCGGAATCAGAGTATGGCAGGAAATACCGCCAATGTTGTCGGTTTGGCAATCCGAGCCAGTGAGAACAGCGATGACCCCATCCGCGCCGGACGCCGCAACCGTGCCCACCGCGTTCAACACGCCGTGCGCCACCGGCGACCTAACGACAAAGGCGTGCAGAGCCCTTTGATCGATGATGTCCTCGACATAGGCGCCACTGCCCGTCAGGAAGCGCGCGTCCTCCTTTCGCGTTACGGATTGTCCGATTCCGAATTTCATTTTTTCTCGCATTCACTGTCTTGTTTGACGAGCAGCGACGCCCTTTCGATCAGGACACCGCATCATCACTTTGATGGTTTTAGCGCATGATATTGATCTGGAAACATCTTGCCACCTGCATTGTGCAAAACGCGGGTGGTTTATTGTCTGCAGATCCGTTGAAGGAGGTCTGCCAGGCTGATGGAAGACATGAACACGATTTAACGTAACGGACAGGCGTCGTTCATTTGCTCACCCCATCTGTATTTCAGAAAGAGGAGACAAGGACTATGACCTACGGAAACGAAATGACCCCACCGGGTTTCGACAATTTGAACCAGTTGATCTTGCCGCGGAGATACACAGAAAGCCAATGGAGAAAGTGGATGCGAACCTTCTTCCACGACCAGCGAGTCGTCAAAGAGCGCCACCGGAAACAGTAAAACTAGCGCCTGATCCGCTCGGAGCGCGGATCATAAAGCGGCTGAAAGCTTGGCTTTGCGACGAAGGACCTGCCCGCCACTTCGATCCGGTAGTCTGAAGCGAG
Source organism: Hoeflea sp. CAU 1731 (assembly GCF_039888615.1). NCBI lineage: Bacteria > Pseudomonadati > Pseudomonadota > Alphaproteobacteria > Hyphomicrobiales > Rhizobiaceae > Hoeflea > Hoeflea sp. CAU 1731. The sequence goes on along the minus strand of NZ_JBDQQS010000004.1, from coordinate 178,073 downwards.
CATGCTATCGAGGCTTTCGCCCTCGCGCGCCGGGATATAACCAAGGCCAATGGCCGCGCCGAGCGTGTGGCCGTAGCCGGCCGAGGAGAGATAGCCGACAGCCTCGCCGTCGCGAAAGATCGGTTCGGCGTGGTAAAGTAGCGGCTCCGGGTCGTCGAGCATAAACTGCAGAAGTCGTCGAGAGGCGCCGACTTCGCGTTTCGCAAGAACGGCCTTCCGGCCGATGAACGGTCCGAAACAGCCATCCGCCTTCCCGGTCTTCACCGCGAAACCCAGACCGGCGTCGATGACATGATCCTCGTCCGTGATGTCATGACCGAAATGGCGATAGGCTTTTTCCAGACGGCAGGTATCCAGGGCATGCATGCCGGCAAGCCGGAGCCCCTCATCCTTTCCGGCCTCCATCACCGCGTCGAAGACATGGCGCGCCATGTCAGTCGGCACATAAAGCTCCCACCCCAGTTCGCCGACATAGGTGATGCGGTGGGCGCGGCAGTGCGCCATGCCCAGTTCGATCGTTTGCGCAGTGCCAAAGGGAAAGGCCTCGCTGGCAAGATCAGCGGATGTGATCTTGCCAAGGATCCGGCGCGCATTCGGCCCCATGAGTCCGAGGACAGCCTCGCCGCCGGTCACGTTGACGGCGATGCAGCGCGCGTCGCGAGGAATGTGGCGCTTCAGCCAGGCGAAATCACGCGTGACGGTGGCGGCTCCGGTGACGACGAGAAACCTGTCTTGCGCCATGCGCGTCACCGTCAGGTCGGCCTCGATCCCCCCGCGCTCGTTAAGCCATTGCGTATAGACAATCCGGCCGGGAGCGACGTCGACATCGTTGGCACAGATGCGCTGAAGGACATCGACGCTATCCAGTCCCTCGACGTGAAATTTTCCGAAAGCCGACAGGTCAAACAGTCCGGCCGTTTCCCTGACGGCGCGATGTTCCCGCGCAACGCAATCGAACCAGGGCTGCCGCTTCCAGCCGAAACTGTACTCAACGCCTTCCCCCGCAGGGCCATCGTCAAAGAAATGCGGCCGTTCCCAGCCGGCCGTTTCTCCGAACCGGGCGCCGTTTTGCGCCATCCGTTCGTGAAATGGCGTGTGGCGCACGTTCCGCGAGGTCTGGTACTGCCGATATGGATAATGATCTGCGTAGAGCAGCCCAAGGGTCTCGCTCACCCGCTCCTTCAGATAGGCGCCATTGCCCTGGACGGGCTCCATTCGGCGGATATCCACATCCGAAAGATCGAATGGCGGCGCGCCTCCGACAATCCATTCAGCCAGCGCCTTTCCGGCTCCTCCGGCCGACTGGATGCCGACGGAATTGAAACCCGCTGCGACGTAGAAATTCTCGACGTCGGGCGACGGTCCGAGCAGATAGCGATCATCCGGGGTGAAACTCTCCGGTCCGTTGAAGAAGGTCTGTATCCCGGCCGTTTCCAGCTGCGGGAACCGGTTGATGGCTTTCGCAAGAATCGGTTCGAAATGGTCGAAATCCTCGGGCAACTGGTCGAAGCAGAAATCCTCGGGGATTCCATCCATGCCCCAAGGCTTGGCCACAGGCTCGAAGGCGCCAAGCAGGATCTTTCCCGCGTCTTCCTTGTAGTAGGCGCATTCGTCCGGCACCCGCAGCACCGGGAGATTGCCCGGAAGATCGGCAATCGGTTCGGTGACGATGTAGAAATGCTCGCAGGCGTGCAGCGGAACGTTGACGCCAGCCATCCGACCAACTTGCCGACCCCACATGCCGGCGCAATTCACAATGATCTCGGCGTCAACTTCGCCTCGGTTCGTGCGCACACCGGTGGCCCGCCCGTCACGAATGTGGATTTCCTCCACCTTCGTCAATTCATGAACCTCGACGCCCTTCTGGCGCGCGCCCTTGGCAAGCGCCATGGCGATGTTGGCCGGGTCCGCCTGTCCGTCCAGCGGAATGTGCAGACCGCCCACGACGTCGTTCGTGTTGAGCCACGGATACATTTCGCCGCATTGCGCGGTGCTCAGAACATCAACCTCGACGCCGTGCACCTTCGCCATGGAGGCGTTGCGCAGCAGTTCCTCCATTCTGTCGGCGCTGAGCGCCACGGCGATCGAGCCATTGCGCCTGAACCCCGTCGCAATGCCGGTTTCCGCCTCGAGCGAACCGTAGAGCTCCTGGCTGTATTTCGCGAGTCGCGTCATATTCAGCGTCGCGCGCAGCTGCGCGATCAGACCGGCCGCGTGCCAGGTCGTTCCGCTGGTCAGACGCTGTCGTTCAAGCAGCACAACGTCCCGCCATCCAAGATGGGCAAGGTGATAGGCGACGGAGCATCCGACGACTCCTCCCCCGATGATGACAACACGGCAATGTCGGGGCAGTTCGGTCAAACGCGCTTCTCCTACACCTAAAGCTTTTGATACCAGTTTGATACCAGATGACGCCAGTGATCGCCACATGGCCAGGCGCGACTTCCAGGCGACAATTTACGCTGAAATGTCAGAATTTCCGGCGCATATTGACATTTCCGCAAACTCACCGCAGTTTTCCTCCGCCGATCATGGGAGCAATATTGGCCGCACTATAGGGCCAGTTTCACCGATTTACAAAACCAACCGGAACGACGACGCCATGCGCAATTCCCTGTTCCATGTCGAACGCATGGAAATGACGACGCTGCAGACCCAGATCCGCGAGATGCTGGTCTCGGCCATGCTGTCCGGGCAGCTTCCGGTTGGCGCGCCGATACCCTCTACGCGCTCCATGGCGAAGCGGCTCCACGTGTCGCGCAACACCGTGATGCTGGCCTATCAGGCGCTGGCCTCCGACGGATACTTGGTGGCGCGGGAACGCTCCGGTTTCTACGTGTCGCCCGATATTCACGACGGCGCCGTATCGGGTATGAAACCAGCCGCCAATCCATCGAAAATGACGCCGACGACCGACTGGGCGGCGCGGTTCCGGGTCCATCCGAGCGATCAGGCGAACATTGTCAAGCCGTCCAACTGGCATGACTACCCCTACCCGTTCATCTACGGACAGGCTGACGCCGCGCTGTTTCCGATCGCCGCCTGGCGGGACTGCATGCGGCAGTCCATGGGGCGCAAATGGCTGGACGCCTGGACCAACGACCATTTCGCCGAAGACGATCAGATGCTGATCGAGCAGATACGTCAGCGCATCCTGACCCGACGCGGCATCTTTGCCGAGCCGGATGAAATCCTGTTGACCCTCGGTGCGCAGAACGCGCTCTATATCCTCTCCAGCCTGCTGGTGAAGCAGGGCACGAAGGTGGCGATCGAAAATCCGGGCTATCCGGATATCCGCAATATTTTCAGCTTGAGAACGGACGCCATCAATCCGGTTCCGGTCGACAGCGAAGGCATTGTTGTGGGCGAGGAATTGGCCGACTCGGAACTCGTCTTCGTCACGCCGAGCCATCAATATCCGACCAATGTGACGATGTCGCTGGAGCGCCGCAAGCAGCTCCTCGCCTGGGCCGAGGAAGCCGACAGCCTGATTATCGAAGACGACTACGAATCGGAGACCAACTACGAAGGCGAGCCGACGCCGGCGTTGAAATCGCTCGATGGCGCACAGCGCGTTCTCTACGTCGGCAGCCTTTCGAAATCGCTGATGCCAGGTCTGCGGATGGGCTTCATGGTTGCGCCAGCGCCGCTCATTCACGAAGCCCGCGCCCTGCGACGGCTAATGCTGCGCCACCCACCTGGAAACAATCAGGGCGTGGTCGCGCTGTTTCTCGCCCTTGGCCACCACGACACACTGATCGGGCGGCTTCACCGCAGCTACCGCAACCGTTGGATGGCCATGGGTAAGGCGCTTGACGCCTGGTTTCCCGGATGGGCGGAAGCCCCCTGTTTCGGCGGCACGTCCTACTGGGTCAAAGGCCCCGAATGGCTCGACAGCACGGAGCTTGCAGCCAGAGCCCTGGAGGACGGCGTGATTATCGAGCCGGGCGACATCTATTTCAGCGAACCGGATGCGCACCGCAACTATTTCCGCCTCGGCTTTTCCTCTATTTCGGAAGAACGGATCGAGCCGGGAATCGAACGCCTCGCCCATATCATCAAGGCGATGCGGCAGGATCAGTAGAGCCAGTTTACCGCCGCTGGCGCAAATCATTGGACCGATCTGGTTCTAAGCAAGGACCGGTCAAAACTCCTATCAGTCAAACAGGCGGCAAACCTACGCCAGGGATCAAAGAGAGGAACCAAGCGATGAAGATGACAACCGAAGAGGCATTCGTGAAGGTGCTGCAGATGCACGGGATCGAACATTCGTTCGGTATCATCGGTTCCGCCATGATGCCCATATCGGATCTCTTCCCGCAGGCGGGCATCACCTTCTGGGATTGCGCGCACGAATGCAATGCGGGGATTATCTGCGACGGCTATACGAGAGCGACCGGCAAGATGGCCATGGCTGTCGCCCAGAACGGCCCCGGGATCACCAATTTCGTCACGCCGATCAAGACCGCCTACTGGAACCATACGCCGATGCTGCTGGTGACGCCGCAGGCGGCCAACAAGACCATCGGCCAGGGCGGTTTCCAGGAAGTCGAGCAAATGGCCTTGTTCCGCGACATGGTCTGCTACCAGGAAGAGGTGCGCGATCCCTCGCGCATGGCGGAGGTGCTGAACCGCGTCATCCTGAAAGCCTGGCGCGGCTCCGCCCCGGCTCAGATCAACGTGCCGCGCGATTTCTGGACCCAGGTTATCGATATAGAACTGCCGCAAATCGTCATGCTGGAACGCCCGGCCGGTGGCGAAGACGCGATCGCCGAGGCAGCCGCACTCCTCTCCGACGCGGAGTTTCCGGTCATCCTGTCAGGCGCGGGCGTGGTCATCGGCGGCGCAATTGACGCATGCAAAGCACTGGCTGAGCGGCTCGACGCGCCGGTCGCCAGCGGCTACCAGCACAATGACAGCTTCCCGGGAAGCCATCCGCTCGCCTGCGGCCCGCTCGGCTACAATGGATCGCGCGCGGCCATGGAGCTGATCTCGAAGGCCGACGTGGTGCTTGCGCTCGGCACCCGCCTCAATCCGTTTTCGACGCTGCCCGGTTACGGCATCGACTACTGGCCGAAAGACGCAAAAATCATCCAGGTCGACATCAACGCCGACCGCATCGGATTGACCAAGAAGGTGACCGTCGGCATTTGCGGTGACGCAAAGCAGGTCGCAAAAAGGATACTCGAGAAACTTACGCCTGCAGCCGGAGACAAGGGACGCGACGACCGAAAGGCCCTCATTCATCAGACCAAGTCGGCCTGGCTCCAGACTCTTAGCGGTATGGACCACGAAGAGGACGATCCGGGAACCGTATGGAACGAGGACGCGCGCAATCGCGAACCCGACCGCATGTCGCCGCGCATGGCTTGGCGGGCGATCCAGGCAGGACTTCCCAAGGATGCGATCATCTCCAGCGACATTGGCAACAATTGCGCCATCGGCAACGCCTATCCGACATTCGAGGAAGGCCGCAAATATCTGGCGCCCGGCCTGTTCGGTCCCTGCGGATATGGCTTTCCCGCCATTCTCGGAGCGAAGATCGGCTGTCCGGACACGCCTGTCGTTGGATTTGCAGGCGACGGCGCGTTCGGCATCTCCATGAGCGAAATGACCTCCTGCGGCCGCGAAGAATGGCCGGCGATCACCATGGTTGTCTTCCGAAACTACCAGTGGGGCGCCGAGAAACGGAACACGACGCTGTGGTTCGACAATAATTTCGTTGGCACGGAGCTCGATCCGCATCTTTCCTACGCGAAGGTCGCAGAGGGCTGTGGCCTTAAAGGCGTAACGGCGCGCACCCAGGAGGAACTGACATCGGCCCTGGCGCAATCCTGCAAGGACCAGGCCGATGGCGTGACGACCTTCATAGAAGTTATCCTCAACCAGGAACTGGGTGAACCATTCCGGCGCGACGCGATGAAGAAGCCGGTGGAGGTCGCCGGGATCGACCCGGCCGATATGCGACCGCAAGCGGGCGCCTAGGTTCAGAACCTGATCGGCGTGTAGATGTTCGTGGCGATCAGCGCGGCGAGCAGGACCGCGAAGGAAAAGACGACCAACGCTGTTGCGACAGACAGGGATAGCGATCGCATCTGCATTCCACCATGCTCTCCATGGGCGCCATGCGCCGCATGCACCATGTGTCCGGATTGCAGGTCGTCTGCACCATGATGGTGCGCATGCGCGCCATGTTCATGTTGCGTCGACATCTCCGGTGAACTGTGCCCAAGTTTCGGCGCTGGCCCGTCGGCGCCCGGCAGTGTCATGCATCCGTGTTTGAGATGGCTCGCCACCAGCCAGTAATTGATCGGATAGGCGATAAAACCGCCGACGACGCTTGCCAGACTCATCCGGAACCAGAAGGACGCCGCGCCGGGATGGCGCGACTCCGGCCAATAGTCCGCAAGGATCACCATGACCGGGATCATGCCCGCCATCACAAAGTTCATCGATACAGTCTCGGCGAAGACGGTCTTCCGGACCGCCAGCATGTAGTCGCCCTGGTACATTCCGAGCATCATCAGCGCCTGAAATATAAAAAGACCGAAGATGAAACCGGCGGCATATTCGGCGACGGCGTCCCAGCCATTGGCCAGTTCGAATAAAGAAAGGACAAGGGCTGCCGCCAGGATGCCCGTCGCATCGCCGGCGAGGCAATGCATCTCGCTGTTGACCGCCTGCTTCCAGACCGGTTTGGTGAATTGATCGTGCCCGCCGACAAAGGGCCGGCGGCAGGTCAACAGATAGAAGAACAGACCCAAGACGCCGGTATAGGCCGTTACCAAAATCCAGGCGGCGCGCTGAACCCAGCTTGTGACGCCATTGCTGACGGAGTCCCAGATGACGAATGCAAGACTGAGTCCCGTCATCAAAAACCATACGGTCATTGCGCCGTCGAGCATAATCGAAGCCCCCAAACTGTTCGCGACGAAAATAAATCTAACGGGATTGTTGAGGCCCTGGCAATCGCAAACTACAACCGCGCGATTGAGCGGTGTGGGCGCCAGTTGCTTTCGACCAAAGGATTAGACAGCCCAACACGCCTGTATTCAAAGGACTATTTCCATGACGTTTCTGGACTGGCGCCAAGCAGGAGTCAGGGCTGGCACTACCTTTGGCGTTATCTATTGCGGCCTAATGGCATAGGCGCAGTTGAGTTGATGAATACTGGACGTGGGGCCGTTTTCGCGGAATATTGCAGTGTGATGACGGCGCTCAATCTCGCGCCTTCACAGTTTGAAGAAACCGGATCAACTGGTCGCCTCCATAACAATCAAAGGGGAATAAAATGTCCTTCAAGACGAAACTCGCCGCGATCGCCGCCGGAGCGATGATATCGGTCACTGCTTCCATTCCAGCCGCTCTGGCGATGGATGAAATCACTGTCGCCTACTTCCTGGAATGGCCGACGGCCAACCAGGTCGCCCAGATGAAGGGAACCTATGACGATGAAATGGGCGTCAAGGTGAAATGGCGCGCCTTCGGAAACGGCAACGAGATGACCCAGGCGATGGTCTCCGGCGACGTCCAGATCGCTTACAGCCAGGGCTTCGTTCCATTCGTTGTCGGCGTAAGCACCGGCGCGCCACTCAAGCTGGTCGGCATCGCAGTAACGTATGCCGAGAATGACAATTGCATCGTGCGCGACGACGCGGGCATTACCAAGGACAACGCAAAGGACCTTGAAGGCAAGAAGGTGGCGACGCCGATCGGCAACGTCACGCACTACAAATTGCTGAAGACCCTCGATCACCTTGGCGTCGACGTGAACAACGTCAACCTGGTGCAGATGAACCCGCCGGACGGCGCTGTCGCGCTGGCACGCGGCGATGTCGTCATGGCATGCGGCTTTGGCGGCGCGTTGACCCGCATGCGTGAATTCGGCAAGCCGCTGATGACCGGCGCCGAGCAGGAAGCCGTCGGCATCAACACGTTCGACATCATCACGGTCACCAACGAGTTCGCCACCGAGCACCCCGATCTCGTCGAAAAATTCCTCGACGTGACCGAAAAGGCGAACGAGGCCTACAAGGCCGATCCGGACGCAGCCCTGCCAGTGATTGCCCAGGCGTCCGGCATGGACGCGCAGGCGACCAAGGGCATGATCGCCAATTTCGGCTTCCCGACCGCTGAAGACCAGAAGAGCACAAACTGGATGGGCGGTGGCGTTCAGGAAATGACCAAGGGCGTCGCCGACGTCATGGTCGCAGCCGGCGGCATGGACGCAGCGCTCGACAGCTACGAACAGTTCATCGATCCGAACTATCTGCCCTGATCGACGGGCAGCGACACGGGAGCCGTTTCACGGCTCCCCTTTATCTTTTCAGAACCGGTCAGGAGTAAGCGATGTCCGGTATTACGATCGATGGCGTGTCCATGGTCTTTACGCTGACCGGGGGTGGCGAAGTCCACGCCCTGCAGGACGTAAACCTGGATATTCGCGAAGGCGAACTCGTTTCCGTGCTGGGTCCGTCTGGGTGCGGCAAAACGACGTTGCTGAACATCATCGCCGGTTTTCTGGCGCCAACCGCCGGCGAAGTCCGGCTGAACGGCAAAGTCGTGCGGGGACCAGGCTCCGAACGCGGCATGGTGTTCCAGCAGGGCGCGCTGTTTGAGTGGCTTACGGTCGCCGACAATGTCGCGTTTGGTCCAAACATGGCGGGCAAGCCGCGGGCCGAGACACGCGACAGGGTGGAGCATCTTCTGGCGACGGTCGGCCTTGCCGATTTCGGCAAGAAGCCGGTCTATCAACTGTCCGGCGGCATGCAGCAACGCGTGGCGCTGGCCCGTTGCCTTGCAAACGATCCGGACGTCATCCTGATGGACGAGCCGCTCGGCGCCCTCGACGCCCTGACGCGCGAGAAAATGCAGGGCCTTGTGCTGAAGCTCTGGAAAGAGACCGGCAAGACCATCATCCTGATCACCCATTCGGTCGAGGAGGCGCTTTTCCTCGGTGAGAAACTGATCGTGATGGCGCCGCGGCCCGGACGCATCGAAAAAATCTATGACCTGCCATTCGCAGACGAGGGCATGACGAAAAGCCCGCGCGACATCAAGGCGGGGTCCGAATTCGTGGCTAGGCGTGAGGAAATCCTGTCCATGATCTGGGAAATGGAGGAGGAGATCATGGGACAGGCGACAGGATAGAGACATGTCAGAAAAGAAAGAACCTTCCGACATCGCCATCTGGCTGGGCCTTGCCGACAACGCATTTACCCGACAGAAGACGGCCAAGTTCGGCGACGCAAGCGCGATCAATTCCGGCCGCTTCTACAGCATTATCATTGTTTTCGGCCTCGGCGCCCTATGGGTGCTAACCTCGGTCGCCGGCGTCATAGAGCCGTTCTACTGGCCGACCATCGGCGGCACCTGGAACCGGATCTACCTGCTGGTCACCGAAGGGTTTCGCGGAGTCCCCTTGTGGGAGCATGTCGGCATCAGCGTCTTCCGGGTGCTGTCCGGCGTCTTCTTCGGCGCTCTTGTCGGAATTCCACTGGGGTTCGCTATGGGCCTTTCCTCGGTGGCGCGGGGTCTGTTCGATCCGGTCGTCGAGTTCATGCGTCCCATTCCGCCGCTCGCGCTTATTCCACTGATCATTCTGTGGTTCGGCATCGACGAGACCGCGAAGATATTCCTGCTGTTCCTGGCGTCATTGTTCATCATGACCATCGCGGCGCGCTCCGGCGTTTCCAGCGTGCGTATATCGAAAGTTCACGCCGCCTACTCGCTCGGCGCGTCCAAGGCGCAGATTCTGCGCCACGTCATCCTGCCGAATGCCCTGCCCGAGATCTTCACGGGCCTGCGCACGTCCATGGGTGTGTGCTGGGGTACGGTGGTCGCCGCCGAACTCGTCGCCGCCGACCGCGGCGTGGGCTCAATGATCATGATCGCCAAGAACTTCCTGCAGACCGACACGGTCGTCATCGGCATCATCATCATCGGCATCATCGGCTACATCATCGAAATCCTGATGCGTTACCTCGAGCGCTGGCTGATCCCCTGGAAGGGCAAGGGCTGACCTAGCGACAGCCTGTCAGTCCTCTTTTTTGAAGAGAACCTGACCGCGACGCGCGATCAGCAGAAGCTCCAGCGTCAACGGATCGTAATAGGCCTCGACGCGCTGTCCTTCCGGCGTTGTGCCGTAGGCTTCATAACATCCGCCATCTTCCTTGATCCGGGTGACTTGCCAGCCGTCGGCGGTCATCTTTTCTTTGAGCTGGTCCGAAGACTGCCAGGATGTCTTGTCACCGGAATCGCAGGTCATGAGGCCGGTCGCGAAGGCGGGCGTCGTAACGGCCGCGAGAACTGCTGCAGAGGCGATAGTGCGGGCGAAAGTCATGTCGTTTCCTTTTCTCATCGTTAACGGGCAATCTGAGCATTGACGCGAAGATTGAACATCTTCCAAAGTCTGTAGATTTCGAGCAGAGCAAGCGGCGCGAAGTTGACAAGCGCCGCCGCCATGTTGTCGTGGATCAGTATCCAGTGAGCGAGCGTCAGCAACGCCGCCGGATAAACCCAGCGCTGCAGCGGCTTCCACCACGAGAGCAGGTAGCGCTGCACGGCGTTGTTGCTGGTCACGGCGAGCGGGATGAAGATCGCCAGCGCGATCCAGCCGGTCCATATGCCGGGCGCTCCAATTTCATCGAGAACGAGTTTCAGCGTCCCCATATCGGCAAGATAAAGCAGCGTATGAGCGAGGGCGTAACCAAAGGCGGCGACGCCCAGATAGCGGCGCCTGCGCATCAGCCAGACCGGCCAGCGCGCTCTCGGGAAAAGCATGCGCAGCGGCGTGATCATCATGGCGACGATCATGAACCGGGCTGCGAACTCACCCGTCGGATGCAGCAGGGCCTGAACCACCGGCTGTCCGTCTTCGAGGGGCTCTCCGCCCAAAAGTCCGATCATCATGGGAATTCCCGGCAAGGCCAGCAGGAACCAGAAGAAGAGTCGGGAATTCAATATTTTGGTCAACGTGCGTCACTCTCAGATACGTGAAAAGAGAGGTGGCGCATCAAAGAGGCAAGACAAGGAAACGTGCGAAAATAACCCTTCGCAAAATGTAATAGGCCTGACGGCTGATACATTTCGATACACTTTTGTCGGCTTTCAGCGTTTTGAACGCGGACGAAGATTGCCCGGATCGAACGGGGCTTCGGCAAGCACAAGGGCCCGACGACGCTCTCCGAAGACGCCGATTTCCAGTTCACTTCCCGCACGCGTGAATTCCGGCGGGACATAGCCAAGAGCAAGGGATTTTCCGGTGCGATGACCGTAACCGCCCGACGTCACCAGACCAACGGGCGTTGAACCGGAATAGACAGGAGCGCCGCCTGGCGCCTCCTCGCCGTCGCCCGGCGCCAACTCCATCATCACGAAATGGATCGGCGACCCGATTTTCTGCTCCCTCAGAAGCGCCTCGCCCCCGACAAAGGTCGGTTTTTCGAGGTCAACGAAGCGTTGCAGGCCCGACGCCAGCGGCGAGAATTCCGTAGACAGGTCCTGCTTCCAGGACCGAAAACCCTTCTCGATACGCATGGAGTCAAGGGCGTACATGCCGAAGTGACCGAGCCCGAATTCGTTTCCAGCCGCAAGCAACCGTTGGTGAACCGGGACCGCGACTTCAGCGGGCAGATGCAGTTCGAACCCGAGTTCTCCGGTATAGGACATGCGCATGACGTATCCCCGCGCCATGCCGATGGTCACGGGACGCACAGCCATCCAGGGCAGAACGGCGTCGCCCATATCTTCCTTTGCGACCGCTTGCAGCAACGCCCGGGACTTCGGCCCGGCAAGGGCGAGCGTCACATGTCTCGGGGTCAAATCCTCAACCGTTACAGATCCGTCATTCGGCATGTGCGCCTTGAGCAGATCCCGATCATGCCAGTGACCCGAGGCGCCGCCGACAAGCCAGAACCGATCGTCTTCGAGGCGCGCAACCATCATTTCCGACACCAGGGCGCCGGTGGAAGAACAGAAATAGCCGAGCGTGACCCGCCCGGTTCGCGGCAGCCTTCCCGCCATTACGCCATCCAGCCAACCCGCGGCGTTTTCGCCAGCAATCTCGAACCGGCTGAAGCCTGTCAGGTCCAGCAGACCGACACTGGTCGTCACCGTCTCGACTTCGCGAGCGATCGCGTCGTGGAAATGCGGTAGGCCGAACGTCATGTCCGGCTCCGGCCGGTCACCTTCGCCGGCGAACCAGAGCGGCCGTTCCCAGCCTCCAAAGGAACCGAACTGCGCGCCAAGCGCCGCCAGCCTGTCATAGAGCGGCGAGGTTAAGGCCGGCCTGCCGGCAGGCCATGGACGATGCGGCAGGTTGATCGCGTATTCGTTCTGGTAGACCTCAATCGCCTTGACGGTGGCGTAGGTTTTCGTGGCGTAGTCGCCGAACCTGCGTGGATCGACGCACCAGAGATCAAGTTCCGGCCCGCCATCAACGATATATTCTGCAATGGCTTTGCCCGCCCCACCGGCCTGGGCGATTCCGAAGGTGAAGACACAGGCCTCGTAGAAATTCGACAGACCCGGCGCCGGTCCCAACAGAGGCAGACCGTCCGGCGCATAGGGGATCGGTCCGTTGATCACTTTCTGGACGCCGGCGGTCGCCAGCATCGGAACGCGTTTGCAGGCGGCGTCGATATACCATTCGAGCCGGTCGAGATCGTCCTCGAAAAGCTGAAACGAAAAATCCTCCGGCGTTCCCCCGGTCAACCAGTGGGGCGTCGCCCGCCATTCATAGGGTCCGAGGATGAGGCCCTGTCGCTCCTGACGCAAATAGTAGCTGTCGTCCGGATCGCGCAAAAGCGGGATATGATCCGAAAGCTCCTCGAGTTCGGACACAGCCTCCGTGACGAGATACTGATGGGACATGGTGACCATCGGTATCTCGCGCCCAACCATCCTGCCTATTTCATCGGCATGATAGCCTGCAGCGTTGACGACGACAGCGGCATGGATATCGCCCTTGTCGGTCGCAACGTCCCAACTGCCGTCTTTTCTCTGTTTGAGGCCGGTGACCTTCGTAAAACGGACAATCTTTGCGCCGCGATCGCGAGCGCCCTTGGCGAAGGCCTGGGTGAGTTGCGCCGGATCGACGTCGCCGTCATCCGGATCCCACAGACCACCCACCAATCCGTCGCCATTCATCCAGGGGTAATAATCGTCGAACATCCCGGAAACCGTGAGCGGCCGCATGTCGATGCCTGCAGCGTTCGCCATGGCCGCCACATGCTCGAATTCCTGCATGCGCTCCTTGTGCTGGGCAAGGCGAACCGACCCGGTGCGGTGTCTGGTCATCGGATATCCGACGTCCTCGCCCAGCCGGTCGTAAAGGCGGGACCCGTAATTCTGCAGTTTCATGATCGTCAGGTTGCCGGAGAAACTCGGCGTATTGCCCGCCGCATGCCATGTCGATCCGGACGTCAGTTCGTTCTTCTCGATCAGGACTGCGTCCACGACGCCGGACAGGGCGAGATGATAGAGGCAACTGGCGCCGACGGCGCCGCCGCCGATGATCACCACCTGTGCATGTGCCGGCAAATCAGGCATGTCTTGCTCTCCGCTGCTGCAAACGCAGCAAAGATCACAAAGTATCGAAAATCAACGGCAAATCTTCGGCATTCAGCCGGACGCCAGTTCCCGGCGCGCCATCATGTGCGCGCGCGCCATGTTCACAGCATCAACGCACAGGAGTTTGTCGCCGAGGAAATAACGCACGGCGAAGGAGCGGTCGTCCATGCCGCCGTCCAGTTCCGCCCTGTCATAGCCCTGATTGAGGCCGGCGATCTGCAATTTCACGTCATACTGATCCGACCAGAACCAGGGAACGGGATCGTAGTCTGGTTGCTCGGACAGCATCGCCATGGCCGCGTGCTTGCCCTGATCGATGGCGTTCTGAACGCTTTCGAGCCGGATGTGGCGGCCATAGCGCTTTGAAAAGAATGACGCGCAATCGCCCGCTGCGTAAACGTCTGCGGCGGATGTCCGGCATTGGCCGTCGACAGTGACGCCATTGTCGACATCAACGCCCGCCTGCTCGGCAAGGTCTGTCACGGGAAGCGCCCCGACGGCCACGAGAACCAGATCCGCCGGAATAGCATCGCCATTCTCCAGTCGAACCGCCTCGACGTGATCCCCGCCCTCCAAAGCGGCGATCCGTGTCTGCGTCTTTATTACAACGCCCATTTCCGTATGCAGGGCGTGGAAGAAGGCGGAGAGATCCGGGCTCACGACGCGTTGCATGATCCGGTCCGCGCCTTCGAGAACCGTCACCGGATTGCCGCGTGCGCGCAATGCCGAGGCCACCTCCAGTCCGATATATCCGCCGCCGATGATGACAACCCGCATATCCGGGTTCAGGATCCCGGAAATCCGGTCCACATCCTTGATGTTGCGGAGCGTAAAGACGCCTTCCAGATCCGTCCCCGGCAGGCTTATGTCGCGCGCCTTCGTTCCCGTGGCCAGAAGCAGCTTCGAATAGGCGATGGTCTCGCCGCTTTCGAGCGTCACCGTGTGTTCAGCCGGATCGATTGACGCGACCGGCGACGACAATTTGAGCTTGATGCCGGACTTCTCGTAGTAGTCGTCGGCCTTGAGAAACAGGCGCGAAGCTTCCAGTTCGCCCTTGAGATAGGCTTTGGAAAGCGGTGGTCTCTGATAAGGCGGATGGGCCTCGTCGCCGATGAGTATGATCCTGCCTTCAAACCCCTGCTGCCGCAGGGTTTCAGCCGCCTTCTGACCGCACTGACCTGCGCCGACAATGACGATCGGGCTGTCGTTCATGGTTATGTTCCGCTTAGAATGCAGTGAATGTCATTGTGGTCAGCGAACGGGCGATACCGCTTATGTCCAACACGTTGTCATGGATGTATTTGCCGATATCCTCGCCCTTCGGAACGTATATCTTCATCATGAGATCGAACTCCCCGGATGTGGAATAAAGCTCCGAAATGATCTCTCGCTCGTATAGCGCGTCGGCTACGGCGTAGGCCTTGCCCGGATGGCATTGCAGTTGCACGAAAACACAGTTCATCTCTGACCCTCGCAATTCGATAGACCGTGTATCACACCGGGCGCAGATCGTTGCAAGTCGCGCGCGTGGAATTTTGTCGCAATGCAGATTAACGCGTATTCGCTTCAGGCGCGCCGCAAACGTGCATTTGTCCGCCGATTTGTGTATGACGCGTCAATAGCAATGCTGCGACAGGAAACGGGAGCCGCACGCCGCCATGCTGATGCACCAGATTTCGGATTGGGACGACGCATACGCCAACGCGCCCCACATTCCCGGCGCACAGGACTATCCCGCGTCCTGGACGCTCAAGGCCCGCAAATTCCGCGACGCGTTGGCGCGCGACGGCAGGGCTGAAAACGGCCTCGCCTACGGGCAGGGAGACCGCAACCGGCTGGATCTCTTTCACCCGAAGGGACAATCGCGTGGCCTCGTCGTCTTCATCCATGGCGGCTACTGGAAGGCGTTCGACAACGCATCCTGGTCGCATCTCGCCCAGGGCGCGCTGGAACAGGGCTACAGCGTCGCCATGCCCAGTTATACGCTGTGTCCGGACATTCGCATTGCCGGCATCACAGCCGAGATCGGAAAGGCGATCGCCTTCGCCGCCTCACGGGTTGCAGGACCGATACGGCTGACCGGTCACTCCGCGGGCGGCCACCTCGTCTCGCGCATGGTCTGCAAGAACACGCCGCTCGACGGCGATATCGTCGCACGCATCGAACGCGTTGTCTCGATCAGCGGCGTGCATGATCTGAGGCCGCTCATGCATACGGAATTGAACGACACCCTGAAGATCGATCGCAGGGAAGCGCTGACGGAAAGCCCCGCCCTGCTGGAGCCGATCACCGGCACGCAGCTCGTTTGCTGGGTTGGCGGCGGCGAACGCCAGGAGTTCCTGCGTCAAAACGCATTGCTCGCCAATATCTGGAATGGTCTGGGCGCCGCCACGGCAAGCGTTGAAGAACCGGACCGGCACCACTTCAATGTGATTGACGGTCTTCAGGATCCGGCCCATCCGCTGACCTGTACGGTGTGCCGGTAGCAGATCCCTCGCTGCCCTTCGGCGCCTCGTCATCATCATCAAGGATACGATAGGCGGCGCCTTCCAGGTCGTCGTACTGACCGCTTTTGATCGACCACAGAAACGCGATCAATCCCAGCGCGCCAAGAAACAGGGCGATCGGGATGAGGAACAGGAGGCCTGTCAAACTCGGGCTCCTGCGCCTGACGTCGTCGCGACCTCCCGCTCAGCAGGTTCGAAAGACTTTTGCACGCCAACCAGACGATCGGAGCCAAGGCGCAGGCGCAGCGAATTCAGGATGACGACAATAGAAGAGGACGACATCGCGATCGCGGCGACCAGCGGACTTGCGAATCCGAGAACCGCCGTCGGGATGGCGATCAGATTGTAGAGGATCGCAAGGGCGAAGTTCTGCCGAATGAGATTGCCCGCGCGCACCGAGGTGTCGAGTGCAATCGCGACGGCGTCGAGGCTGCTATGGAGGAACACGAAGTCGGCGGCGTTGCGTCCGACATCGGCGGCGGTCGCCGGAGCCATGGAGACATGCGCGCGACTGAGCGCCGGAGCGTCGTTCAGTCCGTCGCCGACCATCAGCACCTTCCAGCCTTCACTTGCGAGCGCTGCAATACGATCCTGTTTGCCGGATGGCAACACCCCAGCGCGAAAGGTCGCCACACCCAGCAGCCGGGCGAGCCTTTCGACAGCGCCGAGCCTGTCGCCGGATAGTATCTCGACATCGATCCCGCGGTTTTTGAGCGTCGCAATGGTTTCGGCCGCTGCCGGACGCAACCGGTCCTCGAACTGGAACACGGCGAGAAACCGTCCGTTCACCCCGAGAACTGCCTGGGTCGTCGACGTTGCGGCGCCCTCGTCCTCACCCTCCTCCAGCGCCCATTCGGCGCGCCCGAGGCGGTATGTCCGGCCATCGACCACGCATTCGACGCCCTTGCCCGGCGCCTCGCGCAACCCTGTAAGCGTCTCTTCCAAATTTTCGCTTTGTGGCGCAGCGCCAGCCAGAGCGCGGGCCAGAGGATGCCGCGAATGCCGGCCAATGGCTGCGGCAATGGAGAGACTATGCGGATCGACGTCCTGCGCATTGACCAGAACCGGCTCGCCCATTGTCAGGGTGCCTGTCTTGTCGAAAACGGCCATATCCGCCTCGGCCATACGTTCCATGGCGGATCCATCCTTGACCATGATCCCGTTTTTGAACAGGCGTCCCGCAGCAACCACCTGGACCACGGGAACGGCCAGGCCGAGCGCACAGGGACAGGTGATGATCAGCACCGCGATGGCGATATACAGCGCGTGACCGAAGTCTCGGGAGACAACCATCCAGCCGACAAAGGCGAGCAGCGCCGCCAAGTGGACGGCGGGCGCATAGAGCTCTGCGGCCCGGTCTGCGATACGGCGATAACGCGCCTTGCCGCCCTCGGCGGCCTCCATCAGGCGAACCATCTCTGCGAGGAAGGAATCGCCAGCCGAGGCCGTCGCCTTGATTGTCAGCGGGCCGGTGAGGTTGAGCGTTCCCGCCTGGATCAGGGAACCGGGCGAAATGCGCAGCGGCGCGCTTTCCCCGGACACAAGCGAAGCGTCCATGTCGCTTTCACCAACAATGACCCGGCCGTCGACCGGAACGCGATCTCCCGCAGCGAGCAGAACATGCATGCCAGGCTCGATTGCTTCGGTCTCGATGAAGGTTCGACCGCCGTCCTCATTCAAGATGGAAGCGCCGCCGGGCGCGAGCTTGCGAAGACCGGCGACCGCATTGCGCGCCTGCTCGCGCATCACATGATCCAGAGTGCGCCCGATCAGCAGGAAGAACATCAGGGTCACGGACGCGTCGAAATAGACGCGTTCGCCCGAATGCATCGTCTCGTAAAGGCTCATCGCAAAGGCGAGGATCACGGCGAGCGTGATCGGGACATCCATGTTGAGCCTGCCCTTGCGCAACGCTGCAAAGGCTGAGCGATAGAAAACCTGTCCTGAATAGGCCAGCGCCGGGATGGCGATCAGCGCGGAAATCCAGTGGAACATGTCGCGCGTCGCAGCGTCGGCGCCCGACCAGACCGAGACGGACAACAGCATGATGTTGGCGGCCGCGAATCCAGCGACAGCCAGCGATCTCAGGAGGACGCCGAGCGTCTTGTCCTTTTTGTCAGCCGAGAAATCGAATATATGCGCTTCATAGCCGAGGTCCTGCAGCGCATTGACGATGCCAGAGGGCGCGCCGTCTTCACGCCAAATAACGCGCACGCGCCTGGTGGAGAGATTGACCCGCGCTTCGTTCACGAAAGGAAGTTTGCTAAGACCCGCTTCGACCGTCCTTATGCACCCGCCGCAATGAACGCCGGGCAGAGCAAGATCCAGCTGCTTAAGTCCATCACCCGCCGGCCTGCTGGCAGCGCGCAATTCGGCGTCGGAATGCCCGGCCGCGCGCATCGTCTCGAGTTCCGCGGAGGCTTCGCTTCCGGCGGCGCAGCAGCTCATTTGTCTGCGCCCGGATTACGGACAATGAAGCGTCGGGTTTCGCTGTACAGCACTGAATCGCCATCCTTCACGCTGATGCGGGCGAGCCATTGCCCCGTCGCGATGGCGCTTTGCGATTCAAACCGGCCGCGGCTCTGGGGCAAAAGGCGCACCTCGCGGTCCTGGAGTTCGCTGGCCGGCCGCTGAAACAGAACCACGACCTCTTCGGCCTCGATCGGCGCGCCCGACGCGTCGTCAAGCGTGTAGACAATGGTCTCGCCGTCAACGTCCAGATCGGACACCCAACCGCGCTTGTGCAACGCCTTTGTCGCCTCGACATCCTCGTCGAAATGCTGGCTGGCGACATAGGTGTTGTGAACGATGAGGCCGCTCCAGCTGTGACTCGCGAAGTAGGCCATCGTCAGATTGACGCCAATCACCACTGCAAAGAAAACAACGATGATCCCGAACATGTGCCGGCCGGTAAACTCGGCAGGACGAAAGATACTGTTGAACAGGCTCATCGCCTTTACTCCGGTGCGTTGAACACGGCGTTGTACCGATCGTACTCTCCGCTTGCCTTGTCTTCGGCGATGAAATGGAAGGACTGGCGCCCCCCCGCGATTTCGCCGAGCGGCTGGCGGACGTATACCTTCAGCGTCCTTAACCTATCAGGTTCAACGGGAACCGCGAAGGACGTTCCTTCCGGCTGATCGATGTCGTTGATCCTCATTGTCGCGCCTGGCAAGCCGTCAAGCGACAGGAAGATGACGCGTGGCTCGGGTATCATGTTGAGCAGCTTGACGGTGTAGCCGTTTCGAATGTCACCGTCAGACAGCGTGACAAATTGCGGATTGCGATCGTGGAGAACATTGATCTCCAGCCGGTCGCGCGCAAGCAGCGCATAAAGCAACGCCAAACCGACCAGCGCCCATACGCCAAGGTAAAGCAACGTGCGAAAGCGGAAGATGATGCGCCAGTTGAAATGCGTTACCCTGTCACTGAAACTGCCATCGGCGTTTCGGACCTGCCGGGGATCGATATCCGTCGTTCCGCCATTCGTGGCGACTGCCATGTTGTTTTCGTAATCCGAAAGCGTGGCGTAGGAAATCAGTCCGCGCTCACGACCGAGCTTATCCATGACATTGTCGCAGGCGTCGATACACAGCGCGCAGGTGATGCATTCGAGTTGCTGGCCATCGCGTATGTCGATCCCCATCGGACAGACGACAACGCAGGCGTTGCAGTCGACGCAGTCGCCGACAACCTTTCCCTCAGCCTTCGCTTTCTTGGCGTGACGCGAGCGCGGTTCGCCGCGCCAGTCATTGTAGGTGACGACAAGCGATTTCTCGTCGAGCATCGTCGCCTGAATGCGCGGCCAGGGACACATATAGGTGCAGACCTGCTCACGCATGAGTCCGCCGAGCAAATAGGTCGTCACCGTCAGCACCGCAATGGTGATGTAGGCGACGGGCGCAGCCGCGCCTGTCAGGACCTGCATCAGCAGGGTGGGAGCATCGGCGAAGTAGAAAATCCAGGCGCCGCCGGTGGCGACTGCTATCAACAGCCAGATCGCATGCTTGGAAATACGCTTGAACAGCTTGCCAGAAGTCCAAGCAGCGTTGTCCAGCTTGATGCGCTGGTTTCGATCGCCCTCGATTGCCCTTTCCACGACAAGAAAGAGATCGACCCACACCGTTTGCGGACAGGTATAGCCGCACCAGGCGCGACCGACGGCCGATGTGACGAGGAACAATCCGAACCCTGCCATGACAAGCAAGCCTGCGACGAAGAAAAACTCCTGCGGCCAGATTTCGATGAAAAAGAAATAGAAGCGTCTGTTGGCGATGTCGATGAGCACGGCCTGATCGGGCGCAAAGGGTCCACGATCCCAGCGAAGCCAGGGCGTCAGGTAATAGATGCCCAGCGTCACGATCAGGACGATCCACTTGAAATTGCGGAACTGTCCTTGCGCCCTTTTCGGGAAGATCTTCTTGCGCGCTTCGTAAAGCGGCTTGCGCGCCCAAGCGGCGTTGACCGCTTCTGCGTCGAATTGTTCTACATCGGCTGGTCGAGTGGTCGTGTCACTCATCATTGATTCCTGTCACGCAAACCGGCGGCCTTCATATGAGAGCCGCCACCTTGGCGTCATGACATTTGAAGCTTGTCTACGCCTTGACGCCGATCAAATGCGGCTCGCCAGCAAAGGTCTTCCCGGCGCGGAAAAAGCCTCGCCGCTACTGGCCGCCGCCGAGCGAATGGACGAAGACGGCAAGCTGCTTTGCAGTGGATTCGCCCAAACGCCCGAGCCATGCCGGCATCACGCCATGCTGCGGCTTGCCGACCTGCTTCGCGATATCGGCTTCCGTTCCGGCGTAAAGCCATATCTGGTCGGCAAGATTGGGGGCGCCCTGTTCGATATCGCCCTGCGCGTTCTCGCCATGACAAACAGCGCAGTTGTCGAGATAGACCTGTTTTCCAGGCTCCACCAGATCGGGATTGGAAGGAGCGCCGGTCAGGCTGACGACATAGGCCGCGACTTCGCGGATCTGTTGCGAATCGAGGACATCAGCGAAGGCAGGCATTTCCGAGAAATGCGTGTCGTCGTCTCCGTCGAAACGCACGCCATGCGCGACGGTCTGATAGATCTGATTTATGTCGCCGCCCCAAATCCAGCTGTCATCGTTCAGGTTGGGATAGCCGGCAGCCCCTTGCGCGCCGGAACCGTGACACTGCACGCAGTTGATCTTGAAGGCCGCCGAACCGCCAGCCACGGCGAATTGCCGCAATTCCTGGTCAGCGAGGATGTTTTCGAGAGATTCTTCCTCGATCCTTTTATCGTAGACTTCCTGTACTTTTTCAGCCTTCGCCATATCATCGGCCACGCTGGCGCGGCTCGAATAGCCAAGGATCCCCGTCGTGGCGGAATTGATCAGCGGCCAGGCTGGATAGAGGATCGTGTAGCCGATCGCCCAGACGATGGTCGCGTAGAAGAAATACAGCCACCAGCGCGGGAGCGGATTGTTGAGCTCGGTAATGCCGTCCCACTCATGTCCCGTCGTCTCGACGCCGCTGATTTCGTCAATCTGTTTTTCCGACATCATCGTCTTCCCTGTCGTTCTCGTCCGGAGATTCGTCGTCCTTCAACGGAATCTCGGCTATCTTGTCCGCTTCTTTTCTGCTGCCGGGCCGGAAGGTGTAGATAATCACCCCGACAAAGACCAGGAACAGGAAGAGAAGCCCCCAACTGTCTGCGAAAGTTCGCATCGACTGATAATCCATGACGATCCCCTAGCGGTATCCCGAGGTTGGATCGTACGTGGAAAAGTCGACCAGCGTGCCGAGCATCTGCAGATAGGCTATGAGCGCATCCATTTCCGTCAACCGGCCAGGATCGCCGTCGAAATCCGCGATCACCGCTTTCGGGTACCGTTCCTCCACGCCGGCTGTATCGGCGTCCGGATTGGCCTGAGCGATCAAGTCGGCGTAAGCGTTTTCAAGCATCTCGTCCGTGTAGGGAACGCCCACAATCCTGTTGGTTTTCAGGTGACTCTCGATGTCCCGAATTTCGAGCTCTTTATCCAGCAGGAAACTGTAGCTCGGCATGATGGATTCCGGCACCACCGAACGCGGCTCGATCAGATGCTGGACATGCCACTCGTTGGAATAGCGTGCGCCGACTCGCGCCAGATCCGGACCGGTGCGCTTCGAGCCCCACTGGAACGGATGATCGTACATCGATTCAGCTGCCAGCGAATAAGGTCCGTAGCGTTCGACCTCGTCGCGGAACGGCCGGATCATCTGGCTGTGGCAGACATAGCATCCCTCACGCACGTAGATGTCGCGACCGGCGAGCTCCAGCGGCGAGTAGGGCCGCATGCCTTCCACCTTTTCGATGGTGTTCTGCAGGTAGAAGAGAGGCGCGATTTCGACGATTCCGCCGATCGTAACCACAAGAAGCGAGCACACCAGCAGCAGCGTTGCGTTGGTTTCGAGAATTTTGTGCTTGTCGAGAAAAGATGACATTGTTCAGACCCCTCAAGCCGGTTGCGCTACCGGCTGGCTGCCGGGAATGGGTGTTTCCTGACGCTGGTGGCCAAGGATAGTCATGGCGACGTTGTAGGCCATGACGATGCCGCCAGCGAGATAGAGCAAGCCTCCGAGCGTACGCACGATGTAGTAGGGCTTCATGGCCGCCACGGTTTCAGCGAAGGAGTACACGAGGAAACCCTGGCTGTCGTATTCGCGCCACATCAGACCCTGCTGGATGCCGGCGACCCACATGACGGCCGCGTAGATGACGATGCCGAGCGTGGCGAGCCAGAAGTGCCAGTTGACCATTCTGAGTGAATACAGCCGTTCGCGATGCCACAATTTCGGAACCAGGAAGTAGACGGCGCCAAAGGAGATCATGCCAACCCATCCAAGCGCGCCGGAATGCACATGGCCGATCGTCCAGTCTGTGTAGTGGCTGAGGCTGTTGACGGCCTTGATGGACATCATCGGTCCTTCGAAGGTGGACATGCCGTAGAAGGCGACCGCGATCACCATCATGCGGATGATTGGATCGGTGCGGATCTTGTCCCAGGCCCCGGACAGCGTCATCAGACCGTTGATCATGCCGCCCCAGCTGGGCATCCACAGCATGATGGAAAACACCATGCCGAGCGTCTGGGCCCAGTCGGGCAGCGCCGTATAGTGCAAGTGGTGCGGCCCGGCCCAGATGTAGAGGAAGATCAAAGCCCAGAAGTGGATGATCGACAGGCGGTAGGAATAGACAGGACGGTTGGCCTGCTTCGGGATGAAGTAATACATCATGCCGAGGAATCCCGCGGTGAGGAAGAAGCCTACGGCGTTATGGCCGTACCACCATTGTGTCAGCGCGTCCTGAACGCCTGAAAAAAGCGAATAACTCTTTACGCCCAGAAGCGACACAGGCACTGAAAGATTGTTCACCACATGCAGCATGGCGATGGTGACGATAAAAGACAGGTAGAACCAGTTCGCCACATAAATGTGCGGCTCCTTGCGTTTCAGGATCGTCCCCAGGAACACGAGGAGATAGGCCACCCACACAATCGTCAGCCAAAGATCGACATACCATTCCGGCTCCGCATATTCGCGACCCTCTGTGATGCCGAGCAGATATCCGGTCGCCGCCATAACGATGAATAGCTGATAGCCCCAGAATACAAACCAGGCGAGATTGCCGCCGAAAAGCCGTGCGCGGGTGGTTCTCTGGACTACGTATAAGGAGGTTGCAATCAGCGCATTTCCGCCGAAGGCGAAGATTACGGCCGAGGTATGCAGGGGACGAACCCGACCGAAGTTGAACCATGGCTCGATATTGAGATCCGGGAAGGCGAGTTGAGCCGCCGCCACAACACCGACCAGAAACCCGACAACACCCCAGAAAACCGTAGCTATCGTTCCAAATCGGATAACGCCGTCCATATAGCCGGAGCGATCCTGAGCGATGACGGCGACGCCGTCCTCGGTGAATGTCGTCATCCGCAGGAGCACGACGACCGTACACAGGAGCACGAAGAACAACACCCACATATGTGCGGCGAACAGGCTGTCCTGCGCGAAAGCCGCGCCCAGCAGCGCCAGGAACGCCCCCACGGCTATGATGATGGTTTCCGTTGCGAAATTCATGTCCGTCCCCTGTCAGCATATTAATGCCCGGCGGCTCAATAAGCCTCCGGTAACGCCGGTCTTACCCTTCCAACGACGCGCTGCATTGATCCTGATCAAAGCGCGCTATCTCGCAGCGGGGCAGATTCGTGTCGTGGTGGGTTTCGAACCATTCTAAAGTCTTTGCCCAAATCAGCGCGCCTGGCAAGGGTCCCACCGGCGATTGACAGGGAGAACGGTGCAGCGGATGAGCGCTCTAGAATTTCTGACGAAAGGAGCGAAAAGCCTCGAGGCCGCGAAGTCTGACCCTGCCATAGCACTTGCCATGGTTCATGATCTGCAGATGGAACTGTGCGACACTCTCGAAGCGATCGCCGACCTGCTTCCTGACCGGCATGACAGGCGACAATGCGCGGAACTGTCGCGAGCTCTTGTTCCGATGATCATTCGAATGCACCGCTTCGAGGAAGATGTGCTATTTTCAACCGCTTTGCATCGATCCTCAGTAGCCGAACCCGTTTCCCGGGTGATCAAACGGTTTCGCGGGGAGCACAGTGAAGATGAATTCCGTATGGAGGAACTCTCGGAATTGCTGTGCGAACTCGGCCGCGAACGACAACCGGAGAATCCGGAAGCCGCTGGTTACCTGCTGCGCAGCGTTTTCGATGCGGTCCGCCGGCATTGCGCCTATGAACGGGAGTATCTTTCGAGTTTGCTGGAGGACCATTAAGTCATAGCCTCGTAAATCGACGCCGGAAGAAATCGACGAACACCCATCAGTTCAACTCCGGATAAACGTCTCATCTTCACCGAAATGGATCTATACCCAGGACGACTGGTCCCTGGGAAGCTGACCATCTGGGTCGTGGACTTCAACAGCATCAACGCTTGTCAGATTTGCAGAAAAAATAACCAGGTTTATTCCACCTGCATGGCGGAGCGACGGAAAGAGCAAGCCGCGCATTCCAGATGAGATGATGCTGTCCGCTATCTTCCAAGATGGCGGTATCTTTTTATCGATGCGGGCAAGCTTCCGCCATTGGCAATCCCAATCCCTCCAGGCAATATCCCAGTGATCCGAATTGTAGCCTTCCGACAGGTCGACGACTTCCGCCAGCGTAATCTTGTAGGCCGCAAGAGTAGCGGGCGGTGTAATGCTCGCACCCTGGCGATATTCTTCAAGAGCTGTTTGCGGAGCTTTAGAGAGATAGAGGGCTTCGACGCCTGGCCGGTTGAAACGGCCACCGTCAATGGCGGCGCCGGCTCCGCTCGTTGGTAGAAAAGCCCATCGCGGCGTAAGGTATCGATGGAAAATTACACCCGGACCGATACGAGTGGTTTTCACCCGCGAGCCCCGTTCTCCAAGTCTCGAATATAGGTGAGAACTGCTTCGGAATGGCCATCCGCGACAAGTTCCGCCGCCGTCAGGTGATCGTATTCATCGATTGGTTCGTTTCGATACCAATAGATGGCCTTCTGAAGGTCGCCAGTCAGCCGTGCTGCAGCAGAAATCACTTTAATCATCTCCCGCATCCTGCTCTGTAGACGCTCTGACGACGGATTACGCAGTGTATTGCGATGAACGCCTGTCAACTCCGCCAGGCCTGCGACCTTTACACCGAGAACCTCAGAAAACCGCGAGGGCGAGATATAAGGCGTCCGCGGTTCCTGGAGGCTGTCCACAAACTTTGAAACGACGATATGAGCTGATTCTGCGCCAGATTGTGCCATGTCAAAAACCCACACTTTTCATGCACAATATATGCACAAATTCTAGCATATCAAGAAGACATCATGCCATTGGCACCCCACCTTCGTCAGAAGAATTTCGCGCAGCCGTTCAATCGACCTGAGCGCGCCAGGCCAACCGTTCGATATCCGGCACCGTAATGTGGCGATTGTTGACGATCTGGATAACGCCGTCCTTGCGCAGTTTGGTCAACTGGCGGCTAACGGTTTCGATTGTCAGGCCCAGAAAATCGGCGATATCGGCGCGGGTCAGAGGCAGATCGAAGGTCAGTATTTCATCTTCGACGGCGCCTGGTTCGACGTGTGAGGCGATCATGTAGAGGAAATTCGCCACCTTCTCGGCCGCCGTCTTGCGGCCGAGCGTCAGCATCCATTCGCGCGCCTCGTCAAGCTCGGCCAGCGCCTGCTCATGCAGCTTGTGTTCGAGATCCGGCGTTTCTCTGATCATCTTGTCGACGATCGACCGCGGAAAGCTGCACAGCTTGACGTCGGTCGTGGCCTCGGCCGTGGTCTGGCTAGACGCGCGGAATGGTCGCCCGAGGAAATCAGGGGCGAATTGCAATCCGACGATCTGCTGGCGGCCGTCGGGCAGCATCTTGGTCAGCTTGACCACGCCTGACAGAATGTTGTTGTAACTGGAGACATTCTCCGAATCTGACATGAGTTCAACGCCCGCCTCAACGGATTTGCGGACGGAATTTTTCGATAGATACGTGAGTTGATCCGCTGAAAGCGATCCGCATACACCCTTGTGTCTGGCCTCGCAGGCTTCGCACAAAACGGGAATATTCGAATTGTGGATGTCTTTGCGCTGTCCACTCATAACGACTGCCGCTATCCCTCACAGCCGGCCTCCCGATCGCATCATTTCGCGATTTCTATTGGACCAGCATATTCATTGATTCTAATTTGCAGCTTCCCGGCGTCAAATTCAAAGAAAATCGTGACGGCAAATTGCCACAAGGCAAGCTTGCCGACCCTAAACTTGATCGGAATCAAAGCCTGACAGCCGATAATCTGGCATCACCGCGCCAACGACAACTCCGTCGCACAGGGTTCGGCAAATGCATACAGAGATACCGAAACGCTTCGCAGGCATGGCGCCACGCTATACCAGTTATCCGACAGCGCCGCATTTTCACTCGGGAGTCGACGAGGCCGTCCATGTGCGATGGCTCTCTGAACTCGCGCCTGACATTTCGCTTTCGCTGTATGTCCATATCCCCTATTGCGACCGCCTGTGCTGGTTTTGCGGCTGCGCCACCAAACAGACAAACCGGTACGACCCGGTGCGCAAGTATCTTGAGTTCATCAAGCGGGAAATCGCCTTCACCGCCGCGAAGATTGATGGCGGGGCGCGTGTGACGCGACTGCATTTCGGCGGCGGATCGCCTACCATGCTGACGCCGGAAGATCTGATCGATCTGACCCGGCATTTGCGCTCGCATTTCAATTTCGAATCCGACGCTGAAATCTGCGTGGAGATCGATCCAACGGACATGACGCCGGACAAGTGCGACGCAATGGCCGAGATCGGCCTGACGCGCGCCAGCCTCGGCGTGCAGGATTTCGATCCGGAGATTCAGAAGACGATCAATCGCATACAGACTTTCGAAGAGACCGCGGAAGTTGTATTCGCGCTGCGCGCCCGAGGCGTGAATTCACTCAATCTCGATCTGCTTTACGGCCTGCCGCTCCAGACACTCGAAACGGTTCAAAGAAGCGTGGAGCTCGCCATATCACTGGTACCCGATCGGCTGGCGTTGTTTGGCTATGCGCATGTCCCGTGGATCCGCAAGCATCAGACGATGATCGACGAAAACCTATTGCCGGGTCAGGAGCAACGTCTTGACCAGGCGTCGCTCGCATCCCGCCTGCTGCAGGATGCGGGATATCAGGCGATCGGCATAGACCATTTCGCGCGACCTGACGACACCTTGGCGGTCGCGGCGCGCGAAGGCGGGCTCAAGCGGAATTTTCAGGGCTACACGAATGACGAAGCAACCGCCCTTCTGGGTCTTGGCGCATCGTCCATCAGTCAGTTGCCGCAGGGCTATGCACAAAACAGCCCGGCGACCGCCGACTATATGCGGCGGGTCGATCAAACCGGCCTTGCGACAGTGCGCGGTTTCGAATTGTCTGCGGACGACAGAGCGCGATCCTGGGTCATCGAACGCCTGATGTGCGATTTCGGCTTCGAAGAGGCGGCGCTGAAAGCCAGGTTCGGCGCTTTGTCGCTCCCCATTTTTCGGCAAGCGGCGGAACTCGCCGCATCGGAGGGTACGATTTTCAGGTACGAGGAAGGCTTTTATCAAATCACCAGCGAGGGCCGTCCCTTTACCCGAATGATTGCGACACAGTTCGACAGCTATTTCGGCAAGGGCCCCGCCCGGCATTCAGTGGCGGTCTGATCCTCGGCGCTTGCCAAGCTACGCCTTCTGGAGGACCATGCCTTCGGGAGGGACGATATGGACCACTTCGACTACGTCATCGTCGGCGGAGGGTCGGCGGGCTCTGTGCTTGCAGCGCGTCTGAGCGAAGACCCGGGAACTACGGTTTGCCTCCTGGAAGCCGGCGGCGACTGCAAGAGCATTCTCGTTCGCGCGCCGGCCGGACTTGCCGTCATGGCGCCGAGCAAGCCCTTCAGAATCAACAACTGGGCCTTCATGACGGAGCCGCAGTCAGGTCTCGGCAATCGCCGCGGTTATCAGCCGCGCGGCAAGGGACTGGGCGGAAGCAGCAGCATCAATGCAATGCTCTATATCCGGGGCCATCCGTCAGATTACGACTCCTGGGCGTCAGGCGGCTGCGAAGGCTGGTCTTTCGCGGACGTGCTGCCCTATTTCAAGATTTCGGAAGGCAATCAGCGCGGAGGCGACGCCCTGCACAGCGCCGAAGGACCTCTGCAGGTCTGCGACCAGCCTTCGCCACGGCCTGTCACGCAAGCCTTCATCGAGGCCGGACGCCAATGCCAGATACCCTACAACGATGATTTCAACGGACCGTTGCAGGAAGGTGTCGGATACTATCAGGTCACTCAATTTGGCGATGGCGAAAGAAAAGGAGAACGGTGTTCGGCCGCCAACGCCTATCTCGATCCGGCGCTGACACGATCCAATCTCGAGGTGCGGACCAAGTCGATAGCGACGGAAATCGTATTCGAAGATGGAAGGGCGACCGGCGTACGATACCAAAGGCGGGGGAAAGAAACGCAGATCCGGGCCGATCGTGAGGTCATTCTGTGCGGCGGCGCTTTCCAGTCGCCGCAATTGCTGATGCTCTCGGGTATCGGCCCGGCGGAAGAACTCAAACGCCACGGCATAAAATTACGGAATGATCTGCCGGGAGTTGGCCAAAACCTGCAGGACCACCTCAATTTTCCGATGATTTCCCGCAGCGCCTCCACGGACATGTTCGGCTATTCCCTGGCGGGAGCGATCAAGCTGGTGTCGGAAGCCATGAAGTGGCGAAAGACCGGCACGGGCATGGTCACTTCGCCGCTTGCCGAAGGCGGCGCCTTTCTGAAGACCGATCCCGGTCTCGACCGCCCGGATGTCCAACTCCACTTCGTGATCGGCATCGTCGACTGGCACGCCAGAAAATTCCATACAGGACACGGGTACAGTTGCGATGTTTGCGTTTTGCGGCCGAAGTCCCGCGGGACCGTGACCTTGAGGGAAAGAGATCCGTACTCGGCGCCGCGCATCGACCCGCGCTTTCTTTCTGAAGACGACGATCTGGAGGCGCTTGTCGCCGGCGCCCGTCAGGCAATCGCCATCTGTGAGGCCCCCGCCCTCGCCGCTTTTCGCAAGAGCGACCTCTATCCGTTCAGCAACCTTTCGGACGACGCCCTGCGAGAATCGATCCGGCAGCATGCCGATACGATCTACCATCCCGTTGGCACCTGCCGCATGGGAACGGACGCGTCGGCTGTTGTCGATCCTCAATTGAAAGTGCATGGCGTTGGAAATCTGCGCGTGGTCGACGCGTCCGTCATGCCCACAATTATCGGTGGCAATACAAATGCGCCGACGATCATGATCGCCGAAAAGGCGGCTGACATGATCACCTCGGGAAAATGATTATATTCTCGGCAGTTGCAATACCTGCTTCACAGCTTCGCCTGTGAAGCGTTTCGCCTCTTCTCCCCCCGCTCTGGCGTGGGCGAGCGTGACGTCCGCGACGATCTGGGCGCGGAATCCCTTGTATCCGTTCTTCTCGCACAGCGGCATCACTTGCGCCAGCGTTTCATCCAACCGGTCGAAGCGGCCCTCCAGGCACAGCATTTCAATCTGCGCCGCCATCAACCAGGCCCTGAACGCGTCAATGTTTCTCTGCTCGGCAATCGCAAGCGCGGTTTTCGCCGTGTTGCGCGCTGCGACGAAATTGTCTGCATTGGCATAGGCGCGGATAAGCGGCGCTGCGGAGAATGCACAAAGAACCTCCAGACCGGCGTCCTTGCTGCGGTTGAAAGCGCCGCTCAACCAGCCGATCGCCTCCTCAGCTTCCCCTTTTGCGATATGCAGCAGTCCTTTCGAAACGGCTGAGAAGCTGGCGTCGTAGCTTGTTCCGGTTTCCTCCGCGATTTCCAGAACGATGGCGATTTCCTCTTCGGCCAGCCGAATTTCGTCGAGGGCGACAAGAGCGTTCGCCCGCGTCGCAAGCCCGAGCACGGAAACGGAGCCGTTGGTGCTGGGCGAAGCTCCCCGAAATTCTTTAAGAAACAAATCGCGATAGCGACCCGTGATAACGACAGCTCTCTGAAAATCGCCAGCGAACCAGTAGGCCTGCCCGAGGCCGAAGGCCGCATAGGCCGAATGCAGCCCGTCATCGGCGGAATTTGATTGCTCCAGCGCGTCGTGCCCCGCCCGGATCGCCTCATCGGTTCCCGAAAGGACGGTGAGCAAAATCGTCCTGTCGACCATCGCGTGCATTCGTGAACTGTGGTCGCCCACCTGCAAACTTAGTTCCTCGATTTCCTCGGCCACGTCGAGGATGCGGCGAAAATCTGCAGACGGCACCATCGCCACTCGTTTCCTGCGACGGATCTCGATGCCGAGCCGAGCCGCCGTTTCGCTTTCCTTTTCCTTCGCCAGGCAAGACAGGGCGGAATTGAAATTGTAGATCGCACTGTCGAACGCCGCACGATCAATTGCGATATTGCCGCTGTCGAGATAGCCACGAGCGGCGGTCATCCATTGTTCGCCGAGTTCCGCGTGTATGGCCAGTGTCTGGAGGAGACCCGGATCGCGACCGGGATCAAGCTGGCCGATTGCCTCAACGACATCGCGATGAATGCGGCGTCGGCGCATACGCGGCATGCCATTGTAAGCCACCTGCTGTATCAGCGCATGCTTGAACCGGCAGGTCTTGTCATTCTGACGATGGAGCACGCCATGATCGATTAAAGTCCCGATCAGCACGTCAACATCCTTCGCGCCATCTCCGAGCATGGCGACAAACAGCTCAAGCGGCAATGTATTGCCTATCACCGCCGCCAATTGAACGGCCTTGCGCTCTTCCGGCGACAGAGCGTCAAGCCGCTGCGCAATCAGCGATTGGACGGATGTCGGCAATTGCAGCGAAGTCAGTTCGAGTTTTTCGTCTGACAGACCGACGTAGCGATCAATAGCGCCTTTCTTGCGGAAATGCAGGCTGAGTTCCTCGATGAACAGCGGCGTTCTGTCACCGAATTTCTTGATGATTTTCTCGAGCGTCGGGCTTTGCGCGAAATCACCCAGGATATTCTCCAGAAACCGGTTGGTCGATTTCTCGTCGAGAGGCAGGAGATTGATCTTCTCCACCTCTCCACCGCCGAACGCAAGGGCGTCGCGCGAGAGGATGAGAAAAAGAGCCCGGTTTCCGCGCCAATGTTCGAGCATGTATTTCAGAAATTGTCGCGTGCCCTGATCGGACCAGTGAATGTCCTCGAAGAGAACGACCAACGGCGACGTCGCTGACAGTTTTCCCAACACCGAGCTCAGGCTGCTCAAGACATAGGATGCCTTTTTCTCGGAGCCAAGCTCCACCCATTTCTGATCCGCGACGATCAGCCCGAATACCGACAGCAAGGCGTTGCAGTGCATCGGATCGTCAGCGAACTCCGTCTCAAGAGCGTCATGCAGGATGCTGGTCGCTTCGGAGAGGCTGCTGCGGGTGTTTATGCCGAGAATGCGCCCGAGTTCGTTGATGACCGGCAGAAAGGCGACATGTCGGTCAAGCGAGCTGGAAGTAAAATCCAGCGTCGTGTGCGGACCAAGCAGGCGCTGGTCGAGAAATTCGTGCACCAGACGGGACTTGCCCACACCCGCCTCGCCCTGAATCGCTATCCAGCTTCTTGCGCCATCGCGAACAAGGTCCCAGGCTGCGTTAATCCGCGCGAGTTCATCTTCCCGACCGACAAAGGCGGAAAGGCCGAGACTGGTTCGATGATCCCAGCGCGAGACTGTCTTGTCGCGAGAGGTCACTTCGTAGATCCCAGTTGCGTCTTTTACGCCTTTGAGATCCTTTTCACCGAGCGCGATCGTGTTGAAAAGATTGCCGATGACCTCCTGTACGGCCCCGGAGATCGCAACCGTGTTCGGACGCGCGGATTCCTCGATACGTTTGGCCACATGGACGGTGGAGCCCGCCACTGCAAGTTCCTCGACATTGGAATGGTGGATGGTTCCGACCAGGACTTCGCCGACATGAATGCCGATCCTCAGATCGACGCGGTCGGACCCAAGTTCGTTCAGGTTTTTCAAGACCGCCAATCCGGCATGCACCGCTTTCAGCACGTGGTCTTCATCAGCTTTCGGGAGGCCAAAGAAGGCGATCGCGCCGTCTCCGGTATTGCGCGTCAAGGCGCCGAAGGATTCGCATACCTCCATGATCAGCCGGATCACCGGAGTGGTCTTTTCAAACGCTTCCTCCGGATCCAGGTCATAGATGAGTTCGGTTGACTGGACGATGTCGGCGAAAAGCACCGAACAGAAGCGACGTTCCGTCGGCTCCATATTGACTGGAATCTTTCCATCAGAGATGGCCATGGCGCCCACCACGCGATTGGCGGATCGGCGGATAGCCGTCCGCGTGCGCCTTCGACAAGAACTCAGGCCAACGATTTGCGATCTGACCCACAATCATCTCCAAGTTCGTGATTGTGACCGAACAGACTTCACTCCCGGCATCCCGCAATTTCAATGGCGCGCAATTCAATCGGAATGCGCGTGATCGCCTCCGTAATTTCAACTTACATATGGTATTTCTCAAAATCTACAGACTAGCGATTGCCGTGGCGTGATATACAGCCTCTAATTGGCTATATTTGCGATCATCTACAAAAGGTTAGGTTTGTCATCACTGCATTAATAGACATCATTACAATAAAGGAATACAGTTACTTCATCCACTTGAAATAACTCCGCGTTTATTCAAGCAACGCAAGCAACAGGGGGACGTCATGGCCGAGGCAACACACCACAAACATCCGTTGAAACTAGAGGATGTTCAGACCATCCTCGGACGCCTTATGATTGACGAGAGTTTTCGCAGCAAGTTTCACAGCGATCTCGACGGAACGCTTGCCTCTCTTGGTCTCCATGCCCCTGACGATCCGAAGAAAGACAGTGACGCCTATGATCTGATGAAAAAGATCCAGGGCATTCTGAAGGACACAGGCGAGCGCAAGACCGAAGACATCATGAAGGATCTGCGATCGGCCTATCTGGCTTCCAGTGACGGGGTGATCCGCCCGAGATGCATGTAACGCAGACCCGATGTCCAGGCCTTCGCCAGGCGCCAGGGTATCGCTCGTCTCGCTGCCGTTTTCTTCGCTCCAACATCCCAGTCTGGGGCTCAGCCTTCTGGCGACGCGCTTGCGGGAAGAGGGCTATGACTGCGGCATAGACTATTTCAGCTTCGATTTCGCCGAAACCATCGGCCTCGACAGCTATGCTCTTCTGACAGACGAGAAGTTTTACCAGTCGTTCCTTGGCGAGTGGATATTCTCGTCGCTCGTCTTTCCGCGGTCGGATGAATCGGACATTGCCTATTTCAACGACGTACTGTCGCACTATGCCAGATCACTCGAGTATCTTGTCCTAATGAGCGACGCGATCCGGGCGCGCCAGGCGGCAAGTGACTTTATCGACAGGTGCGTCGACCGGATCGCAAGCCAGGACCCGGCGATCATCGGAATCTCGACTTCCTTTCAGCAGACAGCCGCATCGCTGGCCTTCGCGCGCCGGGTCAGAGGCAGATTGAAAAATTGCTGGCTTGTCTTCGGCGGCGCCAATTGCGAGTCCGAACTTGGACGCAAGCTTCTCGGGAACCACCCGGAAATCGATGCTGTCTGCCTTGGCGAGGGAGACGAGGTGTTTCCGGAACTCGTCCGGCGGATTATTTCCGAAGAACCAATTGTCGAGCTTGACGGCGTCGTGACGCGCCATGATCCGCCTGACGCGTCGCCGTCGCAACCGCGACTCGTGACGGATCTCGATACGTTGCCTATCCCTGATTTTTCGGATTTCTATACGCAGCACGGTCAAATCAGCGAACTCCGCGAGATCAGCCCTGCCGTTCCAACGATCGAGACCTCGCGCGGCTGCTGGTGGGGAGCAAAGCACCATTGCACGTTTTGCGGCCTAAACGGACTTTCCATGGCGTTCAGGAGAAAATCCGCCGATCGCGTGTTTCACGAGTTCAGTTTTCTCGCCGACCGGTACGGACCGGATTTCGTGGTTGTCGACAATATTCTCGACCACCGATTCTTCGACGAACTGCTGCCGCGGTTCGCGGAGGACGATCGCGAATTCCTTATGCATTTCGAGGTGAAGGCCAATCTCACCTGGGATCAGGTCAGCGCCCTGTCACGAACCGGCATCCGCAAAATCCAGCCGGGGATCGAAAGCCTGAGCACGGATG
Organism: Hoeflea sp. CAU 1731; assembly: GCF_039888615.1. Lineage (NCBI taxonomy): Bacteria > Pseudomonadati > Pseudomonadota > Alphaproteobacteria > Hyphomicrobiales > Rhizobiaceae > Hoeflea > Hoeflea sp. CAU 1731. The sequence goes on along the minus strand of NZ_JBDQQS010000004.1, from coordinate 143,274 downwards.
TGCTGAAATCGATGCGAAAGGGCACGACACTGATCCGCAATATCCAGATATTGAAACTATGCGCCGAGGCCGGGGTCTATGTCGACTGGAGCCATCTCTACGGTTTCCCCGGGGAAACAGCAGAGCAATACGCGGCGATTGTCGACGTCATTCCGCATCTACGACACCTGCAGGCCCCTGCCGGCTGTAACAGTGTGCGGGCAGACCGCTTCAGCCCGTATTTCAACGATCCTGAAGCATTCGGCATCAAAATCCGCCCAAACAGCGCCTACCCCTATATTTATTCAGGAGATGACGTCTGCGTCGACGATTACGCCTACCACTACGACATCGTGAACCCGGTCCACGACGCGGACCTTGAACAGGCGGTCGAGGCAATGAAGACAGCGATCGCCCATTGGCAATCCGAACAGGAAACCAGCCTGCTATGCTTCGCCAACGGAACGCAGTCCCGCGTCATTGACGAAAGGCGCGGCGATGCGGTGGTTCACGCGCTTGACCCGCTTGAAACCGCGATCCTCGCCGCCTGCCCCAGCATCAGTTCCTTCGAAAAGATCGCCAAATCCGCCAACGTGAACATGGACGATGAGGATTTTCGCGATGCTGTCGCGTCGCTTGCCAACCGGGGCCTGCTGATCGTGGAAGGCAATGCTGTCCTGTGTCTCGTGTTGCGCATGCCGGGATTCAGGACGGCGCCGAACTGGGACGAGATCAGAACGCGGTCCGTCACACCCTATTCCGCCTTTGCCGACGCGCATTCCTGAGGCCATGAAAAAGGGGGCCGAAGCCCCCTTGGACAACAATCGAGAAAAACGGTTGGCTTACATGCCACCGGTGATCTTGTCCGTATAGGCGCCTTCCGGCTTCTTGGTGATCACAGGATCGGAACCGCCTGACAGCAGCGAGTTGACCGTGCGCTCATAGTCGGCCGGGTCAAGCGAACCGTCGGAATCGGCGGTCAGCTTGGCGATTTCGCCCATCATCCGCTTCTGGTGCTTTTCGGTCTGGGCGCCGGTCTCATCAAATTCGAGAACGATTTCGGCGGCTTCATCCGGATTCTCCTCGGCATATTTCCAGCCTTTCATCGAAGCCTCGACAAAGCGCTTGAACATGTCGACCTTCGCCGCGTCGTCCAGATCGGCTTCCATGACATAGAGGCCGTCTTCGAGAGTCGCGACGCCCTGGTCCTCGTATTTGAAGGTGATCAGGTCTTCCGGCGCGATGCCGGCGTCAATGACCTGCCAGTATTCATTGTAGGTCATGGTCGAAATGCAGTCAGCCTGCTTCTGCAGCAGAGGATCGACGTTGAAGCCCTGTTTCAGGACCGTCACGCCGCCATCGGAACCGTCGGTCGGAATGCCGAGCTGGCTCATCCATGAAAGGAACGGGTACTCGTTACCGAAGAACCAGACGCCAAGCGTACGGCCCGGAAAGTCTTCAGGAGACTCGATGCCGGTTTCCTTCAGGCAGGTCAGCATCATGCCGGACTTCTTGAAGGGCTGGGCGATATTGACAAGCGGAACACCCTTTTCACGCGACGCCAGAGCAGATGGCATCCAGTCGACGATTACGTCAGCGCCGCCGCCGGCGATTACCTGGGCCGGCGCAATGTCCGGACCGCCCGGCTTGATCGTTACGTTGAGGTCGACTTCGTCGTAGTAGCCCTTCTCCTTAGCGACGTAGTAGCCAGCGAACTGGGCCTGAGTGACCCATTTCAGCTGGAGGGTCAGATCGTCCGCAGCAAGCGCCGATCCGGCGGCCAGGCTCATGGCGAGCCCCATCGTGGTTGAAATCAGTTTTTTCATTCTTTCAGTTCTCCTTTGGTGGTTTCTCAGTTTCTGTAGGACGGATGCCAGAATGTCACAGTTCTCTCGAGCAGCGCGATGAGCCCGTAGGACAGGGATCCGGCAAGAGCCGCTACAAAAATCTCAGCCCAGACCATGTCGATGTTCATCCGGCCGACTTCGGTCGAAATGCGGAATCCCATACCGACAATCGGGGTTCCGAAAAATTCGGCCACGATCGCTCCGATCAGCGCCAGGGTCGAGTTAATCTTCAGGGCATTAAATATAAAAGGCATTGCTGCTGGCAAGCGCAATTTCAACAGTGTTTGCCAGTAGTTGGCTGCGTAGGTCCGCATCAGGTCGCGCTCCATGGCGTTGCTTGCCTCAAGCCCGGCGACCGTATTCACCAACATCGGAAAGAAGGTCATGACGACGACAACGGCGGCTTTCGACGGCCAGTCGAACCCGAACCACATGACCATGATCGGCGCAATGCCCACGATCGGAAGCGCAGCGACGAGATTGCCCACGGGCAAAAGACCCTTGCGCAGGAATGGCACCTTGTCGACGACGATCGCCGTGGCAAAACCGAAACCGCAACCCATGACGTAGCCGGCAAGCACCGCTTTCAGGAAGGTCTGGTAGAAATCGGCCCACAATATATCGGTGGACGCGGTGATCCTGACCCAGATGACCGACGGCGCAGGCAGAAGCACGCCCGGTATCTCGAACCCCTTGGCGAGACCTTCCCAGATGGCGATCAAGGTCACGCCGAAAAGAAGCGGTATCAGCAGGTTGATGGCGCGCGCAGCAATCACATTCTTCGGCGAGAGCTCCGCCAGTCTCGTATTGATGAACCAGGCGACCATCCAGAAAAGCGCAACGCTGATGATGATGGAATAATTCATCGCGCCATACCCATGTTACGCATGACGATCCGAGAGACGATATCGACAGCCCACACCAGAATGGCGGCGAGGACGGCGGCGCCGATGAGCGCCGTCCAGATCTGGATCGTCTGACCATAATAGGATCCGGTCAACAGCCGCGCGCCGAGCCCAGCGACGGCTCCTGTCGGCAATTCGCCGACAATGGCGCCGACCAGGCTGATTGCAACCGCAATTTTCATGGACGTAAACAGGAACGGCACCGCAGAAGGCCAACGCAACTTGAAGAAGATTTGCGCCTGCGTCGCGTTGTAGGTGCGCATAAGATCCATGTGCATCGTGTCAGGCGAACGCAGCCCCTTCACCATGCCCACCGCCACAGGAAAGAATGACAGATAGGTCGAGATCATCGCCTTCGGCAACAGGCCTGATATGCCGATCGCATTGAGGACGACGATAATCATCGGCGCGATGGCGAGAATCGGCACTGTCTGGCTTGTGATAATCCAGGGCATCAGGCTCTTGTCGAGCACCCTTGAATGGACGATTGCAACGGCCAGCCCTATGCCGAGCAGCGTGCCCATCAAAAAACCGAGCAAGGTGGACGATAGCGTCACCCAGCCATGGTAGACGAGACTGCGTTTCGAAGTAATCTTCTTGTTGACCGTCGTGTCCCACAATTCCGTGGCGACCTGGTGAGGCGCGGGAAGCACTGGCCGTTCCTGGGCCAGGGTCTTCGCAACCAGATCGCGGGTCGAGATTTCCGTACCCGCCCGCGCCGCCTGATCAAGCTCGAACTTCGAGTTCAACAGCACTGCAAAACCGTACCAGAGCATCAAAATGACCAGTACGACGACGCCGACCGGAAGAACCCGATCCAGAAAAAAGCCCGATACACCTTGCCTTTCGGTCATCAGCTTTCCGACGGCTCCCGGTCATCATAGGAGTGCCCCAGTCTCAGCCCTTCGCGCACACGATGGGCGATTTCCAGAAACTTCGGCGTCTCGCGGATGTCGAGCGGTCGGTCAGCGCCGAGATCGCAATCGATGATTTCGTGAATGCGGCCCGGCCGCGGGCTCATGACCACGATCTTTGTGGACAGAAACACCGCCTCGGGGATTGAGTGGGTGACGAAGACGACCGTCTTTTGTGTCTGCGCCCACAGCTTGAGAAGCTGTTCGTTGAGATGATCGCGCACAATCTCGTCCAGCGCGCCGAAAGGTTCGTCCATCAGCAGCATGTCGGGATCGAAAGACAGCGCGCGAGCAATCGACGCGCGCTGCTGCATGCCGCCGGAAAGTTGCCACGGGAACTTCTTCTCGAAACCGGACAGGTTCACCAGTTCGAGATTGCGTACGATGCGCGCCTTTCGCTCGGATCTTGCGACGCCCATAACTTCCAGCGGCAAGGAGATATTGCCGTGGATTGTGCGCCACGGATAAAGCGCCGCCGCCTGAAACACATATCCATAGGCGCGTGCAAGACGCGCTTCTTCAGGCGTAACGCCGTTGACCAGAATCGTGCCTCCGGTCGGCTGTTCAAGATCGGCGATAACCCTGAGCAAGGTTGTCTTGCCGCAGCCGGAAGGCCCGATCAACGAGACGAACTCGCCATTTTTGATCGTCAAATCAATGTTTGAGAGCGCGTGCACCGGCCCGTCATTCGTTTCGAATGTCAGGTTCAGTCCCTTCGCTTCGATCACCGCGTTCATAAGCGCCATCCTGCAGCGATATCAGCCTGCATGCAATCAGACCCCACTCGGAGGAATGCCTGTCCGTTCAACCGGACGCGGCGCAACCAGTTCTTTCCAGGTCGACAGGGCCTTGTTGACGGCCTGAAAAGGCTCACGTTTGACGAACTTGCCGTGACCTTCCTCCGTGCGGACCTCGCCGTCATAGATCGCGACTTTTCCGCGCGTCAGAGTAAAGCGTGGCAATCCCTTGACGTGCTTGCCTTCAAAGACGTTGTAGTCGATCGCAGATTGCTGTGTTCCGGCGGAAATCGTCTTTTCCTTGTTCGGATCCAGAACCACGATATCCGCGTCAGCGCCAACCATGATCGCGCCCTTCTTCGGATACATGTTGAGTATCTTGGCGATGTTGGTCGACGTGACGGCGACGAACTCGTTCGGGGTCAACCGTCCAGTGCTAACGCCATAGGTCCACAGCATCGGGAGGCGATCCTCGAGGCCGCCGGTTCCGTTCGGGATCTTGGTGAAATCGCCGACGCCATATCGCTTCTGATCCGTGGTGAAGGCGCAATGGTCTGTCGCCACAACCTGCAGGGAACCGGCTTGCAATCCGGCCCACAGCGAATCCTGGTGTTTCTTGTTGCGGAAGGGCGGGCTCATCACCCGGCGGGCGGAATGATCCCAGTCCTTGTCGAAATACTCGCTCTCGTCGAGCGTCAAATGCTGGATCAGCGGCTCGCCATAGACGCGGATGCCGTTCTGGCGCGCGCGCCGGATCGCCTCATGAGACTGTTCGCAGGACGTGTGCACGATATAGACCGGAACGCCGGCCATATCGGCGATTATGATGGCGCGGTTGGTGGCCTCGCCTTCGACTTCCGCCGGACGCGAATAGGCGTGGCCTTCCGGTCCGTTGTTGCCCTCGGCCAGCAGCTTCTGCTGCATGGTGGCGACGACATCGCCGTTTTCCGCATGGACAAGCGGCAGGGCGCCCAGCTCGGCGCAGCGCGAGAACGACGCGAACATCTCGTCGTCATTGACCATCAGCGCACCTTTGTACGCCATGAAATGCTTGAACGTGTTGATGCCCTTGTCCCGGACGACGGCCTCCATCTCGTTGAAGACCTGTTCGCCCCACCAGGTGATCGCCATGTGGAAGGAATAGTCGCAATTTGCGCGCTGCGACTTGTTGTCCCAACGGTTGATCGCTTCGAGCAGAGACTGGCCGGGATCGGGCAGGCAGAAATCGACGACCATGGTCGTTCCGCCTGCAAGGGCGGCGCGTGTTCCGCTGTCGAAATCGTCGGTGGAATAGGTTCCCATGAACGGCATTTCGAGATGCACATGAGGATCGATGCCTCCCGGCATCACATAACAGCCCGCTGCATCGAGGGATTCGTCACCGCTGAGGTCCGGTCCGATTTCGACAATCTTGCCGTCTTCGATCTTGACGTCGGATTTGTACGTCAGGTCGGCGGTGACTATCGTCCCGTTCTTGATGACTGTACTCATGTTGGATGATCCTTGTCTGGTAATCTGTTGTGTTCGCAAAAATCAGCGCCGTGACGCCTACTCCACGATCTCGGCGGTTTCGACGACGGCGTGGAACAGCACGTCGGTTCCGGCCCGCGCCCATTCGGGTGAGATTTCCTCGTCCTCGTTGTGGCTGAGACCGTCGACACAGGGGCACATGACCATTGAGGTCGGTGCAACGCGATTGATCCAGCAGGCGTCGTGACCGGCGCCCGAGACGATATCCTTGTGGGAGTATCCCAGTCGTTCCGCCGCGTCCCTGACCGCCTTGACGCAGTTTTCGTCGAAGGTCACCGGATCGAAATGGCCGGTAGCCTCGATTTCGATTTCCAGCCCCAAATCCTTCGCGATCGCCGGCGCTTCAGACTCAAGCCGCGATTTCATTCCATCGAGAATATCCTGATCAGGCGAGCGGAAGTCGATAGTGAACACCACCTTGCCCGGAATCACGTTGCGCGAATTTGGATAAACGTCGCAATGACCGATCGCGCCGACGGCGTTCGGCTGGTAGCTCATGGCTATCTCGTGCACGAGTTCGGTGATGCGCGCCATGCCGAGCCCGGCGTTGCGTCGCATCGGCATCGGCGTCGAACCGGTATGCGCGTCCTTGCCGGTCAGCGTCACCTGTAGCCACCACAAACCCTGGCCATGCGTGACAACGCCGATATCCTTGTTCTCGGCTTCGAGAATCGGCCCCTGTTCGATATGCAGTTCAAAAAAGGCGTGCATCTTGCGAGCGCCGGTCTCTTCTTCGCCAAGCCAGCCGATACGTTTCAGTTCGTCGCCGAAATTCTTGCCTTCGTGATCCTGGCGGCCATAGGCCCAGTCCTGTTCATGCATGCCGGCAAAGACGCCGGAGGCCAGCATCGCAGGCGCAAAGCGCGTGCCTTCCTCGTTCGTCCAGTTGGTGACGACGATCGGATGCTTCGTTTTAATGTTGAGGTCATTGAGGGTCCGGACGATTTCCAGCGCGCCGAGAACACCAAGAACGCCGTCATACTTGCCGCCTGTCGGTTGGGTGTCGAGATGACTTCCGACATAGACCGGAAGTGCATCGGGATCAGTTCCCTCGCGGCGGAAGAACATCGTTCCCATCTGGTCGACGCCCATGGTCATGCCTGCGTCCTCGCACCATTTCTGGAACAGCTTGCGGCCTTCGGCGTCTTCGTCAGTCAGCGTCTGACGGTTGTTGCCGCCACGCACGCCTGGGCCAATTTTCGCCATTTCCATAAGAGAATCCCAGAGACGATCTCCGTCGATTCTCATATTGCTCGTCAATGTCATGGAGCGTCTCCTGAATGTTTTTTAGTCGAGTGCTTTCAGGACGCCGCCAAGCGTGTCGACGATGAAATCGATATCGGATTTCTCGACGATCAGGGGCGGTGAAAGCGCAATGATGTCGCCGGTGGTTCGGATCAGCAATCCTTTGTCGTAGGCGTCGAGGAAAGCCTGAAAAGCGCGTCGCGTCGGCTCTCCTGCGATCGGCTCCAGCTCAACCGCGCCGACAATCCCGATGTTTCGGATGTCGATGACATGCGGCAGCCCTTTAAGCGAATGCAGACCATCTTCAAAATACCCGGCAAGTTCGGCGCCGCGCGTGAGCAGGCCCTCTTCCTGATAGGTTTCCATCGTCGCGATGCCGGCTGCCGACGCCATCGGGTTGCCGGAATAGGTGTAGCCGTGGAAGAACTCGATGACGTGCTCCGGACCAGTCATGAACGCGTCATGGATCTCGTTCTTCACGAACACGGCGCCCATTGGAATGACGCCGTTGGTCAGACCCTTGGCCGTGATCATGATATCAGGCACGACGCCGAAATAATCCGCGGCGAACGGCGCGCCCAGACGACCATAGCCCGTAATCACCTCGTCGAAAATCAGCAATATGCCGTGCTTGTCGCAAATCTCGCGCAGCTTCTGCAGGTAGCCTTTCGGTGGAACGAGCACGCCGGTCGATCCTGCGACGGGCTCAACGATAACGGCGGCGATGGTCGAGGCGTCATGCAGTCCGATGATCCTCTCCAGTTCATTGGCCAGTTCTACTCCGTGTTCCGGAATCCCCCTTGTGAAGGCGTTGCGCTGCAGGTCATGCGTGTGGGGCAAATGATCGACGCCGGTCAGGAGCGTGCCGAACATCTTGCGATTCGGGACGATGCCGCCAACGGAAATGCCGCCGAAATTAACACCATGGTAGCCACGTTCGCGCCCGACCAGCCGGAAACGCGACCCGTCGCCCTTCGCGCGGTGATAGGCGATGGCCGTCTTGAGCGCAGTCTCAACCGATTCGGACCCGGAGTTCGTGAACATGACGTGGTCGAGCCCGGTCGGAGACATGGCGACGAGTTTCGATGCGAGTTCGAAGGCTTTGGGATGACCCATCTGGAACGCCGGGGCATAGTCCAGCTCTCCCGCCTGCTGGCGAATCGCCTCGACGATTTTCGGGCGATTGTGACCGGCGTTAACGCACCACAGACCAGACGTCGCATCCATTACCTGACGACCATCGGACGTCGTGTAGTGCATCCTGTCGGCGCTGACGAACATGCGCGGATTCTTCTTGAACTGCCGATTTGCAGTAAACGGCATCCAGAAGGCATCAAGATTGTTTGTGGCTGAAATATTCATGGATCCAACCTCGATTATAGGCAGAGAACTCTGCCGTTTCACAATGAATCGGCCCGCTTCCCGTCGTCAAACGAAAAAACTTGACTGATTGGTCAAAATGTAGGCTAGAAGAGCGTGTAGAGACGGTCAAGGGCTTTGTTGAAGAGGCGAGGCACAACCGTGTTTTGGACGTTCCCGGCACGTCGTATTCGCGCCGTTTCGGGCGTCGAGGAGGAGACTGGAAGCCGGCCTGAAGCGCCGCCGCCACGGGACTGAATGACACAGACAAAAACAAAGACAACCCGAATTCAGGAAATTAATCGCGGCATAATCCTGGACGCTGCGCTTGAAGTATTCTCAGCCTACGGTTTCCGTGGGACGACTATCGATCAGATTGCAGAAAAAGCGGGCATGTCCAAGCCCAACCTGCTCTATTATTTTCCGCGCAAGGAAGAGATCTATGTCAACGTGCTGGAAAAGACGCTCGACGACTGGCTGACGCCGTTCCGTCATATTGACCCGAAGGGCGATCCGTTGGACGAAATGGCGAAATATATCATCGCTAAGCTGAAACTGTCAGAATCCCGGCCCGAAAGTTCACGGGTCTTCGCCAATGAAATCCTGCACGGGGCGCCAGCGATCGGCGACTTCCTGCAAACGCATCTCCGGCAGATCGTCGATCGCAAGATCGCCGTCATACGCACATGGATCGATGAAGGCAGACTTGCTCCCGTCGATCCACATCATCTCATCTTCATGATCTGGGCCACGACCCAGCACTACGCCGATTTCAAGGTGCAGATCGGCGCGGTTGTGCCTGACAGGGTTGAGGACGAGAAATTCTACGAAGAGACCGCCGCCGCGATCATCACCATTCTTTTCAACGGGATCAGACCGCGTCAGGATTACTGATACAAGCGGCCCCATTACACAACTTTAATTTGAATAATTGCTGAGCGATTTCCACCTGTATCCTGTCACACAAACAGGAGGACAGGAAAATGTTCAAATCCTTTGCAGATAGCAGAATCCGTAAAAACACACGTGAGATACGGGGCATACTGTCAAAGTCGCCTCGCCTTTCCGAACGCGACGTCTCCCGCCTGCAACAACTTGACTGGAACTTTCACTTCTGGAATCGGCTCGCCTGAGCGGACGCCACTTCGGACCGCTTGGCTCAATCAATCTATGCAGGAGATTCTACGATGTACGTAACACTCGAAGAAAGCCGCCATCGCGAAAATACGGGGCAAGGCAAGCCCGCCTCTCCGAGACCGATTGAACGGCCATCAGGAGACGAGCACTATCTGGACAAGCTCGAGAGGATCAATCATTTCCGCAAACGGCTCTCATGGTGATCTCGACAGGCTGTTGCATCTCAAAGCTTGCAGCAGCCGGCATGAGCAGCTTCACAGGTCCGGAGCGACAGCAATCACCAGCAGTCCGGCGAGGATGACAAATGCACCGGCAAGGATTGACAGATTCGCCCAGCCATGGCCGAGCATCCCTTCGTACAAGATGACAAATACAGGCGTCATTAAGCCATAGGTCAGAACCTTCGACGCCGGCAGGCGAACGGACGAGAACTGAACCAGGAAGAACGTGACCGCTGTGGTCATTGTCGCAAGATAGACAATGCTGATCCAGGCGATCGGCGGAAGCGCAGTCCAGTCGGTCGCGAAAACATCGTCAAATCCATACAGGAAAATCACCAGAAACGTCGCCGCGGTCGTCCAGTAGGTTGTGAGCAGGATCGGTTCGCCGCGATTGAATTTTTTGACAAGCGGCGCATAGGCGGCGTGGCACATACAGCCAAAAAGAAATAGCAACTCGGTATAGCCGATATCGAAGGCCAGAATGGCCTCCAGATTGCCCCCGAAGATCACCCAGACCGATCCGCTGGCCGCCAGCAAGATGGATACGAGAACGATCGGACGCGTCGTCTGACGCAGAAAAAGATAACCGAAACCGGTGCTCATCAAAGGGGTCAGGGTAAATACCGCGCCGGTTTCAATAGGGCTGATGGTCTTGAGCGCAATGAACATCGTGACGAAATAAACGGACATCAATGCGCCGAGTACAAGAAAACGCCAGCCCGCCTCTCGTGGCAACGACAATCGGCGCAGTCCCATCAAAACGATCGTGGCCATGACCAATGTCCCCAGCAGGAACCGCATGGCGTTCAAAGCCACCGGATCCACATGGGGGGCGGCGAGCGCGCCCAGAGAGAAGGACCAGGCGACGAGAGCCGCGAACAGGATCATCGCCGCGTGGCCAAGCAGCTTCTGCCGGCCTTGCGCGAGTTCATCGACGGCGAAGGATCGCGCGCTGTCCGTTTTCAAGATCGATCCACTCCCCGTCTCAAGGATGCTGTTTGCAGCGCCGACCCATTAGACGCCCGCCGCCGGACCGGCAACCCCGGATTTTTGCAGCACGCCCCGAACCGGCAGGCAGCTCTATTCGAACACGATCGCCGGCGCGCCGACCTGGCTCTCGTCGTGAAGGGAATCCTTGATCTTTTCGGCGATTTGTCTGTAGGCCTCGGCATGCGGGCTATCGGGAGCCGAAACGACGACAGGTTGGCCGGAATCGGAACTGACGCGGATGTCCATGTGAAGTGGCACCTCGCCAAGGAAAGGAACACCGATTTTTTGCGCCTCTTCACGCGCGCCGCCGTGACCGAAGATATCCGATCGCTCTCCGCATGACGGGCATACAAAGTAGCTCATGTTTTCCACAAGACCGAGAACGGGCACATCCACCTTGCGGAACATGTTGAGCCCCTTTCGGGCGTCCAGGAGAGCGAGGTCCTGCGGCGTGGATACGATGACGGCACCGGCCATAGGAACCTTCTGAGCCATGGTCAGTTGCGCGTCGCCAGTGCCAGGCGGCATGTCGACGACCAGGATATCCAGTTCGCCCCAGTCCACTTCTCTCAGCATTTGCGTCAGAGCGGAAACGACCATCGGCCCGCGCCAGATCATCGGCGTCTCCTCGTCGACGAGAAAACCCATCGACATGACCTTCAGGCCATAGGCCTGTTTCGGCGGCAGCTTTTCCTTTCCGGCCGGCGTGAGGCGTCCTGTAACATTAAGCAGTCTCGGCACGGACGGGCCATAAATATCCGCGTCGAGAACGCCTACGCGCAATCCCAGCGACTGCAGCCCGAGCGCAATATTGACGGCCGTGGTCGATTTGCCGACGCCGCCCTTGCCGGAAGCCACGGCGATAATGTGCTCGACGCCCGGAACGCCCGGCTTTACTCCCGTCGGCTGCGGTCGCGCCGAAGGCGCTTTCGGCTGCGGGGACGGCGAACCGCCCTTGCGCTCAGCCGTAAGCGCAACCATGGCCGATTGCACCCCTTCGATAGAGGTCACGGCCTTTTCGGCCGCCAGACGCAAGGGCTCCAGAGATGCGGCGAGGTCGGATGGCACGCTGATCGAGAAGAACACCTTGCCGTCAGCGATCAGAATATCGGAAACCAGGCCCTTCGAAACGATATCGCCGCCGATGGAAGCATCTCCGACCTCCCTCAATCGCGCCAAAACCTGATCACGGGTCACATTAGTCATTTGTCCATGTCCTTCTTGCTCGGGCTTTGTCTTCGCAATAGTGCACTTGGCTTTGCGGCACAATGCCGCCAGATCAGCCGAACTTTGTCGCGGCGCGGCGAACGCTGCGCCAAGCCCCAAAGTTCTTCGGATAAACGGACGACAGCCCATTGGCTTTTGCATCCGTTTTTTCTATAGGTCTCCGCTGACAATACCCAGAACAAGGATATGAGCGTGTCTGCCACATTCGACAAGGTTGCCGACATCATCGCCGAGACCAGCGAGATCGATCGGGACACCATTACACCGGAGAGCCACACGATTGACGATCTTGGAATAGACAGCCTGGACTTCCTCGATATCGTATTCGCCATCGACAAGGAATTCGGCATCAAGATTCCACTTGAAAAGTGGACGCAGGAAGTCAATGACGGCAAGGTCGGCACTGAAGAATATTTCGTCTTGAAGAATCTCTGCGCCAAGATTGACGAGTTGCGCGCGGCAAAAGCCTGACGGTTGAATACAGCCGTCAGAACCGGATCATAGGCGGCGCCAGGCACAGCGAATGTATCTCGAATATTTCCAGATGATCGATCGGGTGACGATGGTAGACGTCGCCGCCGGCAAGCTTGCGGCGTGCTCCACCACGCCTGCACAGAGCCCGGTGTTCGAAGGCCATTTCCCCGGAATGCCGCTTGTGCCCGGAGTTCTTCTGATCGAGACCATGGCTCAGGCCAGCGGCATGCTGGTGCTGGCGACCAACAATTTCGCCGCAATGCCGTTTTTGATGTCTGTCGACAGCGCCAAGCTGCGAACGTTCGTCGAGCCGCAGACGGAACTGGAAATCGAAGCCGTCCTCGAGCATGAAGGATCAGGTTACGTCGTCACGAAAGCGAAGATCGCAAGCGGCGGGAAGCGCATATGTGACGCGCAGTTGAAACTGCGCACAGTCGATTTCGACAACAACCCACAACATGATATAGCAAGCCTCGCTGGCGTCGTTCGGGACCGTGCGGCGGAAATCGGGTTGATGTCAGCAATACAGGAAAACCGGTGAACAGCGGGACTGGACCATGACCAAAGCCGAAAACGACGTTGTCATCACCGGAATAGGAATAGTCAGTTCGCTTGGCGTAGGCAGGCAGGCTCACCTGTCCGTGCTGACAACCGGCGACACAGTGGAGCCGGTTCTCGACACCGAGAGCTTCGCGCCGTACCCGGTGCACCCTCTGCCCGAGATCAACTGGTCGGATCAGATCCCGCGGCGCGGCGACCAGCGGCAAATGGAAAACTGGCAGAGGATCGGCGTCTTCACAGCCGGACTGGCGCTTGACGACGCCGGACTGAAGGAGGACCTCGAAGCCTGTTCGACAATGGATATGGTGGTGGCCGCCGGCGGTGGCGAACGCGACGTCTCCGTCGACACGATGATCGTCAATGAGGCCGCCAAGCGAAACGATCGCGACATGGTGCTCAACGAAAAGCTGACGACCGAATTGCGGCCGACACTGTTTCTGGCGCAATTGTCGAACCTTCTCGCCGGCAACATCTCCATCGTCCACAAGGTCACCGGCTCATCGCGGACATTCATGGGCGAAGAAAGCGCCGGTATCTCGGCCGTCTCCACACTGTTTGAACGCATCCGCGCGGGCCAGACGTCCCATGCGCTTGTCGGCGGCGCCTACAACGCGCAGCGGCCCGACATGCACTTGGTTTACGAAGGCATGCAGACGCTCGAACAAGGTTCCTGGCGTCCCCTGTGGGAGCGCCCAGGCGACACTGGCGGAATTGTCACCGGCTCGGCTTCCGCCTTTCTCGTGCTGGAATCACGCGCTCACGCCGAAGCGCGCGGAGCAACCATCCATGCCCGCATCGACGCTGTGGAGGGCGATCGCGGCAAACGCGACGAAGGCCGGATGGAAAGCCGTCTCGAACGGATGGCCGACATCATCAACGCGCCTGACAGTCCCGACACACTCGTCATGTCGGGCGCTTCCGGCGCACATGATCTGACGGAGCGCGAAAAGGCCTTTCTGGAGAAACACTACGGATCCGGACTTCTGCGCGGCTATTCGGGCGTGATAGGCCACAGCATGGAAGCCCAGTTCCCGATCGGGATCGCTCTGGCAGCCATGGCGCTCGGTTCGCAAGAACATTATGTGCGGTTCGATCCGGTTTCGGAAGGCGTAATGGACAAGGCCGCCCGACGGGCGGTTGTCACTTCGGTGGGTTTCTATCACGGCGAAGGTCTTGCCGGTCTCGCAGCCGACCTCTAAATCTGGACTTAATTTGCCCCTAAAAGCGGGCGCAGTGTCAGCGGAGACGGTCATGACCGCCAGCAAATACAGAGATCATCTGAACCGTCCGATCATAGCCGTGACCGGCATGGGCATCGTCACGTCCCTCGGACGCGGCAAGCAGGACAACTGGAAGGCCCTCACCGACGGCGTTTCCGGGATACACGAAATAACGCGGTTTCCGACCGAAGGCCTTTCGACCCGCATCAGCGGCACGGTCGATTTCATGGATGCGCCGAACTACGCCAGCGAAATCTCCTTCGCCATGGCCGATGCCGCGACCCGTGAAGCGCTCGAGGAAGCCGGCGTCACAGGCGAATTCGGCGGCCCGCTATTCCTGGCCGCGCCTCCCGTCGAATATGAATGGGATCACAGGTTCCGACTGGCCGACGAATATGGTTTTGCAGAGGAAACCAACAACGCCTACGACGTTTTTCTGAAGGCGATGCGGGCGCGCCCGCACAAGGATCTGACCCGCTCGGCCCTCTTTGGCGCAATCGCCGAGCGATTGGCGGAAGTCTACGGCACGCGCGGCCTGCCCGTGACCCTTTCCACGGCGTGCGCATCCGGCGCAACGGCGATCCAGCTCGGCGTCGACGCGATCCGCCAGGGACGCACGGACAAGGCGTTGACGGTCGCGACCGATGGATCGGTCAATGTCGAGGCGCTGGTCAGGTTTTCGCTGCTTTCAGCCCTGTCCACACAGAACGACATTCCGGAAAAGGCTTCAAAACCTTTCACAAAGGATCGCGATGGTTTCGTCATCGCAGAAGGCGGCGCCGCCCTCGTGTTGGAATCGCTGGAAGCCGCAGAGGCGCGCGGCGCGAATGTTTTGGGTATCGTCAAGGGATATGGAGAAAAGGCCGACCATTTTCACAGGACCCGCTCTTCACCTGACGGCGGTCCGGCGATCGCCACCGTCCAGGCGGCCCTGTCGGACGCCGGCATCGATGAATCCGGCATAGACTATATCAACGCGCATGGCACCTCGACGCCCGAGAACGACAAGATGGAGTATCTGTCGCTGTCCACGGTCTTCGGCGACCATCTGCCAAACATTCCGGTTTCCTCCAACAAGTCGATGATCGGCCATACATTGACCGCAGCCGGCGCGGTTGAGGCGATCTTCTCGCTCATGACGATAAGAACCGGAACGCTGCCGCCAACCATCAATTACGAAAATCCGGACCCCACCATCGAACTCGATGTTGTGCCGAATGTGAAACGCGAAAAAGCGGTAAACACCGTGCTTTCCAACTCGTTTGGCTTCGGCGGACAAAATGCATGCCTTGTCATGGCGGTTGAACCGGCCTAAACGCGGTTCCTAACGAAGCCAATACAGAATAGCCGGGGAAACGCCGCCTTATGCGTGCATTGCAGCTTATTGACGATCGCAAACTGGAACTGACCGACATTGCTCCGCCGGACGAACCCGGTCCTGGAGAAGTCACGCTCAGGGTCGCCGCCGTGGCGCTCAATCACATCGATGTATGGGGATGGCGCGGCATGGCGTTCGCCAAACGCAAGCTTCCGCTGGTGATCGGCGCGGAAGCCTCCGGCACCGTCGAGGCGATCGGCCCCGGCGTTTCGAATGTGCTGCCTGGGCAACTTGTCTCGATATATGGCGCGCGCACCTGTGGCCTATGTAAACACTGTCGTGAAGGCCGGGACAATATGTGCGAGCACGTGGCCGGCGTGCACGGGTTTCATCTCGACGGCTTCGCCCAGGAAAAAATCAACGTTCTGGCGCGGCAGCTTGTGCCCGCGCCACCCGGGGTCGACGGCGTAGCCGCGGCGCTCGCGCCTGTTACGTTCGGCACCGTCGAACACATGCTTTTTGATAACGCCAAATTGCAGCCCGGTGAAACCATTCTGGTTCACGCCGGCGGTTCCGGCATTGGCTCGGCCGCAATCCAGCTTGCCAAAAAGACGGGATGCACAGTCATCACGACCGTGGGCTCAGACGACAAGGTGGAAAGGGCGCGAGAACTTGGCGCCGATCATGTCATCAATTACCGCGAAGACCGGTTCGAGGGAGCAGTTCGCAAACTCACGAAGAAGAAGGGCGTGGACGTTGTCTTCGAACATGTCGGCGCCGACACATGGGCCGGCTCCATGCTGTGCATGAAACGCGGCGGCCGGCTTGTGACTTGCGGCTCCACATCGGGCGTGTCGACGCAGGTCAATCTCATGCAGCTTTTCCAACAGCAGCTAAGATTTATCGGATCCTTCGGCTGCCGAATGGAGAATCTCGCCGACGCCATGGAAAAGATGGCCCGCGGCATTGTTCATCCCGTAATCGACACGGAAGTCGAGCCTGAGGACATCGACACCGCGCTCGCCAGAATGGAAAGCCGACAGGTATTCGGGAAAATCATTTTGAGAATGGATAAAGACGCGTGAATCCAACACTCAGACAATCGATTGTCACTCTTATCAAAATTCAGGAGTGGCTGGTCGCGCAGTTTGTGTTCGCGACACTTGGGGTTTTGAAGAAACTGCCCGCTCGCAAGGCAATCCGTTTTACAGACTACATGGCGCGCAAGATCGGCCCGCTGACTCACCGGCACAAGCTTGCCCTGCAAAACCTGGAACTCGCATTTCCCGAAAAATCAGAAGAGGAGCGCGAGGCGATCGCGCTTGACATGTGGGGGAACATGGCTCGCCTGATGGCGGAATATATCCTCATAGACAAGCTGATCGACAGCGGCATCGACACTGGTCAAGGCGGCCTCATCGAGGTCGAAGGCATCGATCGTTTTCTCGATCTTGTTGAACGTCCGCGTCCGTTTATCGTGTTTACGGCGCATACAGGCAATTTCGAACTCCTGCCGGCGATTGCCGCCAGATACGGCCTTAACGTCACCGCCCTGTTCCGTCCGCCCAACAACCGATACATCGCCAACAAGTTGCTGGCCGCCCGGCGCACACATATGGGCAACCTTGTGCCGTCGCGGGCAGGCGCCGCCTGGAATCTCGCTGGCGTTCTGGATGAAAACCGAGGCGTGGGACTGCTCGTCGACCAGAAATTCCGAAAAGGCCCGACCGTGCAATTCTTTGGACGCGACGTAATCGCCAATCCGCTTTTGGCCAAGCTGGCGCGTCACTTCGACTGCGAGGTCTTTCCGGCCCGGTGCATCCGGATTGAGAATGATCGCTTCCGTCTCGAGATTGAGGAACCGATCACCATGCCGAAGGACAGCGACGGAAATGTCGATATCCAGGCGGCGTCGCAGATCGTAAACGACAAGGTCGAAAGCTGGATCAGGGAATATCCCGGACAGTGGATGTGGTTCCACGATCGTTGGGGCGATCCGAGAGGATTTCGTCTAGACCCACAGCAGATCGCGCGCGCAAAGAAATATTTCGAGAAGAACGGGCAGTGGCCGGTGCATGTGCGCCGACGCAAACCCGGCCAGCCTCTCCCGGCCCGCATGCGAAATCCGCAGCGGCCGGGCGGTCACGGTCGCAAAAAACCGTCTATTGAGTGATGATGATCCGCGTGTTGTTGAAACCTTCGCGCTCAACAAGCGAGAAGAGCATGGCGGCGTTTTTCGGATCAAGTCTCACACACCCGTGTGACGCCGGGCGTCCAAGGCGACTGATCTCGTTCGTTCCGTGCACAGCGTAACCGCCACGGAAGAAGATTGCAAACGGCATTGGCGCGTTGTTGTATTTGCGGGACTTGTGATACTTCGACAGCCATTTCGGGCTGTATGATCCGGTCGGCGTGCGGTAGGAACCGCGCCCTGTCGATACTTTCCAGCGGTACTTGACCTGCCCCCTGTGTGTAACGACCATTTCCTGCCTGGAAAGATCCACCTGAGCCATCAGCGTTGTTGCTCTGGCAATAGCTGTTTGAAACGGCACGATTGCCAGTCCGGCGACGATCGTCAGCACATATCTGAACATTTGCAGTCCCCCTGCTCCTTGATCAGTGTTCACTATTCGACATGCGATCAGATACGCATATCATCGAGACCTTTTCTTATAGTTGCACCCATTTATAGTAATAGATAACAACCTATACCAAATAAAGGTAACGGCATTCTTTCTAAAGCCGTTAAACTATTCGAAATGTGGCATATGTCACAATTTCGGGGTTTGGTTCTCAGGCGAGCATTTCGCACAAGGCCGGAATCGCCACGGCAAGGAACAGCAGAGAGCAACTCCAGCTGAAGAGCATCAACGCACGATCGAGATCGTCGACAACGACGGCGGCGCGTCCCTTCGCATTCAGATAGGGCTCCATCACGGGCGTCTTTCCGTAGCTGCGCGGACCGGACAGAGCGACGCCAAGCGCGCCGGCCATGGCGGCTTCTGGCCAACCTGCGTTCGGAGAACGATGCAATCCGGCGTCGCGAAGAACAGCGCCAGCCGCCCTCCGCGCTGACTTCAGTCCGAGGCGGATTGCCGTCGAGAGAACGAGGAAAGCAGCTGACACCCGCGCCGGAATCCAGTTCGCGATATCATCCAGCCGGGCGGCAGCCCGACCGAAATGCAGATGTCGTTCGTCCTTGTGGCCGATCATCGAATCGGCCGTGTTGAGCATCTTGTAAGCGAGTAGACCCGGAAGACCGAGGATCAGATACCAGAAAGCCGGGGCCACCACACCGTCGGAGAAATTCTCGGAAAGGCTTTCTATGGCTGCCCGACCGATTGCCGGTGCATCGAGCCCTTCGGGATCGCGCCCGACAATCTGCGAAACCGCGCGTCTGGCTTCATCCAATCCGCCAGATCGCACGGCGTTCGCGACCCTTCCGACATGCTCTGACAGGCCTTTCTGGGCAAGAAAGATGGAGATGGTAACAATTTCCAGAATGACGCCGGCGACGCCGAAACTGTAGAATATGGCCGTAAGCACCAAGCCAACAAAGGCGCTTGCGGCAAGCAAAAGTACGATCGCGAAAACACCATGTCTCCAACGGGTTTCTGCACTGTCGTCATCGTCGTTCAGATCGGACTCGCATCGATCGATCGCCTTGCCGAACAGGACTACCGGATGCGGCAACCGCCTCCACAGCCAGTCCGGGTCGCCGATCAGGCGATCAAGTACCAAAGCAAGCGCAAGGATGAGGAAGCGGGTAGCCATGTCGCAGTCAATTCCCCAGAGCTTCGGTCAGAGCGGATTGCAGGCGGGAGCGCGCCGCCTCTTCACGCGGAAGCCCGATCCGCAACCAGTCCGGTTCATAGTCAAACTTGCGAACAAGGATATGACGTTTGCAGAGACTTTCGAATAGCTGGTCGGCGCGGTCATGTCGAATGAGTGTGAACAGATCCGTGCCTCCGACCACTTCCAATCTGCACGCGCCAAGAACGTCTTCAAGTTTTTCGCGAAGCTCCCGGATATCCGATCGAATCCTGCGGACGCACTCGGCGTCGTTATAAATGGCGGCGGCGATCGCCAATGCCGGTCCGGACACCGCCCATGGTCCTAAAGTTTCCCGGAAACGCTGCAGGATCGGCTGCTGCGCAATGACGAATCCGAGCCTGAGGCCGGCAAGACCAAAAAATTTACCGAACGACCTCAGCACCAGGACACCATCTGTGATTGACGCGTATGGCGCCATGCTTAGTTCTGGCGTCAGATCGCAAAAGGCTTCGTCCACGATCAGGCAGCCGTCGCGTCGGGCAAGGTCCGGGGCCAAGGCTTCAAGCTGCGTCGGACAAAACGTGCGCCCATCCGGGTTATTCGGATTGACAACCACGACGAAACGCTCGTCCCCGGAAAGCCCGTCCAGGGACGGCGCAACCGTTACCGGATTGCCGGAACGGATAAAGCTGCGCTCGTATTCCGCGTAGGTTGGCCCAAATATGGCGACCTTGCCCTGGCCCAGAAGTCCAAGGCGCTGGATAATGCTCTGCGACCCGGGCGCAGCCAACGGCGTCTTGCCTGGCGGAAGATCGAAATAACGGGCTGCGCTGCCGCAGGCTTCATTCATGAGATCGTCATCAGGAAGCCGGTTCCACACATCGGGCGAAATTGTTGGCAGCGGCGCCGGAACCGGATTGACTCCGGTCGAGAGATCCAGCCAGTCCGACGGAGCGCCGCCATAAAGCCTGGAGGCTGCAAAAAGCCCGCCGCCATGTTCGACAATCTCGGCCTTCATGGCGTTTCCGCGATGTCGATGACATGCATGAAAGACCCCGCAACACCGCCGCGCCGCAACCCGCATCGACCGAGTTCCTCGCCGAGCGCGTCCGTCGTCTCAAACAAGCGGCCGTCTTCGGCTTCTGATACGAGCGTTGCGTAGTGGAACTCGTGGGCCGTCATCGACGCCTCAAAGAAATCCGACAGCGGTTTGATACGACGATAACCGAGATGCAGCCTTCGTTCTGCGAAGCTGGTGACAAGCGGCAGAAGCCCGAGCATGGCGTGGCTTTCACCTTCTGCATCGATCAGGGCGTCGCCGAGCGCCATGTAGCCTCCGCATTCTCCATAGACCTTTCGACCCTGTGTCGCGGCCCGGCGGACGCCTTCACGAAACCGGCCGGCGGCGGCGAGTTGTCCCGCGTGCAGTTCCGGATAGCCACCCGGAAAATAAATCGCGTCGGCGGCTTCATCCGGGGCCTCGTCGGCGAGCGGAGAAAAGAACACGATTTCGGCGCCCTGTCGGCGCCATCCGTCAAGAATATGAGCATAGGTAAAGGCAAAGGCCTCATCGCGCGCAATGGCGACGCGCTGGCCTGGCGGCGGCAGGCGGTCGGTCGCCGTTTCCGACGGCGACGCGCCGAGACTTCCGCTCGCAGCGCGCAGTGCTTTCAGGTCGCAATTCGCGTGGACCAAGTCAGCCGCATGCTCGATGAACATTTCGAGCGAAGCATGTTCGCCGGCCTGCACCAGACCAAGATGCCTTTCAGGCAGTTCGAGCCTTGCATCCCGCGGTATAACTCCGAATACATCCATGCCGTTGGCTTCGAGCGCCTGTCTCAGCATCGCTTCGTGCCTGGGACTTGCGACATTGTTGAGAATCACGCCGCCTATCATCACCTCGGCGCGATGTTGTGCAAAACCGTCGACAAGCGCCGCGATCGAATGAGACATTCGACCGCAATCGACCACGAAGACGACCGGCAGACGCAGTATTGCGGCAAGATCGCCGGCCGAGCCGCTACCGTCGGCGGCTCCGTCGAAAAGCCCCATCATTGCTTCGATGACGAGCAATCTGCCCTTGGCGACCGCCGCGCCTGCCTGCGCCTCCAGCAAGTCGCGACGCATTGCCCATGGATCGTAGTTGAGGCATGGCACGCCGCTGGCCGCCGCATGGAACGCGGGATCGATGTAATCCGGACCGGCCTTGCCGGGTGCAATTGAAACGCCATCGCGTTTCAAGGCCCGGAGCAAACCAAGCGTAAACGTCGTCTTGCCGGAACCTGACATGGGGGCGGCGATAAGAAGCCCGGCCATCAGGTCGCGCCTTTACCCAGCCACTTCATCACGTCGCGGAAGCCGACAACTGCGCCGACCACGACGACGGCAGGCGGCGAAAGTCCGGCGAGCGCAATGTCTTCTTCCGCCTGCGCCAGCGTGGTTTCAACGACCTGTTGCTGCGCGGTCGTCGCATTGCAGACAACAGCGACCTTCTCATCCCTGGAGCGGCCTGCCGCTATCAGGCGGCTTGCGATCGGGCCGATATGTTTCATGGCCATGTACATGACGATGACAGGAGAACCTTTGGCGACGCTTTCCCAGTCGATCCTGTCCGGAACGACGCCGCTGGAATCATGTCCTGTCAGGAAAGTCACGGCGTGATTGACGTCGCGATGCGTCACCGGAATGCCCGCATAGGCCAGACCACCAATCCCGGCCGTGACGCCCGGAATGATGCGAAACGGAATATCGTGTCTGACGAGCGTCAATACTTCCTCTCCGCCGCGCCCGAACACAAAAGGATCACCGCCCTTGAGACGGAGCACCTTCTTGCCCTGCCCGGCTAGCTCCGCCAGACGCAGCGAAATGTCAGCCTGTTTGGCAGACGGCTTGCCGCCGCGCTTGCCTGCATATTCCAGGGTTGCGTCGGAACGCGCGAGCTTGAGACAATCGGCATTGACGAGAGCGTCATAGACAATGACGTCAGCCTGCCGGATAGCGTTGACTGCATGCATCGTCAGCAAACCCGGATCACCAGGGCCTGCGCCGGCCAGCCAGACGGATCCCGCTTCCATAACGGGAAGATGCGGCAGCCATTCATCCATTGCCGTCTCCGTCTACCTGCACCTTTCCCACCATAGCAACGTAACCTATAACGCCAATATGAAACGCGCATTGGCGGACAATAACAATAGCGTCGGTAATGGCCTTCCTGTCAAACGCGGCCGGGCAACGGGTGCATTCGCAAAAGTCGCCGGCAAGGCGGCGCTCGACCCGCATTCGAACCGCAGTCAGGTCGATATCCAGTTCCTGCCGGAATTCGCCATCAACGCCGAATTGATTCGAAGTCTGAAGGACAGGATTCAGAACGCCAACGCTGCCAAACAAGCCCCTGAAATCGCTCATCAAAGAAAAATCAAACTTGCCGCGCCAATAGCCGGGAAGGCTCGTGACACCGCGCTTGCGACCCTGCGCTACGCATCCGTTGATGTTGATGTGATCATTGTCGATCGGGAAGGAAAAATCCTTGCCCGGACGCCCTAGAACGATTTTGATTCTGGCTGGAACGCGCGAGGCGTCCGACCTGGCCGAGCGGCTTTGCCAAAGAGGGGGGTTGCGGGTTATCTCGTCATTGGCCGGGCGTACTATGCAGCCGGTGACCGGCGCCGGCGAATGGCGCATCGGCGGCTTCGGCGGGGTCGAAGGTTTGGAGACGTTTCTCCGAGCGGAAGGCATAGACATACTGATCGATGCAACGCATCCGTTTGCCGCATCCATGTCGCTGCACGCAGCAGAAGCCGCCGGCCGTATCGGGACACCTCTACTTACGCTACTGCGTCCCGCCTGGAAGCGGCGGACTGGCGATCGCTGGACCGAAGTCGGCGGGCTTAACGAGGCCGCTTTAGCGGTCCCTGAAGGCGCCTGCGCTTTCCTGGCGTTAGGCAGCCAGCACATCAGCGCATTCGCAGAGCGGACCGACGCGCATTTCATCGTGCGAATGGTGGATCGACCGGGGCAAACTCCGCCGCTTGCCTCTTGCGAGTTGGTCATCAGACGACCCGGCGAGACAGTCGCGGATGAGATCGACCTCTTCAGGTCGCGATCAGTGACGTGCGTCGTTTCACGGAACTCAGGCGGCGGTTCGTACGAAAAGATCCAAGCTGCGCGGGAACTCGGAATTCCCGTCATTATGATTGCGCGCCCCGCTCCGCCGCCTGGAGCGACATTCGCAACGGTAGACGCGTTGCTTGCGGCCATCGGCTAGGCCTTCTGCTTCTTCTTGCCGGCGTTTCGCAAAACATGGCTGAACGAATGATCGTATAGTGACGAATCGCGGAACTGCGCCTTGCCCAGAACCGGGCCCACCATGATCAACGCCGTGCGCGTGAGTTTCGCCTTTCGCACCTGCGCCTTCATCTCCGCGAGCGTGGTGCGGATGTACATTTCGTCAGGCCACGTCGCCCGATAGGCGACCACCACTGGGCAATCCTCGCCATAATGCGGCGCCAGCGCTTCGCGGACATAATCCATGTTGCGGATGGACAGATGGATCGCCAACGTCGCGCCAGACTGGCCGAGGATTTCCAGGGTCTCTCTTTCCGGCATGGAGGAGGCCTTCATGCCAGTGCGCGTGAGGATTACCGTCTGGGCGATTTCTGGAAGGGTCAGCTCGGTTTTCAATTTTGCCGCAACGCCGGCGAAAGCCGGAACGCCCGGCACGACCTCATAATCGATATCAAGGTTATCGAGACGACGCATCTGCTCGGCAATCGCTCCGTAGATGGAGGGATCTCCGGAATGCACGCGAGCGACGTCCTGGCCTTGCGCGTGGGCTTGCGTCATCTCGTCGATGATCTGGTCAAGATGCATCGGCGCCGTATCCATGACCCGCGCTTCCGGAGGAGCCGCCGCGACGATCTCTGCCGGAACCAGGGAACCGGCGTAGAGACAGACCGGGCAGCGCTCGACAAGTCGCAGGCCGCGAACGGTAATGAGATCCGGCGCCCCCGGACCCGCTCCTATGAAGTAGACGGTCATGACGCAGTTGCTTTCGGCTTGAGGATGCTGTCGGATTTCGCCGCATAGCCGCGCGGCGTGTAGACCCACGAGCGACCGTCGCCCGTCTTGACCGTGCGGCTCATCGAGGAGCCGACGATAACGACGGTCAGCATATCGACATCATCGACATCAAGTTCAGCCAGCGGTACGACACGCACCGTTTCACCACTACGTCCGAGATTGGTAGCCAGCACCACCGGCGTGTCGGCGGGACGGGTCTTGAGCAATTCGTCCCGCGCCCAGGCGAGTTGCGTTCGGCGGCGCTTGGAGACGGGATTGTAGAAGGCGATCACGAAATCGGCCTCGCCCGCGGCCATGACGCGCCGTTTGATCGATTCCCAGGGAGTGAGCAGGTCTGACAGCGAGATCGTGCAGAAATCATGACCCAAGGGCGCGCCCATACGGGCGGCGGCCGCCTGAAGCGCAGAAATGCCCGGCGAGACCTCGACCGCGATGCGTCGCGCTGCATCGCTCAACTCCACGCCCGTATCCAGGAGTTCGAACACTAGCGTCGCCATTGCATAGATGCCCGCATCCCCCGAACACACAAGAGAGACCAAGTTTCCCGTGCCGGCCAATTCCATCGCATGGCGCACCCGCGCCTCTTCCTTGCCGAGATCGAAATCGTGACGTTGCTTTCCCTCGGCAAGCCGGCCGAGCAGATCGAGATAGAGCGAATAGCCGACAAGATCGCTGGACTGCCCAATCATTCGCGAGACTTCCGGCGAGCGCCATTCTGCGGAGCCGGGCCCGATGCCAACGACGAATAACCGGCCGCGCGCGCGACCACGCATTGCTGGCGAGACTGGTTGCGGCGAACGGGCGATCGCGCATGTCGTTCGCTGCGATTTGACTTTCGGCGCAATGAACTCGGCCTCAGGGCCGGCAGCCGCCAATGCCGCGCCTTCCGCCACGCCATGGCACCCGACTTCCCGGAACACGATTTCGGACGGATTCTCGAGCCGACCGGCTTCCGCCTCCAGTTCCACCGCCGTAAAAAACCGAGCTGGCGCATTGAAATGCCGTGCTGCAGCATGAATCGCCGCCTCATCGGCCTTGAGGTCGATCGAGTAGAGGCCTGATACGGCCGCGGGGGACAAGTTGCTTTCAGCGAGCTGTCGCTCGACCAGCGCAATCACTTCCGCGGCCTCCGCGCCGCGCTCGCAGCCAACGCCAACGCAAAGGGTCGCTGGCGCGTAGACGAGTTCCAGCGCTTCCGGTTCGATGATCGTGTCGCTGACAGTCAACCGAACAGCCGCATCATCCTCGAAAGGTATTTTCGATTGCGCCAGCCATTCCGCCTTGCCGGTCAGCCTGGCGGATCGACCAGCCACAAGCTCGGCCATGACGTCTCTGGCCTTCTCCGGATTGACCAGACGATACCCTACTGGCGGCGCGTCGAGCGCGACGCCAAATCTGAGGTCTCCCGCAGTCGTCACGGCCTCATGACCATCAAGAATTGTAGCCGCCCGCCTCGCCAGATCGTTCGCTCCATGATGGCCGCCAAGCAGGGGAACCACAATGCGCCCGTCCTCGGAGAGGCTGACAACAGGCGGATCGCTGTACTTGTCCGAAAGAACAGGCGCGAGGATGCGGATCAGCGCCCCCGACGCCATGAAGGCGACGATTGGCCGGCCGGCCTCGAAGAGATCCCTTATATGCTTTGCAGCGTCATCGAAGCGCACATCCGCATCGGCCACACGGCTCGCTGGTCCGTGCAAATCTCCACCAAATTCCTCCGCAAGCATGCGGGCGGACCCGATGCTTGTCTCGTTCAACAGGATGATCGCTGGTGGTACTTCAGCGGGCATCTGCGTGCTCCCTGCCGGCTATCGGCCACGAGGCGACCCAGTCTTCCGCGCCCTTGTAGATGAGGATCATCGAAAAATAGGGGGCATCCGCATTCATGTCGGAGAGCGGCAGAATACGCTGCTCACCGAGCGAAATACGTTCCAGATAACCGGCGCGATCCACCAGATTTAGCCCCTCAAGCAAGCTCTTTATACGATTGAAATGTCTACCGATTTTAATAATGACAACTGCGTCGGACATGGTCAGGCGCGTGGCGATCTCTTCGTCGGAAAGGGTGCCTGGCACTACAGTCAGGATATCGTTGCGCGCCGCAAGCGGCCGACCGAGTGCGGCCGCTCCCGCCATCATGGACGACACCCCCGGCACCACCTCGCAGGGATAGCGTTGCGCCAGCCGCTCATACAGATACATGAAGGAGCCATAGAAAAACGGATCGCCTTCGCACAGGACCGCGACATCCCTTCCCTCATCCAGATAGACGGACAGGTCGCGCGCTGCTTCGTCATAGACGGCTTTTGCGGGAAATCGCTCCGTGCGCATCGGCACGATGATCGGATACTCCATCCGGTCTTCCCGAATGTATTCACTGACGATGCTTCGCGCTAAACTTGGTCCCGTATCGGGTTGTGGATAGGCAACGACCGGAGCCGCGCCCAGGACGCGATGCGCCTTGAGCGTCAGAAGCTCCGGATCGCCCGGACCAATGCCGAGACCGTAAAGTGTGCCCGTCATTCGCTCTCCAACGGCTTGTCGACGGCCCATTGAGTGACCGGCATCAGCGGTTTCCAGCCTGAAAATCCGCCGACCTTTTCAAGGCGCGATACTGCGATCCTTCGCATGGTCCCGCCATGGTCCCCATGCAGGTGCGCAAGACGGGTTTCACCCTCGATCGTAACCACGTTAGCGACGAGCCGGCCGCCCGGCTTCAGGGCTTCCCAGCAGGTTTCAAACACGCCTTCGTCCGTGACTCCGCCACCGATAAAGACCGCGTCCGGCCGGTCCAGATCCTGCAGTGCGGCCGGTGCTTCACCGGTAAACACCTTGATCCGTGGTGTTCCAAGAGCCGCGGCGTTGTCAGCGATCATGCGAACGCGCTCGCGCTTCGCCTCGACAGCGAACGCCTTTGCCCCGCGTGCCGCGCGCATCCACTCGATGGCAATCGACCCGCAACCGGCGCCGACGTCCCAGAGCAAGGCAAGAGGACACGGCTTCAGCGCAGCAAGGGTCGCTGCCCGCACTTCCGATTTTGTTAGTTGCCCGTCATGGAAGAAGGCCTCGTCGGGCAGACCAGGCACAGCCGAGTAAAGGGCAGCGTCTTCGCCGGCGACGCATTCGACGCCGAGCACATTGAAATCGGCGAATTTCGGATTGTCCGGATGGTACGGGCCGACCTCCTCCGCCGTGATTTTTACTGTCCGCTCGCGATTGCCGCCCATATGTTCCAGCACGGTCATCACCGAACGGCCATAGCCGCGAGCAACCAGAATATCCGCCACTTCATGGATCGTGCGCGCAACGGAGGTCAGCGACACGATGCGGTTTTCCGGCAGGATATGGGGATGGACGCCAACCACGGCGCGTCCGTGCAAGGAAATGCAGGCGGCGTCGGAAAGCGACCAGCCAAGCCTTGCCGCAGCCAGCGAGAAGCCGGACGGCGAAGGGATGACCTGCATTTCCTCGGGCGCCAGCTTGCGCCGCATCGTTGCGCCGATTCCGAAATGCATCGGGTCTCCCGTTGCAAGGATAGTGACCGGGCGGCCGCGACGCTCTTCGAGAAACTTCAGCGTCGGACCAACGCCCATGGTCCAAGGAACGATCTCGGCTTCGGTCAGTCCCAGCGCCGCAAGATCAAGATTCTCAAGCACGCGTTCCGGAGCCACAAGCGTCTCGGTTTGCTTGACCAGTTCGATGGCCTGCGGGGTCAGCGTTGCGATACCGTCGTCGCCAATCCCCACGATGGTCAACCACGGCTTCAATGGCTGTTTCATGTTCAAGTCTTCAGCCCTCCGGCGACAGCATTGACGATACTGGAGGCCATGGCGCTGCCGCCTCGCCTCCCTCTGACGACCACGTGGGGTACAGCGCCTGCGTTAGCAATCAGAGATTCCTTGGATTCCGCTGCGCCGACGAACCCGACCGGCGTTGCGATGATGAGCGCTGGCGGCGACAAACCGCGATCCAGCAACTCAAGCAGATGAAAGAGGGCCGTCGGCGCATTTCCGATGGCGACGATGCTGTCCGGCAATCGGTCGCTCAGCGTTTCGATTGCCGCGGCGGATCGGGTCGTGCCCTGATCGGAAGCCAGTTGCGTCGCCGCTGCCGATCCGACATTGCAGAGCAATTCTGTTTCGTTGGGCAGCAATCGACGCATGATACCGTGTCGGACCATTTCGACATCGCAGATGATTGCGCAACCGTTGTCGAGCGCCGCGCGACCCGCTTCAGCGGCGTCAGGCGACATAACCATGTCATCGACGATATCGACCATGCCGCAGGCGTGAATCACTCTCACAGCAATCTCGCCCAACACCCCGGGAAATCTTAACAAATCCGCCTCGCGACGGATCGTGGCGAAGCTTTCGCGATAGATTTCCTGTGGATCGCGGATGTAGTCCATCGCGGCCTCCACTATTACTTGCCCCGCTCCATCGACTTCGGTCCATGCGGATGATCCGCATGGGGATAGGGATGGTGGTGGTGATCATGATGTCCGTGACCGTGGTCATGATCATGCGCGTGGGCATGGTCATGGTCATGGTCATGGTCATGGTCATGGTCATGGTCATGGTCATGATTGTGCAGCGGCGTGAAGGGAAGGCCATGCTTGCGGCAGAAGTCTTCGTCACGGCACGACGCATCGCAGTCGCCCTCACAGGGACAGTTCTCAAGTCCGCCGCCGATTCCCTCGACGTGATGGTGATGGCTTTCCTGCGCGGCCCCCACCTCCGCCTCGAAACCGAGAACCTGTTCGCGATATTTGCACATCTGGCAGTTCATCACCGCCTGCCCTGCCCGTGTTTCCTCGACACGATCCTCGAACGTATCAAGGACAAGGTGATGATCGTTGAGATAGTCCGCCTTGACGAAATCGATCTCCGGATGATCCGCGGCGACAATATCGGTGAAGCTGTAGATCCGCTTCACGAGAACGCCGGTGAATAGGAAATAGGGAAACACGACAATACGCCGGTAACCGAGCTTCACGGCATGCCGCAGCCCGGGCTCCACCAAGGGAAAGGTCACGCCGGAATAGCAGGTTTCGCCCCAACCGAAGCCCATGCCTTCCCACAACATCCGCATGACTTTCGCAACGTTGGAGTTGGCGTCGGGATCGGAAGCGCCGCGACCGACGACCATCAGCAGCGTCTCGTGAAGTGGGATAGTTTCCTTCTCTTCGTCGGCAGCCTCGATCGCCTCCCGGATGCGTTCGCCGGCGGCCCGGATCATCCTCAGATCAACGCCGAGTTCGCGGCCGTAATCGATCTGGATGTCGCGATGCGCCGCCTGATAGGTGTTGAGCACCGATGGAATGTCGTTCTTGGCGTGACCGGCTGCGAACAACATGCCTGGCACGGCCAGGACACGCGTGACGCCCTGCTCTCGCAGGCGATCAAGACCCGAATGAATTACCGGATTGCAGAATTCGAGATAGCCATATTCTACCGGCGTGCCTTCATAGCGCGCCTTCAATCCCTCGGCGACCTTGGCGAATTCACGCGCAGCATTCTGGTTGCGACTGCCGTGGCCGCAGACCATGATGCCGATTTTTTCCTGTTTCATGCCGCGGCCTCTTCCGCGCCGTCTGCTTCGGCTTCCGCGTCGGATTCGTTTTCAGACTTCTTTTTCTTGCCAGCCTTGTGTGCAAGGGCCGCGATGGCGGCGGCGCCCAGAGCCGCTGCAAGGCCGATCCAGTGCGAATGCCCGGCGACCTCGCCCAGATGTCCCATATGGGCGAAGGCGGGCACTGGCGATGCAAGTAAAAATGCTGCGGCTAATGTGCGTGTCATCGAAGGTCTCCAGGCGGCGTTGGTTCGTGCACGAAACGCCCGGCGGTGAATGCCGCCGCACCGGTCTGGACAGCTCCGGAATTGACCCCCGATATGGGTCGGCCTCACCGGAATTTCTCGCAGCCCGATCGCATCGGACGCCGTCACACGCTGTCGACCCTTGTAGGCTGTACGAACTATTGCGTCAAACATAAAGGCGGAGTTCACCGCCCCATACACGACACGGAGAAGCCGTCACAGCTGATCAGAATTCGATGCCGACTTGCGCCTTCACTCCAGAACGGAACGGATGCTTGATCACCTCCATTTCGGTTACAAGATCGGCAAAATCGATGAGTTCATCCTTCGCGTTGCGACCGGTGATGATCACATGCTTCATCGGCGGCTTCAGGCTGAGAACGTCCAGCACTTCTTCGAGCGGCAAATAGTCATAGCGCAGCACGATGTTCAATTCGTCGCACAACACCATATCGTGCTCGCTATCCAGAATCATCTGCTTCGCCTTTTCCCAAGCCTGGCGCGCCGCCGCGATGTCACGCTGCCGATCCTGGGTTTCCCAGGTGAAGCCCTCGCCCATGGTCGCAAGCGTCACCTGGTCGGGAAAGGCTTCCAGAACCTTGCGCTCGCCGGTCCCCCATTTGCCCTTCACGAATTGCACGACGCCCACCTTCATGCCGTTGCCGATCGCGCGAAACACCATGCCGAAGGCGGCCGTGGATTTGCCCTTGCCCTTGCCCGTGTGAACGATCGTCAGACCTTTCTTCACGGTCTTGGTGGCGATTATCTTGTCCCGGGCGGCCTTTTTCTTCCGCATCTTTTCGGCGTGACGGGCGTCGAGTTCTTCCTCAGTCATCGCTTTCAGCTTGTCCGATTTGTCAGCCATGGGCGTTTTCTCGTTTTTTCATGCCGGTGATTTCCTCCAGTGCGAATTGTGCCGAGTTCGACCGCGGTGTCCAGAGCTTGCGTTCTATCGCCTCCAGCAATCTGTCCGTCATCTCACGGAAAGCGGCGCTATTGTTTATCTCAATGAAGTCGCGCACAGCCTTGTCCGAAACAAAGGCGTCGTAGACCGCATCGAAATGATGGTCACGGACCGCTCCTGTGGTCGCTGCAAAGGCGAACATGTAGTCGACCGTCGCCGCGATCTCGAATGCGCCCTTGTAGCCGTGCCGCATGACCCCCGCGATCCATTTCGGGTTGACGACACGGGCGCGCACCACGCGACCGATCTCGTCTTCCAGCGTTCGGATCACGGGTCGTTCCGGGCGGGAATGGTCGTTGTGATAGACCGTCGGACGCGCGCCTGTAACAGACTTCACGGCCGCCGTCATGCCGCCCTCGAACTGGTAATAGTCGTCGCTGTCGAGCAGGTCGTGTTCGCGATTGTCCTGGTTCTGAATGACGGCCTCGATTGTGCCCAGCCGGCGGTCGAGCGCCTTTCGATCCCCCTCGCCTTCAACGCCGGCGCCGTAGGCGTAGCTGCCCCAGACTTTGTAAGCTTCGGCGAGATCTTCGTCAGACTGCCAACCTCTTTCGTCGATCAACGCCTGCAGTCCAGCGCCGTAGGCGCCGGGTTTCGAGCCGAAGACGCGGAAGCCGGATTTCCGAAGCGCTTCATCCGGACTTACTCCTGCCTGTTCCAGAGATACCCGCTCCGCCATCATGCGCGCGGCGACCGGGTTGTCGCCGGGATCTTCATCGAGCGCGCTTACGGCGCGGATCGCCTTGTCGAACAGTGCAATCTGATCCGGGAAGGCGTCGCGAAAGAAGCCGGAGATGCGCAAGGTCACATCAACGCGCGGTCGGCCAAGTTTGGCGATCGGCATGATCTCGTATCCGGTCACGCGGCGCGAAGCGCTGTCCCAGACCGGCTTGACGCCAATCAGCGCCAGGGCCTGGGCGATGTCGTCGCCACCGGTGCGCATGTTCGACGTGCCCCAGGCGGTGAGACCGAAGGATGTCGGCCATTCTCCATTGTCCTGTGTATAGCGCGTTATCAGCATTTCGGCTGATTTGCGACCAAGTTCCCAGGCGGTTTCCGTCGGCACGCTTCGGCTGTCCACAGAATAGAAATTGCGACCTGTGGGCAATACTTCCGGTTTGCCGCGCGTCGGCGCGCCGGATGGACCCGGATCGACGAAACAGCCCGACAGCGCCCTTAAAAAACCTTGTATCTCCGCAGCTCCGCAAGCGCGCACCGAAGGCTCCACAACATCTTTGACGCCACGCAGCACCGCCTCCGTGGCGACCCACTCCGAAGGACAGGGCTGGGAACCGGAAACGAGGTGGCTCGCTAGCAGTTCGATCCGCTCCACAGTGTCGCCATGCGTACGCCAGGCTTCGTCGGAATGTTGTGCCAGAACGTTCGGGCGCAGCCCTTCCCAAGGCGCGCCCATCGGACAATCGAGCGGGTCGAAGTCGAGAGCCAGATCTTCTGCAATCGCCCGCTGGAGGCTTGCGTCGGCGCCTTCTCCCGCGCCTCTTGGAACGCGCACAAGAGCGGTGACGAGATCATCAAGCAGCCGTCCTACCGGAGATTTGCCGAATATATGCAGACCATCCCTGATCTGCATTTCTTTGAGATCGCAAAGATAGGCGTCCAGCTTTTCGAGCGCTGTGTCGTCACTGTCGCCACCCGAGATTCCTACGTCCAAATCAAGACCGATATCGCGGACAAGATTGAGAATACGGGATTTCAGAAGCTTCAGGCGACGCGGATCGCTGCCGGAAGCCTCGTAATACTCGTCGACAAGAGCCTCCAGATCCTTCAGCGCGCCATAGGACTCGGCGCGTGTAAGCGGCGGCGTCAGGTGATCAATGATAACGGCGGCCGTGCGCCGCTTCGCCTGTGTCCCTTCGCCGGGATCATTGACAATAAAGGGATAGACATGCGGCATTGGGCCAAGCAACGCATCCGGCCAGCACTCGGCGGACAACGCCAGCGCCTTTCCAGGCAACCATTCAAGATTACCGTGCTTGCCCATATGCGCGATGACATCCGCTTCAAAATTCTCGCGCAGCCAGGCGTAGAAAGCGATATAGCCGTGCGGAGGAACAAGATCCGGTGAATGATAAGTCTCTTTCGGATCGATATTGTATCCGCGCGCCGGCTGGACGCCGATCACGGTCTCGCCGAGGCGCATCAGCGGGAGAGCGAAACTGCCTTCGCAATAGAAGGGATCGTCCTCTGGACCGCCCCAGCGGTCGATAACTTCCCCCCGGATCTTGTACGGCAGCGCATCAAAGAACCGAAGATAGTCCTCCAGGGACAGCATCTCGCGGATTTCGCGCGCGTCGACCGCCGCATTAGTGGGCCCTGCCATAAGCAGGTTCATCAGCGCGTTGCCGTCGGCGGGAACCGCGTCAACGTTGTAGCCCGCCTGTCGCATGGCATTCAGAACTTCGACCGTTCCGGCCGGGGTATCGAGACCGACGCCGTTGCCGAGCCGGCCGTCCCTGTTGGGGTAATTGGCGAGAACGAGCGCAACACGGCGGTCCTTCGGCTGCTTGCGGCGGAGTTGCGCCCAATTGGCAGCAAGACGAGCCACAAATGCGACGCGGTCGGCAACCGGTTCGTGCGTGACGATATTGGTCTCGACCGCCTCGTCCCATATACCGGCCGATTTGAAAGAAATGGCGCGGGACAGTATCCGGCCATCGACCTCGGGCAGCGCCACATTCATCGCCAGATCACGCGCCGTAAGCCCCTGCGCAGAGTCTTGCCAACTCTCGACTGTCGATCCGGACAGGATCACCTGAAGAACTGGTGCGCCGGTGGATTCCAGCACAGTCGAGCGCCGGGCGCCGCCCGGTGAAGAGACGGCGAAACCCGTGGCGTTGATGACAATGTCAGGCGGCGCCGTTTCGAAAAGAGCGCTGACCGTCGCCGCGCAAACAGGATCCTTGAGGCTGCCGACATAAACCGG
This sequence comes from Hoeflea sp. CAU 1731, assembly GCF_039888615.1. NCBI lineage: Bacteria > Pseudomonadati > Pseudomonadota > Alphaproteobacteria > Hyphomicrobiales > Rhizobiaceae > Hoeflea > Hoeflea sp. CAU 1731. The sequence continues at coordinate 109,033 of NZ_JBDQQS010000004.1, read as the reverse complement.
CATAGGCTGCAGGCCTCGTTCCTGCAGCGCCTCGATCAGAGCTTCGACGGGCTTCGTCTGCCCCCCTTGCACGAGCGCCCGGTAAAAGCATATCGCCGCAACAGCCTTTTCCGATCCGGTCTCGATGATGTCGTCGACATGGCGAATGTCTCGCCCCGGCCACCACAGACCGGCTTTCAGCAGTGGAACCGCAGGTCCCGGCTTGTCGTCGCCAGTCAGTAGAGTTTTGGCGAAATCCAGAAAGCGGCCGGCGTTCTCGATCCCGCCCTCGACTAGATAGGACCAGAGAGCCTCTGAATCTGCTCGAGGCACAGTTCCATAGTCCAGCAGGCCGGGATCCGGCTTGTCGTCGCCTGGAAGCACCGCCAGCGCAATGCCGCGTTCGAAACACAGCGCATGAAGGGACTGCAGCGCGTAGGAAAAATAACTAGCGCCGCCGAGTGCACGCACAACAACAAGCCGCGCCTGGCCGGCAGTCTTTTCCAGATACGTGTCAACCGACATCGGATGCCTGAGCTGCATCAGACTTGCAAGGCGAAGTCGCGGCGCATCTTCACCACGCATTTTTCGCGCTTCGGCGAGGCTGGCCAGTTCGGTATCGGCTGCGGACAGAACGATCATGTCGGCCGGCGACTGGGCGAGATCAATCGCCTCCTCGCCATCCGCTATCGATCCTTTCTGCGCGACCAGAAGGTGCATGTCTAAGCCTGCGCTGCTGTTCCTGCCGCGCGTGCGATCGCATCAGATATTACAGTTCGATCCATGTCGTGCAGTCCAATCACAACGAGACGAGAGTTTGTCGCCTCACCTGGCTTCCACGGGCGATCGTAGTACCGGTCCATACGCGCGCCGACACATTGGATGACCTGTCGCATGGCCTTGCCCGGCACCGAGACAAAGCCTTTGACCCGAAGAATGTCGTGATCAGAGATAATGGACTCGAGCATGCGCGCAAATCCATCGGGATCCGGCAGTTCGCCAAACTCGACCACGAAGCTTTCGAATTCATCATGGTCGTGATCGTGGTCTCCACCATTCTCATGCTCGATTTCATGGTGCGATTTGCGCTTGGATATCTCGTCCTCGGTCGCCGAACCGAGACCGAGCAGCACATCGTTTGCGACTTCTCCGTTGCGCGATACGATCATCGCCGTCTTGCGGCTGGCGCGCCCTGCGACTTCGACGCGCACCGCCTCTAAGCCGGTTTCGTCCAGGAGGTCAGCCTTGTTGAGCACTATCAGATCCGCAGCAGTCAACTGGTCTTCGAAAAGTTCCTCCAGCGGGCTCTCGTGATCAAGCGATTCATCGGCTTGTCGCTGCGCGTCCACACGGTCGTGGTCGTCCGCAAACCGGCCTGCCGACACCGCCGCGCTGTCGACAACGGTCACAACGCCGTCGACGGTGACCCGCGTCTTGATGCCAGGCCAGTTGAATGCAGCGACCAGAGGCTGAGGCAGCGCGAGACCCGAAGTCTCGATAACGATGTGATCCGGCCTTTCCTCGCGTTCGAGCAGCTTTTCCATGGCGGGGATGAAATCATCGGCGACCGTGCAGCAGATGCAGCCATTGTTCAGTTCCACGATGTCATCGTCACTGCAATTCTCGACGCCGCACCCTTTCAGCACCTCGCCGTCAACTCCGAGGTCGCCGAACTCGTTGATGATCAGCGCAATCCTTCGGCCATTGGCGGCGGTCAGCATATTGCGGATCATCGTTGTCTTTCCCGCGCCCAGAAAACCTGTAATCACTGTCGCGGGAATTTTTTCGCCTTGCATAGCGCTTAACCTTTCAGTTTCATGGGAAGCCCGGCAGCGACGAGATAAACCTCATCAACCAGCTCTCCCAGTATTTGGTGCAGCCGCCCGGCATGATCCCGGAACTCCCGTGCCATGCGGTTTTCAGGCACGATGCCCATGCCGACTTCGTTGGAAACCAGGATGATGTGGCCCGGCAAGCTTCTCACGCGCTCCGCCAAGTCTTCACATCGCGCCTCGACGTCCCACTCTTCCAGCATCAGATTTGTGATCCAGAGCGTCAGGCAGTCCACGAGGATCGCCTTGTCTGCGGCCGCTTCTCGAACAAGCAGTTCCGCCAGCTGCAATGGCTCTTCCAGCGTCGTCCAGTCCTGGCCCCGACGCGCGCGGTGATGGCCGATGCGCGCCGCCATCTCTTCGTCATACCCAAGGCGCGCCGTCGCGACATAGACAGCGCCAAGTCTAGACTCGTCCACCAGCCTCTCGGCAAAGCGCGACTTGCCTGATCGGGCGCCGCCGAGGACCAAAACCGACCCTGGACCCTTGGTCACGCTCCTTCTTCCAGCCTGTCCATGGCCGCCCCCATAAGCAGACCCAGAACGACCCAGAAAAACGCAGTCGTTGCAAGCGTCGCCACGGCGAACTCGGCGGCGAGCAAAGCCGGCACGTCGCTGGTAATGATCTCTGGCTGGGGAGCGCCGTAGACATGCGGCAAGGCGAGCACCACGACGCCCGCGATCTTGGCCCATATTTCGGATCGCACGACCAGCAAGTACAATCCGGTCGCCGACAGGATCACAGTGGCCACCCACCAGACCTGACGATCGGCGAGGTCCGCGGCGGGAAAGCCGGGAAGTTCAGGCGGAAGCCCGAGCGCCGGGAGAAACTGGAATGTGAGCCACCCTGCAGCGCCCCACAAGACGCCTGTCTTCGCTGTTATGGGGATTCCCGTCAACAAGACAGCGGCCAACAGAATCAAGCCGTATCCCGCTCCCACAACGAGATTTGCAAGTATCGTTCCCCAAAGCCGATCGAGGCCAAAAAGGGCGCCGCCTTCTTCTCCCTCGTGAGCATAGGCCATGGTCACGGGACTCAAAAAGTCTGTGAGAGACATAATCAAAGACTCGCTTGGCGCCAGACTTTGCTCGACACGATCCCCGCCGACATTCTCGAATTCTTCGGCATGCAGGATAAGCGGCGTGACCTTGATTTCCTGAGCGACGCTCATGAAAACGCCAGCGATCAGTCCTGCCACCAAGGCGGCAAGAAGATAACGAACCATCATTTCAGCTTCTCCTTAGTGGCAAGGAAAGCCGTATGCGTGGCGAGCGTCGTGAGCTGTGTCGTGCAGGACCGCCGAATTGGCGAAGCCCGCTCCAAAAATGAAAAATGCGCCTACAATCAAAGCCGTTACGGCTATCGTGATGCGCTGTCCCGCTGCACCAATTGTGTGCGACTTGATCGTTCTGTTAGCCATTGCAACCTCCGTGACTGGCTCGTATTCCCAATTTGCGGGCGCATTGCCCGTCACGAATGGCAGGTCTCCTGGCTCACGGATCGGCAGCGATTAGCTGCCAGGCTCACCCTCGCCTTCCCGAATTCGGCGGCGCCAAACGGACGATTCGCAGACGATTAGAGGCGTCCGTCGGTTTATGGCGCCGCCACTTCAGTGGCTTCCCGTTCGTAAAAAGCGCACCGCGCATCACACAAACGGCCGGGATCGCCTGTCCGCTCTACAGTCGCGGGGTCGGCTGCGATTAAAGCGCCCTGTTTGGGTCCGCCCGTCGCATTCCCTCTTGATCCCTTCCGGCTATGCCTTTCGGGACCATTCGTTATTTATCATTATTGCGCTGGGCGACCGGCTGTCAATCGAGAACGCCACAGAGGCGGAAATACGGTCAAACGGCGAACGGCATCGCCTTCCTGTCCGGACCATAGCTGATACGGTTGCGACCTTCGCGTTTCGATTTGTAGGCGAGCATATCAGCTTCCTGCATCGCGTCGTTGAGGTCCCCGTCCTTGCCGACATGCGTTGCTCCGATGCTGACTGTCAGCTTCATTTCGATGTCTTCGTGTCGGAAAACATGCCGCTCGACTTCGTGGCGCAAACGCTGGGCGACATGCCAACATTCTCTCGCGCTGCTGCGATTAAGAGCGATGGCAAATTCCTCGCCTCCAAGACGTCCAATAATGTCGTCCGGGCGCAGATTCTCACGAAACAAATCAGCCATCTGGATCAGCACCGCGTCGCCAGCCTCGTGGCCATAGGTGTCGTTGACGCGCTTGAAGTGATCGATATCGAGCACCATCAGGCTTGCGCTGTCTCCCAAACCCTCTCGCGTTACTCTTCCTTCCTGCAACAGGTCGATGAAGGCGCGGCGATTGAAGAGACCCGTCAGCGGATCTGTTCTGGAGAGCTTCCTGAAGTATTCCACAGCAAGATCGGCTCTCGCCTGCAGGAAAACCATGTAAAGAACAAAGGGAACGGCGACGACGACAGTGAAGCGCAAGGTGAGCAAACTATCCGCAATCTGCGCCGCGCCGCGCAACTCGCTAGCGAAGAAAACCGTATTGATCATCTGGGTAAAAACGATGATCGCCACCATGAGGATAAGCGATCTCGAGAGAATCAGGCCTCTGCGGTTGCGCACGATATTACCGAAAGAAAGGCTCATGTCGGGTAAAGAATCACGGTCAATACCCGAAGCAAAGCGAGAGACAGAGTTGGACGAGGGTTTCGTGACCACGATTTGCTTTGCCAGTTTCTTTGGATGCGCACAGCTCTCAGCAAAAAAACTTCTTGCCCGATCTGTCATACACGAACCAGTCGGCTCGGATATAGCGGAATACGCACTTTATATCAATTAGATTAAAATGGTTTACATCTCGTGATGTAACGCCTGCAGGCCTCTTTGGCCAAACAATTCGGCGTTTTCGTCAATCGCCCCGCTCAAATCCCGGAAAGTCCTTCGAAACAAGCTTTTCCAAACGTGCAGCGATGGAATCCAGCGCCTCATCAACCATGGCGCTGTAATTGACCCCGGATTGTGACAGTCCCAACCGGGTAAGATAACCCTGTCTGAAGGCGTCGTTAGCGAACAGTCCGTGAAGGTAGGTTCCGAAGACTCGTCCGTCCCGGGAGACTGCACCGTCCGGCCGGCCATCGATCGTCGAGAATGGCCTCATGCAATCGGGTCCGGAGGTGCGTCCGAGATGGATTTCGTAACCGGTCAGATCCGCATCGATAATCCGGCACTTGGCGTGGCTGTTGCGCGCGGCTTTGGACTTTTCCATCGTGGTTTCGATATCGAGAAGGCCAAGTCCCTCGACACTTGCCGGCGCACCCTCGTTCCCGTCGGGATCACGCACCATGCGACCCAGCATCTGGTAGCCGCCGCAAATGCCTGCGACGTGACCGCCGCGGCGGACGTGGCCGGCGAGATCCCGGTCCCAGCCGTTTCTTCGAAACGCAGCAAGATCGGCGATGGTCGACTTGGACCCAGGAATAATCACAAGGCCTGCTTCCCTTGGGATGGGATCGCCGGACTTGATATAGCGGACTTCGACTTCCGGTTCGGCTTTCAGCGGATCAAGGTCGTCGAAATTGGCGATTCTGTCGAGAACCGGGACAGCAACAATCAGTGCGCCGTCGCCGGCGCCAACCAGCCGTTCGAGTACCACGGAATCTTCTGGCGGAAGCCGACCTGCTTCCGGAAGCCAGGGGATAACGCCGAAACACGGCCAGCCCGTATGCCGACTGATCGCCGTAACCCCGTCATCGAACAGCGATACGTCGCCGCGGAATTTGTTGATCAGATAACCGGCGACCATGCGCCGGTCCTCTTCTGGAAGAACGGCGTGCGTGCCGACGATGGAGGCTATGACGCCGCCCCTGTCAATGTCGCCGACCAGGACCACCGGAACGCCCGCGCGGGTCGCAAAACCCATATTGGCGATATCGTTTCCGCGCAGATTGATTTCTGCCGCTGAACCGGCCCCCTCGACGATAATAATGTCGGCGTCGGCGCGGATCGCATCCCAACTCTCGAAGACCGCTTCCAGGAGGTGTCGACGGGTGTCCTGATAATCCCGGGCGCCGGCCCGGCCCCAGACCTTGCCATGCACGACGATTTGCGACCCCGTTTCAGATTCCGGTTTGAGCAGTACCGGATTCATATGAACTGACGCCGGCGTTCGGCAAGCCAGCGCCTGAAGCCACTGTGCGCGGCCGATCTCACCGCCGTCATCTGCGACCGCTGCATTGTTTGACATGTTTTGCGGTTTGAACGGTTGCACGCGCAGACCGCGGTTAGCAGCCAGGCGGCAAAGGCCGGCGACCAGCACTGTCTTGCCGACGTCAGAACCCGTTCCCTGAAGCATGATGGCCCGTGTCATGCCTCGTGCGTATCATCATCGCGGCGACAGGCAAGAAGAATGTCGATTCCTAAAGAAGAAACCGCGCCAAGGCGGCAACCCTGCGCGGTCTGGCTCCAGCATCTGGAGGTTATTTGCGCCCCGGTACGCACTACCTGATCCGGAGCGTTTGGCGTTCCCGCCACGCGTTCCTTTCTAGGCCAATAACGTTACCGTAAGGTTATCAGGACCTTAATCAAAAATGAATCATTCAATTTTTTTTCGACCTGGCGGCTCGTTCCTTGGCGTGGAACTGCTCGATCGCACTCCCCTCCGCTTGGCGTTCGAAAGTCCAGACAGGCGTCCTTTTCAACGCAGGCCGGGCTAACTTGGAAAAAGAATTTCTTCAATGAATATAAGCGCAGTCCTGTTCGTGACATAAAATGTCTTCAGGATCGCTTGAAAAAGAATTCAATAAACAAAATTACATTCAAACATCTGGAGGGAATCATGAATAATTTGAAATTTGTCTTGTGTCTTTTTCTGGTGTTGCTGACCGGAAATGCACTGTCACAAGACATGCGCACGGAAACTGTTCATTTTGCAGCCGGAACAACGGGCACATCCATCGATGGTCAAATCAAAGGCTATGACTCTGTGCTTTACATTGTTGGCGCCGCCGCCGGACAGACAATGTCGGTGCGGATGGACACCAGCAATGGCGCTAACTATTTCAATATATTCGAACCAGGAAAACAGCCGGGCGATGCGGCGATGTTTATCGGTTCGACAAGCGGCAACGACTACTCCGGAAGGCTTGCCGCAAGCGGCGACTATTCGATCCTTGTTTACATGATGCGCAGCGCAGCCCGCCGCGACGAGATTGCCCACTTTACGCTGGAGATCACTATCGACGGAAACGCCGCGCAGGCGCCCAGTCGCGACCCCGATTATGCGGACGGTCTGTCCGGCGGACCGGACTTCTGGGAGGTCACCAACGTTCCAGCCAATGACACGCTGAATGTCAGGGCCGGTCCGGGCACGGACGCCGAAGTCATCGGAGAATTGCAGAACGGCGATCCTGCGCGCAATCTGGGGTGCCGCATGGTCGACAGCGCAAGATGGTGCCAGATTGAAGCCGGCTTCGACCAGATATTCACCGGCTGGGTGAACGGACGCTATCTCAGGGAAGGCATTGCTCCGGGCGCTGCCAATGCGCAGTCGAGCGGAACCGTGCCATGTTCGACAACTTCCGGACAACCGACGCGGCAATGCCCTTTTCGTGCCTCACGCGATCCGAACGGAAACGCGACCATGTGGATCGACATCGGCTCGGGCGCCGCGCGCTACGTCGAGTTCCGAGAGGGCAACCCGATCCATACCGATCCGGGCCTTGACATAACCTATGAGCGTTTGGGTGACCTTTATCTTCTGCGCATCGGCGGCGTCGAGCGCTATGAAATTCCCGACGCCGTCATCTATGGCGGTTAAAAAACCGAACAGCTGCGAGGAGACAGGCAATGACTGACCGACTGACAAGAAGAACGCTGGTGATCGGAGCCGCTGCGGGTATCGGCGTGGTCACGACAGGGTTCGGACTCGCCCGGCAGGTGATCAAGGAAATTCACGAACTGAATCCCGGCGAATATGTCTGGCAGCCCGAACTTTCGCCAGAGGGACCGGTCGCTATCGTCGTGTCGCTGGACGACCAGCGCGTTCATGTCTACCGCAACGGCGTGCGTGTTGCAGTCTCGACGTGCTCCACGGGTAAACCGGGTCATGAAACGCCGACAGGAGTCTTTACGATCCTGCAGAAGGATAAGGATCACCACTCCTCTACCTACAACAATGCGCCAATGCCGAATATGAACCGGCTGACTTGGAAAGGGATAGCCCTGCACGCCGGAAAGCTGCCGGGTTATCCGGCCTCCCACGGCTGCGTACGCCTGCCGATGCAGTTCTCGGAAAAGCTGTTCTCGATCACCCATATCGGAACGCCTGTCATCATTGCAAGCGGCCACACTGATCCGAGGGAAGTCGTGCATCCGGGCATGATTCTAAGCGATACGGCCGAGCATCAGTTCGAAGGAGCAGTAGCCTCCCTCGAGGATCGCGAGGTGCCGGGCTTCAACCACGAAGACAACCCGACTGCGCCCGTCACGGTCCTGGTTTCAAGCTCGGACAGCAACATCACCGTCATGAAAAACGGTCACATCGTCGCCGAGAGCAAGGCGACGATCTCGGATCCCATGCGACCGCTCGGTAACCACGTGTATGTTCTGGCCGGCGCACATGACGAGTCCGGAGGGCTGCAGTGGCATTCCATCAGCCACGGCGATGTCTCAGAGGACCTCGCAACAGCGGACGCTGGCGCGATCGACCGCATCCGTGCGGACACCAACGTCGTTCAGGCAATACGCGACAACTGGCATCCCGGAACAACGCTCATAACCGTCGATGCGCCGGCGCATCCCGATACGAGGAGCAATCGCGATTTCGTCGTCGTGACGACGGAACTGGACGGCGACAGAGCCTGAGACCGACAGTCCTGGCATAGGCGACTGATTGCTATTCTGCAACGCCCGCCACTTTCAGGCTTTCAACCCGAGCCGCGCAATATTTGAACTCCGGTATTTTACCGAAGGGATCAAGCTGCGGGTTGGTCAGCCGGTTTGCCGGGCTTTCGTTGAAGCAGAACGGCATGAAGACCATGCCGTCGGCGACCTCCCGGTCCGCCCGCAGAACAGCCTCGACGGCGCCGCGCCTTGTCAGCACGGAAATCATCTGACCGGGCGTCAGCCCCTGCCTGTCGATTTCGTAGGGGTTCATCGCAGCTATACCTTGCGGCTCCAGTTCGTCCAGAACGCCGGCGCGGCGTGTCATGGCGCCGGTATGCCAATGCTCGAGCAGCCGACCTGTCGTCAGCACCAATGGATATTCTTCGTCGGGAACCTCGTCCGGCGCACGCAGATCGGCGGGAACAATAGACCCACGCCTGTCTTTCGTCGGGAAGCCGGTTGCGAAAATGATCTCGTTGCCTGGTTTGTCAGGCGCATCGGCTGGATATGTCACAGCGTCTTCCTGCTCGATGCGCTCCCATGAAATGTTATTCAGGGACGGCATCACGGACGCCATCTCCGTATAGACCTCCGAGACATGGGAGTATGTCCAGTCGAGCCCTATGCCCCTAGCGATCGCCACTACCAGTTCCCAGTCCTGACGCGCTTCGCCGGGCAAGTCCAGCGCCGGACGGCCAATCTGAACCTGGCGGTTCGTATTGGTGAACGTTCCGAGTTTTTCAGCGTGCGCCGAAGCCGGTAGCACGACGTCGGCGTGCCAGGCCGTTTCGGTCAGGAATATGTCCTGCACGACCAGGTGATCGAGTTTCGCCAGCGCGGCGCGCGCATGAATCTGGTCCGGGTCGGACATCGCCGGGTTTTCGCCCATGACATACATGCCGCGAATCTCGCCGTCGTGAATCGCGCCCATGATCTCGACAACGGTAAGTCCCCGGGCGGGATCGAGCGAACGACCCCAAAAGTCTTCGAATTCATTGCGGATATCCGGCGTCTCGACCGATCTGTAGTCCGGATAGAACATCGGAATAAGACCGGCGTCGGATGCTCCCTGCACGTTGTTCTGGCCGCGCAAGGGATGAAGTCCGGTTCCGGGACGTCCGACGTGGCCGGTCGTCAGGGCCATGGCGATAAGGCAACGTGAATTGTCCGTGCCGTGCGTGTGCTGGGAAATACCCATTCCCCAGAAAATGATCGACCGTTCCGAAGTCGCGTAAGTGCGTGCGACAGTCCGCAATGTTTCGGCGTCGACGTCGCAGACCTCGGCCATAGCCTCCGGAGAAAAGTCTCTGACCTTCTCTTTCAGCGCCTCGAAACCGGAAACGTTGGCCTGGATATATTGCTCGTCATAAAGCTTTTCCTCCACGATCACATGGAGAAAGGCGTTGAGCATCGCCACATCGCTGCCCGGTTTGAATTGCAACGCGTGGGTGGCGTGACGCATCAGATCCTGACGGCGTGGGTCCAGAACGATCAGGGTCTTGCCCAGCTTCGCCGCCTGCTTGAAATAGGTGGCGGCGACCGGATGGTTCGTGGTCGGCCTCGCGCCGATCACGATGATGCAGTCGGCGATCATCGCGTCGGTAAACGGCGCGGAAACGGCGCCTGAACCGACGCCCTCCATCAAGGCCGCCACGGACGATGCGTGGCACAGCCGCGTGCAATGGTCGACATTGTTGGTGCCGAAACCCTCGCGAATGAGTTTCTGGAAAAGATAGGCTTCCTCGTTGGAGCCCTTCGCAGATCCAAAACCGGCAATCGCCTTGCCGCCGTCCGCCTGATGAATCGATTTCAGTCCGGTCGCCGCCTTTTCCAGAGCCTCTTCCCATGTGGCCGGCCGAAATATCTCCATCGGATCGACAAAGCGCAGATCCATGTCGCCTGCCTTGGGCGCGTCTTCACGCCGGATCAACGGCGTCGTGAGGCGATCAGGCGAATGCACATAGTCAAAGCCGAACCGCCCCTTGACGCACAAGCGGTTTTCGTTTGCAGGCCCGTTGCGGCCATCGACCTGCACGATCGTATTGTCTTTCACCGCGACCTTGGTCTGGCATCCAACGCCGCAGAAGGGACAAACGCTGTCCACCACCCTGTCGAAGTCCTGAATGGCGCGTGTTCGATGATCTTCGCTCATCAGCGTCTTTTCAAACAAGGCTCCGGTCGGGCAGGCCTGCACGCATTCGCCGCAGGTCACGCATGTGGACTTTCCCATAGGGTCGCGAATATCAAATATGGGAACGGCGTGATTGCCGCGACCGCCCATGCCGATCACGTCATTGACCTGTACCTCACGGCAGGCGCGCACACAGGCGTTGCAAGCGATGCAGGCGTCGAGATTGACGGCGATCGCCGGATTGCTGTGGTCAATTCCGCGCGCGGCTTCCCCGGTCTCGAATTTCGATCTGAAACGATCCGAGCCCGCGATGTCCATAGACGCGGCCCATTGCCAGAATTCAGACTGGTTGTCAGGCGTTTCTTCGCGCGGCCGCATGTCGCTCGCCAGCAACTCGAAAACCATGCGACGGGATTTGTCAGCCCGTTCCGTGTCCGTTCGCACGACCATGCCTTCCGCAGGTTTGCGAATGCAGGAAGCCGCAAGAACCCTCTCGCCCTCGATATCGACCATGCACGCACGGCAGTTGCCGTCCGAACGATAACCGGGCTTGTCGACATGGCATAGATGGGGGATGCGCGTCCCTTCGCGCCGGGCCACCTCCCAAATGCTTTCTTCGGGAGAAGCTTCGACCGTCTTGCCGTCCAGGGTGAATTTGATCGTTGTCATCACTGTTTCCCGACGTTCATTCTAAAGGTCATTCCTGAAGAAGGTCAAAAGGTGATTGACCGGATTCGGCGCCGCCTGTCCGAGCCCGCATATGGAGGCGTCTCGCATCACCGCTTCGAGATCTCGGATCGCCTGTTCGTTGAGCGGGCCGCTTTTTTCGAGCAACGCAATCATCTTTTCCGTGCCGGACCGGCACGGCGTACATTGACCGCAACTCTCATGCTTGAAGAACTTCAGAAGATTGAGCGCAGCGTCCTTCACACTGTCTGTCTCCGACAGCACGACAACCGCATGCGAACCCACAAAACTACCCAGTTCAGCCAGTTTTCCGCCGAAATCGAGCGGAATATCGTCCATATGCGCCGGCAGAATGCCGCCAGACGCGCCACCTGGAAGATAGGCCTTGAAGTCATGCCCGTCCGCCATTCCGCCGCAGTAATCGTCGATCAACTCGCGAATGGTGACGCCGGCTGGCGCGAGTTTTACTCCAGGCTCCTTGACCCGGCCTGAAACAGACCACGAGCGTGGGCCGGGATGACCTTCCTTGCCCTTTGCGGCAAACCATTCCGCCCCGTTCTCGACGATATCGCGAATCCACCACAGTGTTTCGACATTATGATTGAGCGTCGGCTTTCCGAAAAGCCCGACCTCCGCAATATAGGGCGGACGATGGCGCGGCAGCCCGCGCTTGCCCTCGATGCTTTCGATCATCGCGCTTTCCTCGCCGCAGATATAGGCGCCAGCGCCGCGGCGAAGCTCGATATAGCCCGGCTCGATAAGCTCGGCGGATTCCAGGGCGGAGATCTCCTGGCGCAGAATTTCCAGCACTGCTGGATACTCGTCGCGCATGTAGAAATAGATGCGTTCTGCGTCGACCGCATGGGCGGCGATCAAGGCGCCCTCCAGCGTGCGGTGCGGATCGCTTTCGAGAAGGAAGCGGTCCTTGAAGGTTCCAGGCTCGCCCTCATCGCCATTGATCGTCATCAGCCGCGGGCCGGCGTAGGAACGTACGAAGCCCCATTTCTTGCCTGCCGGGAAACCTGCGCCGCCGAGGCCGCGCAGTCCCGCATCCGAAAGCATGTCGATCAGGGCGTCGATTGCGATTTCGCCGCCTCGTACCTTCTCCAGGCATTCGTAGCCGCCATATTCCTGATAAGCGAAAAGCCCGATATAGTCGGGTGTCAGGACATCGAAGCCGCCTTCGTCGGCCAGCTTGGCAATGTCGTCGGCGCTTGCATGATCGAGTTCGCGATCGCCAAGCCGGGCTGCCGGCGCCGTCGCGCAACGCCCCATGCAAGGCGCGCGTACAACGCGAACCAGAGACGGGTTCATGCGGGTTTCCAGTTCGGAAATCAAAACTTCCGCTCCGCCCATCATGCAGGACAGGCTATCGCAAACCCGCACGGTCAGCGGAGGAGGCGACGCCTCGCCTTCCTTGACGACGTCGAAGTGGTCGTAGAAGGAAGCGACTTCGTAGACTTCCGCCTGCGGCAATTTCATGAGCTCGGACAGCGCGCGCAGATGCGCGGCCGACAAGCACCCATAGGTGTCCTGGATAACGTGAAGGTTTTCTATCAGCAGGTCACGGCAAAGCGTTCGCCCATCGAGAAGGGTGCGAACATTCTCCACGGCCGCGTCGTCGAGCGGACGCCCTTTCGGCCCCCGATCCTTGCGCCTCCTCGTATCCTGCCGACTCATGACGTCCTCCAACTCCCGCACATTCTGGAATGCTTATAAAACCCCCGACAATCCGTAAACCGGCCCGAATGCGGCAATCCGACGTCGCACACTTGCGATCAGCCTGAATTGTGCTGGGCGCCGCGCTGGTAAACCGTACGGCCCGAAGCTTTTGAATGTATCCGGGAGTCTTTTTCGGAACATAAATATACGGTACGCTTTAACAGTTTCCGGCGACAGAGAAAGCAGTCAAACGAACTGCGGATAGAAGCGATTGCGCACGTGTGTGACTGATCAGGAGAATATGAAAGTGAAATTGCTCTATGCGCTGCTGTTCGTCACTACTGCGACCATCGCGCCGTCGCGCTCGCTGCTGGCTTCGGAATGCGGCGAGATCAGTATTGCACGGATGCATTGGCAATCGGCCGCGCTGCTTGCTGAAATCGACAAGCTTGTCCTGACGGAAGGCTATGGCTGCACTGTCACGCTTGTGCCAGGAGACACAATCCCGACATTTAACTCGATGAATGAACGGGGCGCGCCGGATGTCGCGCCGGAATTGTGGATCAATTCGATACGCGAGCCACTCGACAAGGCTGTTGACGAACGGCGCCTTTTCTATGGCGCCAAGGCGCTGGCCGATGGCGGAATTGAAGGATGGTGGATTCCGCATTACGTAGCGTTGACCCATCCGCACATCACCAATGTCGCTGAAGCGCTCAAGCATCCCGAGATTTTTACCGACCCGGACGATCCACAGAAAGGCGCCGTGCACAATTGCCCGCCGGACTGGAGTTGCAGCATTTCAACCCGAAACCTGTTCAAAGCGTTCGAAGCAGAAGAAAAGGGATTCAGGCTGGTGGAAGCCGGTTCCGCAGAAGAGTTGCGAAAATCAATCACAGACGCAATTGAAGGCAGAAAGGGCTGGCTTGGATATTACTGGGCTCCGACAGCCCTGCTCGGTCGATACGATCTGGTCCGATTGAGTTTTGGCGCGCCATACAACAAGACCGAATGGGACAGTTGCACGGCTGTGGCGAATTGCGAAGATCCGAAGCCGAACGGCTGGCCTTCCGCGCTTGCCTATACGGTTGTCACCAAGAAAATGCGGGACGCTTCGCCACACGCATTTGACTATCTTTCGCGCCGTTCGTGGCACAACAGCACGATCAGTCGGTTACTGGCCTGGATGGAGGAAAACGACGCCACGCCAGAGCAGGCCGCTCGCCACTTTCTCGAAGAGGACGACGAGATCTGGATGCGCTGGGTGACGCTTGACGCCGCGAACACGATTGGCGGCGCATTGGAAGATTAAAACCGGCTAGGGCCAGTTGTGGACCCAATCGGCGCCTTGACGGTCAAATCCATGATTGCACACATATAAAGACATGTTTATATGGGCAAATAATTCAATGGTGGGCCGACATGACCAGCAATCCCCTCGCAGACCTGATCGCCGAAAAAGGCGTTCTCCTCGCCGACGGCGCGAGCGGCACCAATCTGTTCGCAGTCGGACTGGAGGCGGGTGAAGCCCCGGAACTCTGGAACGAAAGCAACACGGGCAAGATCGTCGCTCTGCATCAAGGCTTCGTCGACGCCGGCTCAGATATCATCCTGACCAACAGTTTCGGCGGAACCCGGCATCGGCTCAAGCTTCACCATGCCCAGGATCGCGTCTTCGAGCTCAACCGCAAAGCAGCCGAAATCGCACGCGGCGTCGCGGATGCAGCTGATCGAAAGGTAATAGTCGCCGGCTCGGTAGGACCAACCGGTGAATTGCTCGAACCGCTCGGAGCACTGACCTATGATGATGCGGTAAAGGCTTTTATCGAGCAGATCGAAGGTCTCAAGGCGGGCGGCGTTGACGTCGTGTGGATCGAGACCATGTCGGCGCCCGACGAAATCAAAGCCGCGGCGGAGGCGTCCGTCAATTGCGACATGCCCTATGTTTATACGGGTTCTTTCGATACCGCCGGCAAGACTATGATGGGGCTGCATCCCAAGGACATTCACGGCGCGGCGAACGGCGTCGGACAAACGCCGGTCGCCGTGGGCGCGAATTGCGGCGTTGGAGCGCCTGACATATTGGCGACGCTGCTGGAAATCAGCGGCGCCAATCAAGACGCAACTGTCGTGGTCAAGGGCAATTGTGGAATTCCCGAATTCCGCGGTTCGGAAATCCATTATTCCGGCACGCCTGAACTGATGGCGAAATATGCGCATCTTGCAATGGACGCCGGCGCGACGATTATTGGCGGCTGTTGCGGCACGACCTGTTCGCATCTCAAGGCGATGCGCGCCGCAATCGACGATCATGTCGTGGGACCGAGGCCTACAGTTGAGGATATCGTCGAAAAAATCGGCCCGCTTCGCAACAAGGCCGCTTCAGAAGGTGTGGATCAGTCGCGCCGAGAGCGCAGAAGCCGTCGCAGGTAATATTACAGCCTTGGCGAAATGCGGCTGGCGCGCTTCATAATTCTGCTGTGAGCCCGAATCGGAACGGTTCGGGCTCACACGCAATTTTGTAGAAATTACGGACTGGCTGGTCGCGGACCGCCGCCGTCCTGACACCACCCAATACAGGAAATGGCGACGAGGCCTGCTGCAGCGCCCAAGGCTATGACGGCTGCTTGGTTTGCACCGCCGCCATTTGGATTTTCCTGGAGGAAAGTTGATGACCCGGAATCCAATGTCGCCGTTGCAAATGCGGCTTCAGCGATTTGCACGCAGATCGGTCCATCCTTGCCTTCCGGCTGAAGGATGCTGATTTCCGAATTCTGCGCAACGGCCAGCTCGCAATCTGATCCGACCTGCACCTGCGCCTTGCCGCCCGGCCCAATATTGATCTGGGATCCCGCAGTGATCTGCGTGCCGGCCTTCCCGTCGACGAATCCGGTCGTACCGGAGTACATGACGCTTCCGGACGAATCGGAGATCTCCCCGATGACTGGATAAGACTGCCCAGCAGATTTGGAAGAAATACACGTACAGTCAAGCGTCTGTGCTGCGCTGAAAGAACCTGAAGCCAGCAAAGCCACGCCGACGGCAATAGGTCTCAGAATAGACATGTTAAAACCTCTTGTTGAGTTATTCAAATAATACAACGGCCCTGCAGATTCACAACCTAATATTGCAGTTCCAAAAATGCTATTTCTCGGTATTGCTCATCTGCAACAGTTGTTTTGCCGGCGCAATGATGGGAGGTTGTCTGGAGCCGACATTCCATGAATGTGCCTTAGCACATAAAATACAGAGGGTTAAGATGCAACCTTGATGAAATTTACAGCGCCGCCATATGGAAGCGGAGCTGTGGTTCCACGTAGCGAAATTCCGCGCCTACTGGACAAGCATTGCGTGCACTGCACCCGGCGAGCATGCAGCTCGCACCGCCCTCGTCGCTGGCTAGGTAGGACCGGCAGGGCTCGACGGAAAATCCGCTTGTTGATATCGCCTCGGCAGGGCAAGCGCTTATGCAAGGCCTGTCACGGCAGCCGTCACAGGGATGTGGCAAATTTTGCCTTTCAGGCACGGAAAGTGTTTTGCGAAAAGCCAGCGCCGCGCGATAGCCGTGCCAGAGACCAAATGCCGGATGGATAAGGATGCCAAACGGAGACGGCCGCAGTCCTTCAATTTCCGAAACCCAGCGCTGAAATGGCCACCAGGGCTTCTCAAACGGGTAAAGGGCTTGGCATCCGAACTGTTGGGCGACCGGTTCGATAACGAACCGTGTCCAGCGATCGAGCGGGTCCGTTCCCGGCGAGCGCCTGAGATATTCGCTGAAGTGTGGCCACAGCGTCGACCCCGCATGACCGACCAGAAGGATGGTTCCGGCGGTTTCGCCGTTATCAAGCTCAGGAAGCGTTTCGGAGGCGACAAGCCCGCCCCGAAGCATCAATCCAACGTCCCGCAAGCGGCGATCCAGTTCGCCGTAGACATCGCCAATCAAGACTCGGTCTTTCCGTCTGGCGTTGTCTGCCAGACTTCCCTGTGGATCAGGTCGGCCACGATCGCCCGGCCGTCAACGGGCTTCCTTCACGTGAAGGCGTCGGGCATCGACTCCTTTTTGTGTGCAATAAATGCATTCAAACCGTCATCGACGCCAGGATCGAGATCCGGCGGCTGGTAGGATTGCAGCCACTGCCTGCATGCTTCGTTGGCACGGTTTTCGATGCGCTTTTCGCCTTCGATCTGCCACTGCTCGAAGGAATTGTTGTCGGTCAGCGAGGATGCATAAAATGCCGTCTCGAAGTTCGCCTGGGTATGAGCGCAGCCAAGATAATGACTTCCCGGACCGACTTCGCGGATTGCGTCGAGCGCCTGGGCGTTTTCGGAAAGATCCACGCCTGCGGCGAATTTCTGCATCATGCCGAGTTGATCCTGGTCGATCATGAACTTCTCATAGGAAGACACCAGCCCTCCCTCGAGCCAACCGGCGGAATGCAGCGCGAAATTCGTGCCCGCCAGCAAGGTCATGTTCAGCGTGGCTGCGCTTTCATGAGCGGCCTGGGCGTCGGGAACTTTCGAGCCGCAAAGCGATCCCCCTGTCCGAAACGGAAGGCCGCTGCGTCGCGCAAGCTGCGCGGCTCCATAGGATACGAGCGACGGTTCGGGCGTTCCGAAGGTTGGCGCGCCGGACTGCATGGAAATGGAAGCCGCAAATGTGCCGAACACGACAGGAGCCCCCGGCCGGATCAGCTGTGTGAACGCCGCGCCCGCCAGCACCTCGGCGAGAATCTGCGTCAACGTTCCTGCAACAGTCACCGGACTCATAGCCCCGGCGAGAATGAAGGGTGAAATGATGCAGGCCTGGTTGTTGCGTGCATAGACCTTGGCCGCGCCCAGCATGGTTTCGTCGAAAACCATGGGCGAGTTGGCGTTGATCAGGTTGATGAGAACGCAGTTTTCGTCGACGAAACTCTCGCCGAACAGAATCTTGCACATCTCGACGCTGTCTTCGGCGCGCTCAGGCGCCGTCACAGAGCCCATAAACGGTTTGTCCGAGTAGCGGATATGCGTATAGATCATGTCGAGGTGGCGCTTGTTCACCGGAATGTCCACCGGCTCGCAAACCGTTCCGCCCGAATGGTGGATGGACGGCGCCAAATAGGCGAGTTTCACGAAATTCTGGAAGTCCTCAATCGTGGCGTAACGACGATTGCCTTCAAGGTCGCGAACAAATGGCGGCCCATAGACCGGAGCAAAGACCGTTGCATCGCCCCCGATCTGCACCGAACGCTCCGGATTGCGGGCAAACTGCGTAAAGACCGGCGGCGCGGTTTCCAGAAGCGAACGGCAAAGCCCTTTCGGGAAATGCACCCTTTCACCGCGAATGTCGGCGCCCGCTTCGCGCCAAAGTTCCAGCGCTTCTGCGTCGTCACGGAACTCAACGCCGATCTCTTCCAGAATGGTGTCGGCGTTGTTTTCAATAAGCGTCAGGCCTTCTTCATCCAGAACCTCGTAGGTTTGGATATTCCGCTTGATGAATGGCTTCTGCAAACCGGGCCCCCCGCCGCCTCGCGAAGCTCTGCGCGCCGCGGCTCCGCCGCGCGCGCGGCGTTTCGCAGACTGACCGACTGCATTGTCCGTATCCATCTCGTTCCACCTTTAATCCGGCGTCTTCACCCGGCAATTCCAACAACTGATATGCTACCCCACGGCCTGTTAAGCGCATTTTCTGACAGCGCCAAGCGATGACGCGAAACGGACACCCGGAAACGCGCTGCATCCGCAGACAGGTCAAAGACGCGCGCGCCGTCGTTTTTCAATAAATTACACGTCGTTTTTGAAGAGACGAATTTCGCAAAATTGCATCATTCTCACAAGTGAAGCCGCCAAATGCGGTTTCTTCGAATGTCGGGTTTGTGACAGGATTCTGACGACATACCCGGTCGCCCGCGTAAAGTGCAGCTCATATCGGATTAACTGCCATGACCGATGACGACATCATCCTTTCCGACCTGCCAGACGACGAACTCGTGCAGCAGATGCACGATGATCTTTATGACGGCCTGAAGGAAGAGATCGAGGAAGCCACACATATTCTGCTCGAGCGCGGATGGGTGCCCTACGACGTCCTGACCAAGGCCCTCGTTGAAGGCATGCGGATTGTCGGAGAGGATTTTCGTGACGGCATCCTGTTTGTGCCGGAAGTTCTGCTTTCCGCCAATGCGATGAAGGCGGGAATGTCGATCCTGCGTCCTTTGTTGGCCGAAACCGGCGCGCCGAAACTCGGCAAGATGGTGATCGGGACGGTCAAGGGAGACATTCACGACATCGGCAAGAACCTCGTCGGCATGATGATGGAAGGCGCCGGCTTCGACGTTGTGGACATCGGCATCAACAATCCGGTTGAGAACTATTTGCAGGCGATCGAGGATCATGAGCCAGACATTCTGGGAATGTCCGCTCTCCTGACCACGACAATGCCCTATATGAAGGTCGTCATCGACACGCTGAAGGAAAAGGGTCTGCGCGACCAGCACATCGTGCTCGTCGGCGGCGCTCCGCTCAATGAGGAATTCGGCATGGCCGTTGGCGCCGACGCCTATTGCCGTGACGCGGCAGTAACGGTCGAAACAGCCAAAGACCTGTTGAAGCGCAAGCACAACCAACTCGCCGGGGCTCGCTAGCGGCCCCGCCAGTTTGCTGTAACCATTTTTGACGCGCGTTCAGCGTGATAGAGTGGATGTATGAAGGCAACAGCTTCGAGATCGATGAATGCAAGTCCAGTGCGCGTCATCGGCTGCGGAGCGTTGGCGCGAGAAATCCTCGACGTCTGCCGCATCAACGGGCTCGACCACGTTGATCTGATTTGCTTGCCGGCAATCTGGCACAATCGGCCAGAACTGATCGCGCCGGGTGTTCGAAAGAGCATCGGCGAAGCGCGCGAAGCCGGTTTTGAACGCATATTCGTGGCCTATGCTGAATGCGGGACCCAGGGCGAACTCGACAAGGTCTGTCTCGATGAAGGCGTCGGGCGGATCGAAGGCCCCCACTGCTTCTCCTTCTTCGCCGGCAACGACGCCTTTGCCGCAACGGAAGACGACGTCACCTCGTTTTTCCTGACCGACTTTCTGGCGCGTCAATTCGAAGCCTTCGTCGTCGAGCCTCTCGGGCTCGACCGACATCCGGAATTGCGGGACATGTATTTCGGCAATTACCGCAAACTCGTCTACCTGTCGCAAAAGGAAGATACGGATCTTCAGGAGCGCGCCAGACAGGCCGCGGACTTTCTCGAACTGGCCTATGAGTATCGGCTGACGGGATATGGCGACCTGACGAAAGCCTTGCAGTCGGCTTGACACCGGCCTCCCCTGGGCGCAAACCATCTTGCTAACGGGAGCGACAATTCCCACATAGTGTGCTCCGGCCCCCCGTCGCCGGATATTTGACGCAATTGCAGTGCAGTCGGGTGTTAGCAAAATTGCAATAGGCCTCGCCTAATGTATCGGTTCAAATAACAGGAACGAACGAAACGGTGAGCGACACTACAGCCGACAAGGTTTCCTCCGAACGCGCCGACGATGCGCAGGAGCATACGGAAAGCCTGTCCAGCCTGTTGCAGCGCCTGGCGGACACCGCCGGAGAGCGAATTACGCTGAAGGAACTGGCGACGGCTCTCGACGAACGCTCGTTCGGCGCATTTCTTCTTGTTTTTGCGCTACCGAATCTCATTCCCCTTCCGCCCGGCGCAACGCTGATCCTTGGCCTTCCGCTGATTTTCATATCCTGGCAGATCGTGGCCGGTCGACAGAAGATCTGGCTGCCGCGACGGCTCGCCAACTATTCCCTCGACAAAAAGACGCTGGTCGCCATGGTCACCAAGGTCGACCCGTGGTTGCGTCGGATGGAAGCCTGGGTGAGACCGCGCCACTGGCCTCTCAACAATCACCGTTCAGAACGGTTGTTCGGAATCTATATCCTCGTTCTGGCGGTCGTGGTCTTGATCCCGATCCCGTTCTGCAACTGGCTGCCCGCGTTCGCGATCGCCATCATTGGCCTTGCCCACACGGAACAGGACGGTAATTGCCTTGGCGTCGGCGTCGTCGTTGGGGTCATGTCGATAGCAGTACTTTTTCTCATGACACTTCTGACGACAGTGGTCTTCGCCAGCCTGCTTTAGGCGCCCGTGAATTCATGCCTTTCGACACCGGATTCGAGCCTTAAAACAGCCGCGTCGTTTTTGATGCGTTGAGCGTCGTCGTGCAGCTAGCTTGCCGGTCGGAATCTCATCATTTTAAGCCGTGCGGACATGGATCGGGAGCGGGTCATGGCGGATCTGACAATTGTTTACTGGCGTGACATCCCAGCGCAAATTATCGTGAAGAAGGGCAGGCAAAGCGCCAAACGGGAGCTTTCCCTGCGATTCACGGAAGCGATCGACATGTGCGCAATGCGCAGCGGCGCTCATGAGACGGACGACTACCTGGCGCAATGGCGACGAGGACAGCCGAAATCTGTGAGCGATGATCTGGACGCTGAAGCCGACAGGGCGGCGGCCCATATCGAGGAAACATACACCAAACAACGGCTGAAAGATCTCGTCGAGGCCGGCGGAAAGGCGGAAGCAGAATGACAAAGGTCATTAATATGAAACCGGCGCGACCAGCCCGGATCGCAGCCTCAATCGAGGTCGCCCCCAAGCAGGCGATCGAATCAGCGGATCTGCCAGGCCTGTTCCCGGAAGGCGCCTGGGTTTACATCACCGACATTGGAACGGATTCCAATGAAACGCTGGTCAGAGCCGCCAAACGGGTCCGCGATCTCGGCTACGATCCGGTTCCGCATTTCGCGTCCCGCCGCCTCACAACTCGGGCAGCGTTGGAAACACGCATACGGAAGATGGCCGAGGAAGCAGGCGTGAAGAACGTGCTTGTGATTGGCGGCGGCCTTGAGAGGCAGGCCGGCGACTTTTCCTCCACCATGGAAGTTCTTGAAACCGGCTTTTTCGACAAATACGGCGTCGACAGGATCGGCGTCGCGGGTCACCCTGAAGGCAGCCCGGATTTCACCGAAGAAGTCGCTCTGCAGGCGCTGCGCCTGAAAAAGTCCTTTGCGGAGCGTTCGGATGCTTCGATGCGGATCGTGACGCAATTCGGTTTCGACGCGGCAAAATTCATCGCCTGGGCCAATGGCCTGAATGCAAACGGAATTGATCTTCCCGTGCATCTGGGCGTGGCCGGTCCCGCGAAGATCACGACATTGATCAAATACGCGGCCATGTGCGGTGTCGGCAATTCCATCGGCTTTCTGAAAAAGAACGCCATGTCGCTGACAGCGCTTGCGACATCACATTCGCCCGAGACCGTTGTCGACCCAATCGAAGATCACGTCCTGAGCGGCGCATCCACTCCGATCCGCCAGATCCACGTTTTCGCTTTCGGGGGTTTGAAAAAGACGTCCGAATGGCTGGTTGAGCGCGGAAGCTGGCAAACCCGGATCTCGGCTGATCTCTCCTTGTCTTCCCTCCAGAATTGAGGATTGCCCCATGGCACGCACAATCGTTGCTTCCGCAACAAAGGAAATCATTATTGGTTTCGACCAGCCGTTCTGCGTTATTGGCGAACGCATCAATCCGACAGGCCGCAAGAAGCTGGCCGCCGAGATGATTGAAGGCAATTTCGAAACCGTTAAAGCCGATGCGCTGGCCCAGGTTGCGGCAGGCGCAACAATGCTGGATGTCAACGCCGGCGTGACGGCGGTGGATCCCAATGCAACTGAGCCCGCCCTGATGGTGCAGACACTGGAGATCGTCCAGAACCTTGTCGACGTGCCCTTGTCGATCGACTCCTCCGTAACGGCGGCTATCAAGGCCGGCCTTGAAGTCGCCAAGGGCCGTCCGCTCATCAACTCGGTGACAGGTGAAGAAGAAAAGCTCGAAGCAATCCTGCCGCTTGCGAAGAAATACGATGTGCCGGTCGTCGCCATATCCAATGACGAGACCGGTATTTCCGAGGACCCTGACGTCCGCTTCGCTGTCGCCAAAAAGATCGTCGAACGCGCGGCCGATTACGGCATCAAGCCCGAAGACATCGTGGTCGATCCCCTTGTCATGCCAATCGGCGCGATGGGAACAGCGGGCCAGCAAGTGTTTCGGCTTGTGCGTCGCCTGCGCGAGGAACTTGGCGTCAACACGACATGCGGCCTGTCCAATATTTCCTTCGGCCTGCCGCACAGGCACGCAATCAACGCCGCCTTCATTCCGATGGTCATCGCTTCGGGCATGACATCGGCGATCATGAATCCATGCCGTCCCCAGGAGATGGAGATGGTTCACGGCGCCAATGTACTGAATTCAACCGACCCCAACTGCCAGTTCTGGATCCGGACCTATCGCGAGAAGCCAGCGCTTTCCGCCATTGACCCGTCCGCCGCAGGCGGCGAGACTTCCGCGCAGGCTGCGTCCGGAGGCCGGCGCCGTGGAGGACGGCGCGCGCGCGCCTGACAAACAAGGACGCCTTTCGCATGGACCAGAATACCGACGCAAAGCACCCCCTGGTCCTGTTTATGCCTTCCGGCAAGCGCGGTCGCTTTCCCGTAGGAACAAACCTGCTGGAGGCGGCCCGCGAACTCGGGGTCTATGTGGAAAGCGTGTGCGGTGGGCGCGGCATCTGTGGCCGCTGCCAGATCGACGTGCAGGAAGGCCGCTTCGCCAAGCATGGCGTCACCTCGAGCGCCGACCATATTTCCGCATTTTCAGCCAAGGAACGAACCTACGCCAGCAAACGCGATCTGAAGCCCGGAAGACGGCTGTCGTGTTCCGCGCTTATAGAGGGCGATCTGGTCATAGATGTGCCTCAGGAAGGGCTGGCCCAGGCGCAGGTGGTCCGAAAGGATGCCGACAGGCGCGTCATCGAACGCAATCCGGCAATACAGATGTGCTATGTCGAGGTGGATGAACCGGACATGCACAAGCCGCTGGGGGATCTCGACAGGCTGGTCCAAGCGTTGGAAGAGGATTGGGGCTTCGCCGATATCCTTGTCGACCACCACATCCTGCCGAAAGTCCAGTCGATACTGCGAGCCGGAAAATGGGCTGTGACGGCGGTTATTCATCGGGATTTGGAAACGTCTCGCCCCAGCCTGATTGCCCTCTATCCGGGACTAAAAAACGAAGCCTACGGCATTGCATGTGATATCGGCTCGACCACAATCGCCATGCACCTGACATCGCTGCTGTCCGGCGCGGTCATCGCATCCTCCGGCGCTTCCAATCCTCAGATTCGTTTTGGCGAAGACCTGATGAGCCGCGTCTCCTATGTGATGATGAATCCGGACGGTCGCGAAGCGATGACGCGAGCCGTCCGCGAGGCTATCGTCAGGCTGATCGACAAAGTGGCCGCTGAAGCAGGCATAGACCGCATGGATATCTTCGATGCAGTGTTCGTCGGAAATCCGATCATGCACCACCTGTTTCTGGGCATCGATCCGACGGAACTCGGCGGCGCGCCATTCGCCCTGGCGGTTTCGGGCGCTATTCACTGCCGCGCAGACGACCTCGATCTCGGCCTCAACACCGGATCGCGCGTCTATCTGCTGCCGTGCATCGCCGGCCACGTCGGCGCGGACGCTGCCGCCGCCACCTTGTGCGAAGGACCGCACCGGCAAGACGAAATGATGCTGCTCGTAGATGTCGGAACCAATGCGGAAATTGTTCTCGGCAATCGCAACCGGGTCGTCGCGGCGTCCTCGCCGACCGGGCCGGCGTTTGAAGGCGCAGAGATTTCATGCGGTCAGCGCGCCGCGCCTGGCGCAATTGAAAGAGTGCGCATCGACCCTGACACACTGGAGCCGCGCGTCCGGGTCATCGGCATCGACCACTGGTCGGACGAACCGGAATTCGCCGAGCGCGCAAAGGAAACGAAGATCACGGGCGTTTGCGGCTCGGGGATCATGGAAGTCGTTGCCGAGATGTTTCTGGCCGGAATCATCTCGGAAGACGGCGTTGTCGACGGCTCCCTCGCCGAGCGCTCGCGGCTCATCGTTCAGAACGGCCGCACCTGGTCCTATGTCCTATGGGACGGTGACACCAGGCTGGCGATCACCCAGAACGACATTCGCGCAATTCAACTTGCCAAAGCAGCCCTTTACGCCGGGATCAAACTGCTGATGGAAAAACAAGGGACAGACCATGTGGACGGCATCAGGCTTGCAGGCGCTTTCGGATCGCTGATCGACCCGAAGCACGCGATGATCCTGGGGCTCATTCCCGATTGCGATCTCGATCGGGTCGCAGCCGTCGGAAATGCGGCGGGCACCGGCGCTCGAATGGCTTTGCTCAATCGCGACTATCGTCGCGAAATCGAGCAGACGGTTCGCAAGATCGAGAAGATCGAGACTGCTCTGGAACCGAGGTTCCAGGACCATTTCGTGCACGCCATGGCGCTGCCCAACAAGCTGGATCCATTCGTCAAACTTGGCGACCGCATCCGGCTTCCCGAACGCGGCGCGTCGACGAACGCCAGCGCCGGATCAGGCCGCAGACGCCGCACTCGCATCGGGCGCGAACGCTGATTCCGTAAAGTAACCGGTTTCTGCCTGCATCTCGAAAGTCGCGCGAATATGTTCCGCGACGGCGCACACCGGTGGATCGACTTCCGCGCCAACCATCATCGCCAGCCTGTAATCGCCGATTGGCGGTAATCCGTCCTCTTCACCAAGGATCACCATGTCATCGCCCACGAAAGACTTCGGCAGAGGCGCGATTGCAAGATCGGAAAGAATCGCCGCACGTTGCCCGGCGGTGTGGGCGCTCATATAGGCGACCCGAAAATCACGCCGGATGGCCTGTAGGCCCTCGACTGCGCCAGCCCTCCAGGCGCAGCCTTCTTCCCACAGCGACACCGGAAGCGGACATTGCAGGTGAGCCGTGCCTCCCTTCGCGCCCGCCCAGACGAGTTGTTCCGTTCTAACAATCTCGGAACCCGGGGGTGTCTTGTCCTTCTGGCAAGTCAGTAGCGTGATGTCGAGACGCTTCTCCTCAAAGCGTTTGACCAGGTTCGCACTCTGGTCGATGATCACGTCCACCGCGATTGAAGGATGGGTCTTGGCGAACCGTTTCAGGACACTTGGCAAGATGCGTTCGCCGACGTCGTCTGGCGACCCGAAACGCACGACGCCAGAAATCTCTGGCGTGATGAATTGGGAAATAGCCTCCCTGTTCAACGCGAGCAGGCGACGCGCATAGCTGAGCAGCATGGTTCCGTCCGTCGTCAGGCTGACGGAGCGCGCATCACGGAAAAACATCGGACGGCCAAGCGTCTCTTCAAGTTTCTTTATCTGCATCGACACCGCGGATGGCGTGCGGAATACGATAGACGCCGCAGTGGAGAAACTGCCCGTATCTGCAATGGCCACGAAGGTGCGCAGCACGTCGAGTTCAAGCAGAGGCATTGGCTTGTTCAGAGGAGCGTTCAGTCTAGTGTTCAATTTTTCTGATCCAAGTCTTAATTCTAATTCGTTTGATTGAACCAAAGATACCCACCATAGTCAATATCAAAGGTCGCGACCTTCCTGAAACCACCGGTCCTGCGGATCGGAGCAAACAGTGAAGGAACCTTATGATGAGCAACAGATACTATAATTCGAATTCACCCTTTGCCGACGTCTTCATCGAAGTTGGTCAGGGACGCCTGCTGTCCGATCTGATTTTCAGCGGCGTAAATTTTCTTGTCGACGCCTACAACAAATTCGGCCAAAAGCGCGAAGAAGCCCGGTTGAGGCGTGACACCGTGAAGGCGGTTTCGGAACTAAGTCCCGAACTCCAGCGGGATATTGGCTGGCCCGAGCGTTTTGAAAACCAGATGGCGCGGCGGCGGCGATAAAGCCGCGTGCCTGTCGCGTCCCACCTGGATCCGCCTGAAATGCAGGCCGGCGCATGTCCCTCACGCGCCGGCCTGTTTTCTGCAGTTATGGTCCGCATTGTATCGTGCGTAATGCATCGAAAAAGCTGCATAATTCCTGAACTCTGGAAGAGTTTTAACTTCACAGCCATTTGCGACTATGACAATGTTCGGGCTTTGAAAGGGAGATGAGGCGTCCTGAACGCCGGTCCTAAATAAAGGATCAGGACATTCCGGATAGGCCGGTCCTCACCCTCCTGAACTGTGGATTGCACGGGCCGTAGCCCGAACCGTGTCGCGAGGGTTGATGGCAACTCACCTAGAAGCGAATTCCGTAAAACGCACCATCGTGTTTTACGTCATACCCGATTTTTCGATGATTGCGTTCGCAACCGCGATCGAGCCGCTGAGGATCGCCAATCGCATGCTTGGTTACGACTCCTATCGGTGGCGCGTAGCGTCCATCGATGCGGGGCCTGTACGCGCTTCAAATGGCGTCGAGGTGGCGGCCAACACTTCCCTGGAAGACGAACGTCGCTCCTTGACCGGAGAGAATCGACCGTCGATGGTTTTCGTATGTTCTGGCATAAATGCCGAATCGTTCTCTCAGAAATCAGTCCAGGCCTGGCTCCGCGAAGTGCACAACCGCAACATCGCCGTCGGCGGACTTTGCACAGGCGCCTATATTCTGGCGGCGGCGGGCCTTCTGTCCGGAAAACGCTGCGCGATTCACTGGGAAGACTTGCCGGGCTTTGCCGAAAAATACCCCCGCGCCGACGTCTATGCCGACCTGTTCGAAGTAGACGACAATATATACACCTGTGCGGGCGGAACCGCCGCTCTGGACATGATGCTGAACCTGATTGGCGACGACCATGACGACAATCTCGTCAACAGGGTCTGCGAACAGGCGCTGACAGACCGCGTGCGCAGCCCCCACGACCGACAGCGCCTGCCTTTGCGGGCGCGCCTTGGCGTTCAGAACTCGAAGGTTCTTTCGATTATCGAACTCATGGAAGCAAACCTGTCGGAGCCGCTCTCGCTGCTTGAAATCGCTGATTTCGCAGGACTGTCGCGACGCCAGATCGAACGGCTCTTTCGGCAGGAGATGGGGCGTTCCCCTGCCCGCTACTATCTCGAAATCAGGCTCGATCGCGCTCGCCACCTGCTGGTTCAATCATCGATGCCGGTTGTCGAGGTCGCCGTCGCCTGCGGTTTTGTTTCGGCGTCGCATTTCTCAAAATGCTACCGCGAACTCTATGGCCGCTCGCCGCAACAGGAACGCGCCGATCGCAAGCAATTGCTGACCTCCGTGGCCTGACGTAAGCGTCAGGCCCTTAGCGCTTCATTGTCCGGATCGAACGGGCTTTCAGCGACCACGACCGCATCATACATGTCACCAAGAATGCGGATGCTGACTGTATTTCCGGGCTCCGCCTGTTCCGGCCGCACCATGGCGAGCGCCAGAGATTTTCCGCACCGCCAACCGTAGGAACCATGGGTCGCACGACCAACAAGAGCGCCGTCCTTGTAGATCGCCTCATTGCCCCGAGCGTCGGCGTCGGTGACGCCCTGTACTTCCAGCGTGACGAAGTTCCAGTCGAGCCCATTCTCGCGCTTGCGCACAACCGCATCGCGGCCGATGAAATCTCCCTTGTTCGGCTTGATGAAGCGATCGAGGCCGGATTCGTAGGCATTGTATTCGATCGAGAGCTCACGCGGGATCAGGCGATAGGATTTTTCGATCGCCATCGCCGTCATGGCGCGAATTCCGAACGGCTTGATTCCGTATTCGGCCCCGGCCTCCATAATCAGGTCGAAGATGGTGTTTTGCTGTTCGATCGGGTGGTGCAATTCCCAGCCAAGTTCGCCGACGAAATTGACCCGGAGAGCCTGTGCAGTCGCCGGACCGATGTTCACCTGCTTTCCCGAAAGCCACGGGAAGTCGGGGTTCTCGAGACTGGCGCTCGTAACCTTATGCAGGACTTTCCGGGACTGGGGCCCAGCCAGCACCAGCACGCCAAGCCGCTCGGTGATGGCGTTCAGACGCACAGATCCATCCGCAGGCGCAAGTTTTCGAAGACAGTCATGATCATGCGCCTCGAAGGCGCCGGCGGACACCAGGTAAAAACGCCCGGGCGCCCATTCATAGACCGTAAATTCGGAACGCACGCCGCCTTGTTTCGTCAGCAGATGCGCAAGCGCGATCCGGCCCCGCTTCTTCGGGATGGAATTGGCGAGAATGGAGTCCAGCCAGTCACGCGCGCCAGGTCCCGAGACTTCCATTTTCGCAAAAGCCGACATGTCCAGAAGGCCGACTTTTTCATGAACGTTGCGAATTTCCTCGCCGATGTGCTCGAAGTAGTTGGAACGACGGAAGGACCAGATTTCCTTGATATTGCCGTCGGCGTCCGGCTCCGGATGATTGTGATTGGTGAGCACGTCAGGCTTGTCAATGTCATCGACATTGATGGCGTAGCCTTCCGGCGCGAACCAGTTCGGCCGCTCCCAGCCATAGACAGACCCGAAAACCGCGCCCAGTTCATTCATGCGATCGTGGCAGGGCGCCCGCTTCAGCGGCCGCGCGGCGCCGCGCTCTTCGTCGGGATAGTGCGGCGTGAACACATTGGCGTAGGCTTCCTCGTTCTTCTCGCGCAGATATCCTTCTGTGGCGTAAGGTCCGAAACGGCGCGGATCGACGCCCATCATGTCGATGGTCGGTTCGCCTTCGACGATCCATTCCGCAAGCTGCCATCCGGCGCCGCCGGCGGCCGTTACGCCAAAGGAATGCCCCTCGTTGAGCCAGAAATTCTTGCGGCCCGGCGCCGGTCCAACGATCGGAGAGCCATCCGGCGTGTAGGCGATCGCGCCGTTATATACTTTCTTGATTCCGACTTCGCCAAAATAGGGAACCCGCTCGATGGCGGTTTCGATATGCGGCATCAACCGCTCGATATCCTCTTGGAACAATTCATACTCGGAATCGTCCGTCGGACCGTCCACATAACAGCACGGCGCGCCCTTTTCGTACGGTCCGAGGAGCAGTCCACCGGCCTCCTCGCGCATGTACCAGGAAGAATCCGACTCGCGCAGTACGCAAAGCTCCGCGCCGCCTTCGGAACGAAACTTCCTGATCTCCGGATGCGCCTCGGTGACGATGTACTGATGCTCCACCGGAATGACCGGAACATCCAGCCCAACCATGGCGCCGGTTTTGCGTGCGAAGTTACCGGTGCACGAAACGACGTGTTCGCAGACGATATCGCCCTTGTCCGTCTTCACGACCCAATTGTCGTCATCCTGCTGCTCGATGGCTGTGACGACAGTGTTTCGGTAGATGGTCGCTCCCCGGTCTCGCGCGCCCTTGGCGAGCGCTTGCGTCAGATCGGCAGGCTGGATATAGCCGTCTTCCGGATGGACGATCGCGCCCAGAAGCCCGTCCACATTGACGTAGGGCCACTTGGCGGCAATATCTTCCGGCGTCATGGGTTCGACTGAGATACCCAGCGTTTCGGCAACGCCCATATAGTATTCATACTCGTCGAGACGATCCTTCGTTCGCGCGAGACGCACGTTCGTCACCTTGCGGAAGCCGGTGTCCATACCGGTTTCCTTCGCCAGATCCTGATAGAAGCGTACGGAATATTTGTGGATCTGCCCGACTGAGTAGCTCATGTTGAAGAGCGGCAAAAGACCCGCGGCATGCCAGGTTGACCCCGATGTCAATTCCTTCCGTTCGAGAAGGACCACGTCGTCCCAGCCTTTCTTCGCCAGGTGATACAGAGTCGAAACGCCGACCACGCCACCACCAATGACAACTGCTCGCGCTTTGTCTTTCATGTCCACGCCCTTCCAGGGGCCACTCGGGCCGGTTTGTTAGATTACGGATCAACTATGCCGCCGAGCACAACTGTGCTACCGCCTGTTTGCGACATGCAAAAAACGGCCGGCGACCTGCGGTAGACAGGCGCATGAAAGTTGCGGGATCTGCGCCGCAGTTTACCTTTGCTTGGTGAAGCCCTGCTATTTACTCGCGCGAATTGCATTTCAAAGTTTGATGGACAACATGTTGGAATCACCAGGATCCGGGACAGCCAAAAGCGGCTTGTTTTCATCAGTACTGACCAGCCCGCAATTGTGGCTTGTGATATTTCTGTGCCTGTTGGCGGCGATGCTCAGCTACCCGGTCGCCCTGATGATCGGTCCCATGTACTGGGACACATTTATCTATCTTGACGCTGCGGGACGCATCGCTCAGGGGCAAACGCCGATTGTGGACTTTTTCGCGCCGGTCGGGCCGCTCGGCTACTATCTCTTCGCTCTGTTCGAGTGGCTTTTTCCAAAAGGCAATCCACTGCTTCTCGCAGACTGGTGCATTCTCGTCATCGCCGCTCCTGTGATGTCGCTGATCCTTTTAGACATCGGACCACGCTCACGCGCAGTTGCTTGGTCGCTGCTGGCCGGTTTCTTGATTTTCGCAGCGCTGCCTTTCAATGTCGTCGGATTCTACCCCTATCCGGGTGTTGAGGGTTTCGGCATTTATAATCGTCAGAGCGCGCTTTTGATGTATCTCCTGACGACTGTGGTTCTCTTCGTCGACAACAGATCGATCCGTCTTGCCCTCTTCATTATACTGACTCTTGCGCTGTTTCTGACAAAAATTACGGGCTTTATCAGCGGCGGCCTGGTTCTCGCTTTTGCCTTCGCATGCGGCCTGATCAGAGTGCGCACGGCGATCATGACTGCCGTCATGTTTCTGGCGTTCCTTGAAGCCTGGCAGCTTTATGACGGAACGATCGGATACTACATTCAGGATATTCTGGCGCTGACCACGCGGAACGAAGGCGTCCTCCTTCCCCGTTTTCTTACCGCGACTTCGCTCTTCACCGGCGTCGTCTTCGCCAGCGGCCTACTCGGACTCTATCTGATTATAAGCGATATGAAGGATGGCGCGGGGCGGTTCGTCACGCGGATGACCGGTTCGACGATCGACGATTCAGCCTTCGCCATTCATCGTGACTGGCTTTGGCTGGGCGTCCTGCTCTTTGCAGGTCTGTTCTTCGAGACCCAGAACACCGGAAGCCATGCATTCATTATCGTTCTTCCCGGCGTGCTCAAGATCTGGCTCAACAACCGGCGCCGGCAGCACGCCTCCACCACTGTACTTGTACTTCTGATCGCCTTTATGTGCGTTCCGATTATCGGCGGCGTGCTCCACAAGGCTATCCGAACGACGGCTGTTTCCCTCATGGGTGACAACTATGCCCTCGAAAACCGCAATCTCGGCACGATCGGCCAGGTCATCGTAAAAGACGTGTCATACGAACGCGCCGAGAGAATGAAAAAACACTATGAGGAAAACGTTCCGGTGACCCGGCGACTGTCCGAGGAGGGAGAAATGACGTCCTTCCTTCTCTATTCGGAACCCGGTTTCCAGGCAATGTGGCTGATGATGCACGACGAACTCATCGACGCCATCCAAGCTTACGAGCAGGAGAACGATGTCACTTTCGACACGATATTCACACTTGATTTCACCAACATC
This sequence comes from Hoeflea sp. CAU 1731, assembly GCF_039888615.1. NCBI lineage: Bacteria > Pseudomonadati > Pseudomonadota > Alphaproteobacteria > Hyphomicrobiales > Rhizobiaceae > Hoeflea > Hoeflea sp. CAU 1731. Next base: position 76,505 of record NZ_JBDQQS010000004.1, on the reverse strand, counting down.
GTGCCCTTTGTGATGAACCGTAAAGCGCCTGAACACGTCGCCATCGGCGCCGATCCCTTCCGGGCTATCCCGCCGCTTGACGCAAGCACCACACAGGCGGTCCGGGACACAGACCTCATACTCTCACCAAAATGCCCGGTGACTCCGGCGATCCTGCTTCTGGAGGAAATCTATCGCCCGGCGCTGGACAAGCACCGAAAAATAGAACTCACGGCATGTTTCGATGCCTATATTCTCGAAACGGATGTGCCGGCACAATAGGCCCTGCCCGCCGCTCAAGGCGCGCGGCGTTACTTGACCTGGCTCGCGACGAAATCGCGCACGATAGCAATGATGCCGCGTCCAAGCAGCGAGTCGAGCGCTGAAACGAAGGTGTCTACATGTTCCTTCCCGCAAATCAGAGGCGGTTCAAGACGGATGACATTGCGATTGTATTCGGTGAAGGCGACAAGTACGTCATAATCACGCAACAGGAGCGCGCCGACGAAGCCGGATAGCGATCCTTTCAGTTTCTCGTCCAGTACAGAGACCACGGGGCGCAAAACAACCGGCAGCGTCTGGCTGAAGTCCTGAAACTCGAGCCCCACCATCAACCCCTGACCGCGAACGTCCTTGATGATTTTCGGATACTTGCCTTGCAGGCGCTGCAGTTCGGAAAGGAGATAAGCGCCCTGTTCGGCGGAATTGTCTATCAGCCCCTCGTCATACAGAACGTTGAGGCCTTCGATCGCTGTAATGCACGCTTCGCCAATACCGCCGAAAGTGGCGGGACCATGGATTAGCGCGGTGCCGGGCTTTCCATAGGCTTTCATATAGACGTCGCGCCGGGCGATCATCGCGCCCATTGCGGTCTTGCCGGCGCCAAGTGATTTTGCAAGCGCCGTCACGTCAGGCACGACGCCGGCGTGTTCGAAGGCATAGAAGCGACCCGTGCGTCCGACGCCGCACTGAACCTCGTCGGCGACCCACAGAACGCCATGCTTGTCGCACAGCCGTCGCAGTTCCTGCCAGAAAGCCGGCTCCGCTCCGACAATGCCGCCGCCACCCTGAACCGTTTCAAGAACAATTACACCGATCTGCGGATCGGCTTCGAAGGCGCTTCTGATGGAATCGATATCGCCAAAAGGCACGCGGATGGTGTTTTCGACCAGACGGAACTGCCCGCGATAGAGCGGTGAGTCTGTCAGAGAAAGCACGCCCTTCGTTTTGCCATGGAATGAGTTCTCTGCATAGACCACCTTGTGTCGTCCCGGTCCTGCGGCGCGTTCGGCCAACTTGACGGCGGCCTCCATGGCTTCCGAACCGCTGGAGCCCAGAAAGACCATGTCCAGGCTGCCGGGCGAAATCTCGGCAAGGTTCTTTGCGAGCGCCGCAGCATATTGCGATATGAAAGCGATGGCTATTTCGTGGCGCTTTTCATCCTGGAAGCGCTTACGGGCTTCGAGCACTCGTGGGTGATTGTGCCCAAGCGCGAGCGAACCGAATCCGCCAAAGAAATCGAGGATTTTTCGGCCGTTCTGATCGATGTAGTACATGCCCTCCGCCGTCTCGATCTTTATCTTGTTGAATCCGAGCAGCTTCATGAAATGCAACTGTCCGGGATTGAGATGATCCCGGAAAAGCGTGATCATTTGTTCAATGCCCAGCGCCTTGGCGTCTTCGACGCCCAGAAGAGAAGGTTTGGTTGTTCTGACACTCATGGTTCGATCGCTCCAGATATTTCGTGACGCGTCCGGATGGTCACGGCATCAATCAACGTGGCTGTCGTCGCCAACATCGTGTTGCGGAATGACCGTCGCCGACACTTCGCGGCCTGACTGAGCCACAAGAATAGTGCCCACACAGATCAGGGTGATGCCGGCAATCCGCCAACCGCCCAGAGTTTCGTGAAACACGAAGAAGGCGAACAGCACCACGATGACATAGGCGAGGCTCAAAAACGGATAGGCGAATGACAACTCCACCTTGGTAAGGACGTAGATATGCGTCGCCATGGAGACGACAAACGAGACGAGCGCAAAGAACACCCAGGGATTGAAGGCGATCTGCAGAATTCTGACAACCGGATTTCCGGCGAATATATCCAGTTCGCCCAATGAATTGGCGCCTTGTTTGAGCAGCAATTGTGCGCCCGCATTGGTCAGAACGGTGAATAGGATAAATGGTATGTAGTTCATAACGAAGTCCCGTTTCTGATTTCCTGCCACAAATACAAGTAGAATCGGTGAAGCAAGAGGGTTAACGCTTGTTTGCGTTTGCGAATGGCCGTGTCATTGCTGCGATCGTTCGGTCAGTTCTGCTTCTCCAATGTCATGGCGGTCCGTCTCCAGAAATCCGACATCAGGGCTGGATCCCTGACGTTTTCGAGGTCGCGCCAATTCGGGAAGGATCCGGCGAATACGTCCGCCGGCATGCGCCCGTCCTTGTAGGGATTGACCGCCCCGCCGGCCTCCATGACGATACGATCAAGCGCGTCCAGCAATGTCTCTGTCGGCTTGCCCCGATTAGCGAAATCGAGCGTCAGCGTAAAACCCGGTCGCGGAAACGATAAAAGACCCGGTGATTTTTCGCTGCCAAACCGCTTGAGAACAGTCAGGAATGAAGCGTGACCATGCGCTTGAGCGCATTCCAGCAGCCTGATTGTTGTCTGCCTGCCAGTGATTTCCGGATAAACGCTCTGGTGCTGGTGAAGCCCCCGTGGTCCGTAGAGCCGGTTCCAGTGACCCAGCGCATCAAGCGGGTAGAAATAACTCCGCCAGGGGACTTCCCGAACGCTCGACCCGGCATTTTCCTTGCGGAAATACAATGCGTTGAAGACGCGCATACTCATCGAGTTCACAAGGCTGATCGGAGGTGTGAACGGTACGGAAAGCCGTGCATGACTGCGGGGCGGGGCGGCCTGTTCTTTGCCTTGCGCATGATCCCCACCCAGAAGCAGGCCGCGGCCAAAGTCGCCGCCTCGCGCTGACTGGTCAATCCAGGCGACGGCGTATTCATGGTTGCGATCGAAGCTCTCGAAAGCGTCGAAATAGCCGTCGATGGATGAAAATCGCAACGTATGTTGAAGGATATCCGACCCGGGCGTCCGAACCAGGCGAATGACGGCGTCCGTAATCAAACCCGTCAGACCCATCCCGCCTATCGTCGCTGCGAAGAGCTCGCTGTTTTGCCGCCTGTCGCACTGTATCGTCCCGAGATCGCTGCGCATCAATCGGAAGGATTGCAACCAGTTTCCAAAGACGCCGCGTCGATGATGGTTTTTGCCATGCACGTCATTGGCGATAGCGCCGCCGACAGTCACATATTGCGTTCCTGGCGTCACTGGCGGAAAGAATCCGCGCGGAATGGCGTAGGCAAGGATATCGGACAGTAGGACGCCGGCCTGGCAATGCAGATCGCCTGTCTCAGGGTCGAATTCGATTATCCGATCGAGACTACGACAATCGACAAGTGTCCCTGCGTCATTATGGCAGCTGTCGCCATAAGAGCGGCCGTTGCCGAATGGAAGAAAACCACCGGGGATCCCGCCGTCGATTACACTAATGGAAGCAGCGTCGACGCCGCTACGGTCCCGGAGCCGCAGCCGGCCCCAGCTTTCATAGCTCATGTGGGAAAGGCGACCGCCAACGCCATCAGCAGAGCCCCGGTTGCGGTGACGAGTTGGCTGCGCCAGTCGCGAATGATGAAGACCACGGGATCGTCATGCATCTGTTCCCTGCGCGCCAGCATCCATATTCTGAGCAGCATGTAGAGGATCAGCGGGCACAGTGGCCATAGGAAAAGGGGCGACTGATAAATTTCCCGGGTCTCTTCACTGTGGATATAGAGAGCCAGGACGAGGGCCGCTGCAAAGGCAGAGGAAATCCCGGCCTGTCCGATCATCTCGAAATCAACGGCGTAATATCCGCGACCGACTTTTTTCGATCCCTCCGATGAATCAAGTTCCTGAAGTTCGACATAGCGTTTGACGAGGGCAAGGGACAGGAAGAAGAATATTGAGAAAGCCAGCAGCCAGAACGAGAGGCTTGCCCCGACGGCCGCCGCGCCGGCGATGATCCGCAGCGTGAACAGACCGGCCAAGGTGAACACATCCACGAGCAGTTTCTTCTTGAGAAAGAAGGAGTAGACGGTCGTGGCTCCCAGATAGGCGGCGAGCACCAACAAAAAAACCGGCGGCAGGAGCAAGCCCAAAGCCAAAGATGCGACAAGCAGGCCGCCGGCGAGCATGATGGCGGTTGGTATGTCGAGCTGGCCACTCGCGATGGGGCGAAAACGCTTTGTACTGTGACGCCGGTCATTCCTCAGATCGGCGAGATCATTAAGGATATAAACGCTGCTCGCCGCGAAACTGAAAGAGAAGAAACCGATAATACCGTCCAGCGCATAGAGAAGCTCAAAATATTCGTGCTGGAGAACAATCGGAACGAAAAGCAGCGTGTTCTTCAACCATTGATGAACCCGCATGGCTTTCAGCGAAGTGCGGAACGCATTGCCATATTCTACGAGAACTTCCGCCTGCGAATTGTTCTTGAGCCACAGGCCAACCGAGCCGTGGGGGCGCACGAGATAGACGTTGTGGGCCGCGTCGAAAACCGGGATGTCATCGTTACTGTCGCCAAGATAATCGAAGCCCTTCTCGCCAAAATGCTCGACCAGAAGATCGCGTTTGCGCAGCGACGTGAGATTGATCGCTTTATTCGTATGAAATACGCCATCGAACATGCCGAGATGATCCGCGATACCATTGGCCACCTCCCCCGGAGCGCCGGTCACGAGAAGGATATGGCGTCCCCTGGATTTCTCCGCTTTTAGCCAATCGAGGATTTCCGGCCGAAATGGCCACTGCGCCGGATCGGTTTTTTCACGCTTGCTGACCTCGCATTTCAGCGTAGCCTTTCCGTTCAACACCCAACGAATGACGCTGAAGATCATGAATGGATTGCGGAGCAACAGCCGCAACAGACTTTCCCACAGCGTATCGGTCGCGACGAGTGTTCCATCGAGATCAACACAGAGCGGCTTGTCCTGGGAAATTTCAGACACGACAGTCATTCTTAAAACCAAACAGCTTCAAACACGCCTCGATTGTGGCACGCCATCTACTAACCGTAGATAAACCTGTTTGAAACAGGCCTCCTCACCGACAGAAAGTTGTAAAACTGGTTATCAACTACTTGCTATAAGCAATGTCAATAAATTCAACAGCGACCATTGTATACGCTTTATTGGATTAAATTTCAGAGAAACCGTTCAAAAACACATATTTTGTTTGTCTTCTCGACGTCTGAACGCACGAATATTGTGCTCAGAATCCTGCTCCCGGCTTCGCCAGATAGGCCTCTTCCTCGGGTGTCGAAACACGCCTCAAAATTGCATTTCTGTGCGGAAAACGGCCAAATTTTTCGATGACGTCGAGATGCGCCAGCGCATATTTCATCAGATTTTCATCATTCAAGGTTTCAAAGAGCGCGACGCTACGATTCTGATCCTCGATGCGTTCCGAGTGTTCGAACGGAATATAAATAAACAGCCTGTGTTTTTCAGGCGTCTGAAGATCAAAACCCTTCTCTATTGCCAGCGTGGCTTCCCTGAGCGCCAAAGGATCGGTCGCGAAAGCATGCGGGCTGTTTCTGAAAATATTGCGAGGAAACTGGTCGAAAACAATGATCAAGGCAAGTGCAGCCTCCGGCGTCTCGCGCCATTCCTGCGGAACGTGCGCGGAAAGCGCCAGGTGCGTGTCCATGAAGCGCTTTCTGATGGCGCGATCGATCTCCTCGTTCTTCTCGAACCAGTTTCGTTCCTCCAGTTCGTCGAACCAAAATGTCGTCACATCGCGCGGCGCCAAAATATTCTCCATTCAAGCCTCCCGAATTGACTGATAGGTCGTCAACTGCGTCTTCAACGCCGCAAAAATACGCCATCAAGCCGAATCAGCGCGAATCATTTTTTACGCAACAATGCGTTTGCCAATCACAAACTGCTCAATCGACTAAACCTTAACCATATGAAATATATGCACAAAAAAAAGGCTGCATAATTGCAGCCCTAGTCTAGGGAGGAAATTGAAACTGCACACACACCAACTACAGTAAAAAGTCTACGCAAAATACGACATTATGCAACCAGGCAAGCAACTTATAATGTGGATTGGCCTTCAAACAAAAAGATCTTCGTTTGTCTGTGGACAGAAAGTCTAAACAGAAAACTGTTCTTGAAAAATCCACCTAGTCATCGATTTTCGTTTCCAGAATAACCAGAACAACTCCGTCTTTTACCTGACTTCCCTCTGAGACGGTAACTTCAGCCACGATCCCGTCACCCGGCGCCTCCAGGGTCATCTCCATCTTCATCGCTTCCATCACGATTATCGGAGCGCCCAATTGCACCTCATCGCCCTCTGCTACGGTGATCTGCTTGATTATGCCAGGCATCGGAGCGACGAGCCTGTCGCCTGGCGCCTGGACATCATCGTCTGTCGACGCATCTGCCGGGATCTGGAATGTATGGGTCCGACCGCCCATAAAGACGGCCACCGAACCCTTTTCCCGAACACAGTGAAGATTGACCTGGCGATTCCCAAACCCTGCCCGGTAAAGCCCGTCACTGGCGTTGAAGAGCACGAACTCCAGTCCAGCGCTGCTCGTTCGGTCCGATCTGTCTATTGCAGCGGACCAGCGAGCCTGCGAATGCCGATATAGCGTGACCGCGAAATCGACGCCGTCGGCGACAAGATGAACGATCCGCTTCGCGGCCGTCCAGTGGGACCAGGGGCCAATCGTCACAAAGGGGTCGTTGCCGTGCGGCGCGTATCCGACGCCAACAGCCGACAGCGCCGCAAGCGCAAGCATTTCGTCAGAGGCCGGATTAGAGGCCGAGAGCGATGCAATTTCGCGATCAATGAGGCCGGTGTCGACGCCTCCCTGCGCAAATTCCGGGTTGCGGCACAGCCGCCATAAAAATTCGAGATTTGTCGTCGCGCCTGCAATCTCGGTTCTGGCAAGCGCGGCCGCCAGACGACTGAGGGCAATGTTCCGGTTTGGACCGTGGACAATCAGCTTGGCGATCATCGGATCGTAAAACGGCGTGATCTCGTCCCCGGCCCTGACGCCGGAATCGACCCGCGCCGGCTCGCCGGGAAATGAGAGATGCTGCAGGACGCCCGTCGCAGGAAGAAACCCCTTTTGCACATCCTCCGCATAGATCCGGGCCTCGAAAGCCCAGCCGGAAAATTCCAGCTCCCCTTGGCTCATGGGCAGCGGTTCACCGGCGGCGACCCGCAACTGCCATTCGACAAGGTCTAGCCTGGTGATCATCTCGGTCACCGGATGTTCGACCTGGAGCCTTGTGTTCATCTCCATGAAGTAGAAGCGATCGGGGTGCAGTCCATCGCTGGCGTCGACGATAAACTCGACCGTCCCCGCGCCGCTGTAGCCAATGGCTTTGGCCGCCTGCACAGCCGCTTCGCCCATGGCCGTGCGCATCTCGGCTGGCATGCCGGGTGCCGGCGCTTCTTCTATGACCTTCTGGTGCCGGCGTTGCAGCGAGCAGTCGCGCTCGAACAGGTAGACGTGATTTCCATGATCGTCGCCAAAGACCTGCACCTCGATATGACGAGGCGTGGCGACGAATTTCTCGACAAGCACCCGACCGTCGCCAAAGGAAGCTTCCGCTTCGCGTTTCGCGGCTGACAACGCGTCGCCAAACTTCGAAGGGTCGGTAACGAGCCGCATTCCCTTTCCGCCGCCGCCTGCGCGCGCCTTGATCAGCACCGGATAGCCAATTTCGTTCGCCTTGCCGGCCAGCACCACCAGTTCCTGGGTCTCGCCGTGATAGCCGGGAACCACCGGCACGCCGGATTTCTCCATCAGCGTTTTGGCGGCGTCCTTCAGACCCATCGCCCGAATGGCTTCGGCGGACGGTCCGATAAAGACGAGCCCGGCGCGTTCAACCGCGTCCACGAAATCCGGGTTTTCGGACAAAAAGCCGTAGCCCGGATGAATTGCTTCCGCTCCGACGTCGTGCGCAGCCTCGATGATGCGATCGCCGAGCAGATAGCTTTCTGAAGCCGCGGCCGTCCCGATTCGAACCGCCTCGTCCGCCATCGCGACATGCAGAGAAGCCGCATCCGCGTCGGAATAGACGGCGACGGTCGCAATACCCATCTCCCTCGCCGTTCGCATGATCCTGCAGGCGATCTCTCCGCGATTGGCGACAAGTATCTTGGAGAACATGGCCACTCCTACATCCTGAACACGCCGAAGCGCGTATCCTCGATCGCCCGGTTGCGGGTTACCGACAAAGACAGACCAAGCACTTCGCGGGAACGGCAGGGATCGATTATTCCGTCATCCCACAATCGCGCAGACGCATAGAGAGGATGTCCCTGATGCTCGAACTGCTCGATGATCGGCCGTCGGAACTCGGCCTCGTCCTCGGCGCTCCACTCGTCGCCGCCGCGCTCTATTCCTTCCCGCCGCAAGGTTGCGAGAACGCCGGCGGCCTGCTCGCCGCCCATCACGGAGATTCGGCTGTTCGGCCATGACCACAGAAAGCGCGGATCGTAGGCGCGGCCGCACATGCCGTAATTGCCGGCGCCAAAGGATCCGCCAACGATCATCGTGATCTTCGGCGTCGCGGTTGTTGCGACCGCCGTCACCAGTTTCGCGCCGTCCTTGGCGATGCCGCCGGACTCGTATTTCTGACCGACCATGAAACCGGTGATGTTTTGCAGAAACACAAGCGGAATGCCGCGTTGGGAACACAGCTCCACGAAATGCGCGCCTTTCAGCGCCGATTCCGAAAATAGCACCCCGTTGTTGCCGATAATGCCGGTCAGTATTCCGTGGATATGGGCAAAGCCGCAAACCAGGGTCGCGCCGTAACGCGCCTTGAATTCATCGAAGCGGGAGCCATCGACAATCCGGGCGATAACCTCGCGAATATCGTACTGCGTCTTCATGTCCGTCGGCACGATGCCCGCGATTTCCGCGGGGTCATAAAGCGGATCTTCCGGCGCCTGGCCGCTCATTGGTTCTTTGTCGCCGGCGCCCAGATTGGCGACGGCCCGTCGGGCGAGCGCCAGCGCATGCGCGTCGTCCCGCGCCAGATGATCGGCGACGCCGGACAGTCTCGTATGAACATCGCCGCCACCGAGATCTTCCGCTGAAACGATTTCTCCGGTTGCGGCCTTGACCAGAGGTGGCCCCGCGAGGAAGATCGTTCCCTGATTGCGGACAATGATCGTCTCGTCAGACATGGCCGGAACATAGGCCCCGCCAGCCGTGCAGGATCCCATCACGACGGCGATCTGCGCAATGCCGCGCGCCGACATGTTGGCCTGATTGAAGAAGATCCGGCCGAAATGCTCGCGGTCCGGAAACACCTCGTCCTGGTTCGGCAAGTTGGCGCCGCCGCTGTCGACGAGATAGATGCAGGGCAACCGGTTCTCGAGAGCGATCTCCTGCGCCCGCAAATGCTTCTTGACGGTCATCGGAAAATAGGTGCCGCCCTTAACGGTCGCATCGTTGCAGACGATCATCGCGTCCCGGCCCGATACACGGCCGATCCCGGCTATGAGGCCCGCCGAAGATATCTGTTCGCCATACATGTCCCACGCCGCAAATTGTCCGACTTCCAGGAACGGCGAATCGCTGTCGAGAAGCCGTCGAACCCTTTCGCGCGGCAAAAGCTTGCCGCGGGCGACGTGGCGATCCCGCGACTGGTCGCTTCCCCCTTTTTCAATGCACCCCGCGATATCGCGCATTTCGTCCGTCAGCGCTTTCATCCGGGCGCTGTTGGTCCGGAACAGGGTCGAGGACGGGATGATCTGTGACTTGATCTCGGACATGGCTTTCCCGGTCAGGCGGTTTCGGCGAACATTTCGCGACCGATCAGCATGCGTCTGATTTCCGACGTTCCAGCGCCGATCTCATAGAGCTTGGCGTCGCGCAGCAGACGGCCCGTTGAGTATTCGTTGATATATCCGTTGCCGCCGAGCGTCTGGATGGCCTCGAGCGCAACCTGCGTCGCCTTTTCCGCCGCGTAGAGAATGCAGCCGGCCGCGTCCTTTCGCGTGGTCTCGCCGCGATCGCAGGCGCTCGCCACGGCGTAGACATAGGCGCGGCAGGCATTCATTGTCGTATACATGTCAGCAAGCTTGCCCTGCATCAACTGGAACGCGCCAATCGGCGTGTCGAACTGCCGCCGTTCGTGCACATAGGGCATGACGACGTCCATGGCGGCGGCCATGATGCCGACCGGACCACCGGCCAGAACGACGCGCTCGTAATCCAGCCCGGACATCAGAATGCGGACGCCCTGCCCGACTTCGCCCAGAACATTCTCATACGGCACCTCGCAATCCTCGAACACCAGTTCGCAGGTGTTGGAGCCGCGCATGCCCAGCTTGTCGAGTTTCTGGGCCGTGGAAAATCCGCTCATCGATTTTTCGATCAGAAAAGCCGTGATGCCCTTCGGACCAGCGTCCATGTCGGTCTTGGCGTAGACAACCAGTGTGTCCGCGTCCGGACCATTGGTGATCCACATTTTGTTGCCGTTGAGGACGAAGCGGTCGTTTCGCGCCTCTGCCCGCAGCTTCATCGAAACCACATCCGATCCGGCGCCGGACTCGGACATCGCCAGGGCGCCGACATTTTCACCGCTGCACAGCGCAGGCAAGTAGCGTTCCTTCTGCTCTTTCGTGCCCCAGCGATTGATCTGGTTGACACACAGATTGGAGTGGGCGCCGTAGGACAGTCCGACCGAGGCGGACGCGCGAGAAATCTCCTCCATCGCCACGGTATGGGCCAGATATCCCATGCCCGTGCCGCCGTATTCCGGATCAGCCGTCATGCCGAGGAGACCGAGAGATCCGAGTTCGGTCCACAGTTCCATCGGAAACTGGTTGCTGCTGTCGATTTCGGCCGCCTGCGGAGCAATCTTCTCCTGTGCGAAACGATGAACGGTGTCGCGAAGAAGATCAATCTCCTCGCCCAATCCGAACGCCATCCCCGTCGTAAACATCGCCTAAACCTCCTTCAGTCCGACTGTGCCGGATATCATTCCCACGTAAAGCGCCTCGATTTCGCTGAGCGACAATCGGCCGCTGTTCCGATACCAGTTGGTGACGCCGGTCAGCATGGCGATCAGCGCCATAGTCGTCACACGCGGATCGGAAATCTGAAAAGTTCCGTCCGCCACACCGCGTTCGAGGATGTCCTGCAAACCTTTTTCATAGCGCTTGCGAAGAGCTTCGATGTCGCGAAAATTCTGTTCCTCCAGATTGCGGAGCTCCATATAGGAGATAAAGACCTCCTCGCCGCATTGCGTGTGATAGCGAAGATGAAACCGCACAAACGCAACCAGGGCCTCTCCGGCCGGAAGTCCTTCCACCCGTTCCGCCTCCCACGCCGTTAACAGACGCTCCATATGGGAAACGAGCAGATCTCGAAGCAAATGCTGCTTGGTCGGGAAATGATTATAGATAGCGCCGGCCTGCAAATCGATTTGCCGGGCAATCTGCCGCATGGACACCGCCGCATAGCCGTGTCGCGCAAACAGAAGAAGCGCAGTCTGCCGCACCTTGTCGGCAGTTTCCGTTCCAACCGATCCTACCTTGCGCGCCATCAGACCATCCAGACGCACCACAATCGCACGATGCGCATTTAAATAAATGAACGTTCGTTCAATTAATAGCGAGCCGGTTTGCGCAGGTCAACCCCTCCCAACATCCAGCCGCTATGACAGCCAACGCTTGCGCCGCTTGTAATGCTTGACGTCGCGGAAGGACTTTCGGCCTTCTCCGCCAACGCCGAGGTAAAATTCCTTCACGTCCTCATTCTCACGCAGCTCATCCGCCTTTCCGTCGAGAACAATCCGGCCGGATTCCAGGATATAGCCGTAAGTGGCGTATTTGAGCGCGATATTGGTGTTCTGCTCGGCGAGCAAAAACGAGACGCCTTCGTTGCTGTTCAAGCTCTTGACGATCTCGAAAATCTCCTCGACCAGTTGCGGCGCAAGCCCCATCGACGGCTCGTCGAGCAGGATGGTTGAAGGCCGAGACATCAGCGCCCGGCCGATGGCGCACATCTGTTGCTCACCGCCCGAGGTGTAACCAGCCAGCGATTTGCGGCGCTCTTTCAGCCGTGGAAAATAGGTATAGACCATCTCCAGATCGTCCTGGATCTTGGCTCTGCCGTCGCTACGGGTATAGGCGCCGGTCATGAGGTTTTCCTCGATCGTCAGATGGCCGAAGCAATGGCGGCCTTCCATCACCTGAATACATCCCCGTTTCACGAGGTCCGACGGCGACAGTTCCTGTATCTCGTTTCCCTCGAACTGAATATCGCCCTTCGTCACTTCGCCGCGCTCGGCCTTCAGAAGGTTCGATACGGCCTTGAGCGTCGTCGTCTTGCCGGCGCCGTTTGCGCCGAGGATAGCCACAATGCCGCCGCGCGGCACGGTCAGGGAAACACCCTTCAGCACCAGGACCACGTGATTGTAGATGACCTCGATATTGTTGATCCTGAGGATCGGCGCTGTGTCGTCGACTTTCTGAAGCATGGCCTTGCGAGTCCCGCATTGTGTCCGGTAGCGGCCGGCGATTTCTCGCCGGCCGCGGTGTCAGGGGCTGCTAGTTGCAGCGCTCTTCTATGTTGTTTTCCTGCGCATAAGCCGAAGAGTCCTCGGCAATCAGCGGATCGACGATTTCGCGATCAGCCGAAATCCAGTCGGTGATGACCTTCCACTCACCGGCGCTCGCATCCCATTGCTGGATCTTGCCGACGCCTGATCCGCCGTGGTTTTCACAGGAGACCGCGAATTCCGGACCGAATTCCGGAAGACCGAGTTCCGTCATCTTGGCCGCAGTAATCTCCAGGGCCTCCATGCCATCGCGCATCATCGAAGCGTCGATTTGCTTGGTGTCATGGATTTCCTGGGCCTTCTTGGCGGCCTCGACGGCGAGAAGCGCAGCATACATGCCGCGATTGTAGAGGACTTCCTTCGTATGGGTTCCGTCACCGGCAGACTTGCCGGCGTCGTAGACATATTTCTGAAGATCCTCGTAGATCGGATAGTCGCCGCCTGGATTAGCGAGAGCCAGCGCCTTGTAACCGTTGGCGCCGTCGCCGGCAGGCTCGACGTCGTTCTCGGATCCCGACCACCAGATTCCGATGAAGTGATCCATCGGGAAACGGATATTGGCGGCTTCCTGGACGGCGACCGAGTTCATCACGCCCCAGCCCCACATCAGAACATAGTCCGGACGTTCGCGGCGAATCTGCAGCCACTGCGATTTCTGCTCCTGCCCCGGATGATCGACCGGGATAAGCATCAGTTCGAAACCGTGCTTCTTGGAGAGCTCCTCAAGGGTGCGGATCGGCTCCTTGCCGTAGGCGGAGTTGTGATAGACGAGTGCGATTTTCTTACCGCTGAGATCGCCGCCTTCCTGATCCATGATGTGCTTGACGGCGATCGATGCGCCGTCCCAATAGGTGGCCGGATAATTGAACACCCACTTGAACACCTTGCCGTTGGCGGCCGAGGTGCGGCCATAGCCCATGGAGTGCACCGGAATGCCGTCTGCAGTCGCCTTGGGAATGAGCTGGTAGGTGATGCCCGTGGACAACGGCTGATAGATCAGCGCGCCTTCGCCCTTGGTGGATTCATAGCACTCCACGCCCTTTTCTGTGTTGTAGCCGGTTTCGCACTCAACGAGGCGGATCTTCTCGCCGTTGACGCCGCCGTCACGTTCGTTGATCAGCGTCAGATAGTCGGCGTAGCCGTCGGCGAATGGGATGCCGTTCGGCGCGTAGGGGCCGGTTCGGTAGCTGAGCGCCGGGAAAACCAGATCGGCCATCGCCGGCGGGGCACTGACCATGGCGGCAAGCACACCGGCCATGGCGATTTTTGTCAATTTCATGTCTCTCCTCCTGGGGTTTACAGACATTTCGATATTCCCTTCCTCCCGAAAGGAATTCATTCGGCGCGCGCCCCTAATAGGGGAACGGCCATAAACGCAGTTTCTCCTTGGTCAATCGCCAGAGCTGGGCCAGCCCGTGCGGCTCCACGATCAGGAAAAATATGATCAGACCGCCGATCAGCATGATCTGCAGATGAGCGGCGACGTCCGTCGGCCAGCCGAATTGGTTGACCATGATGTTCTTGAAAAGCACCGGCAAAAGCACCAGAAACCCGGCTCCAAGGAAGGAGCCCAGAATCGAGCCCAGACCGCCAATGATCACCATGAAGAGCGCAAGAAACGATTTGTCGATGCCAAAGGCCTCGGTGACTTCCACCGCGCCCAGATAGACCGAGAAGAAAAGCGCTCCGGCCATGCCGATATAGAAGGACGATACGGCGAAAGCGGACAGTTTCGCCCTGAGCGGCGACACGCCGATGATTTCGGCCGCGATATCCATATCCCTGATCGCCATCCAGGAACGTCCCATGCGGCCGCGTGTGAGGTTGCGCGCCACCCAGGCGAACACGAAGACGATTGCCAGACAGAACAGATAGGTCGCCCAAGGCAATGAGTTCGGACCTGTCACCGCTATTCCGAGGATAGTCCGTTCAGGCGCCGTGATCTGCCCCGACGCCGAGTAGTTGTAGAACCAGGGAAACTTGTTGAAGACCCATATCAGGAAGAACTGCGCCGCAAGGGTCGCCACCGCGAGATAGAATCCCTTGATGCGTAGCGAAGGCAGACCGAACAATATTCCGACGCCGGCGGTCACGAATCCTGAAAGCACGACCACGATGAACATGTTGAGGTCGGGAAACGCCGTCATGATCTTGTAGCATGCAAACGCCCCGACGGCCATGAAACCGCCCGTGCCAAGCGACACCTGGCCGCAATAGCCAGTAAGGATGTTCAATCCAAGCGCCGCCAGCGCCCACACGAGGAAGGGCACCAGAACCGCCTTGTTCCAATAGTCGTTGATGAAGAAGGGAACGACGGCGAAGGCCAACACCATCACTGTCCAGAACAGCCAGCGCTCCGACCGGATCGGAAAGGTCTGCTCGTCGGCCCGGTAAGTGGTCTTGAAGTCGCCTGCTTCACGATAGAGCATTGTTCCCTCCCCCTATATCCGCTCAATGATCCGGTCGCCAAACAGGCCCTGCGGTCTGAACAGCAGGAAGGCGAGCGCCACGACATAAGCGAACCAGTTCTCGATGGCGCCACCCACCATCGGCCCAATATAGGCTTCGGCAAGCTTCTCGCCGACCCCGATGATCAGACCACCGACGATGGCGCCCGGTATGGAGGTAAAGCCTCCCAGGATCAGCACCGGCAGAGCCTTGAGCGCAATCAACGACAAGGAGAACTGAACGCCGGATTTTGCCCCCCACATAATGCCTGCGACCAGCGCCACGAACCCGGCGATCGACCAGACGATCACCCAGATCTTGCGCAGCGAAATGCCCACGGACAGAGCCGCCTGATGATCGTCGGCGACGGCGCGTAGCGCCCTGCCGGTAGCGGTGTACTGGCTGAACAGCGATAGGGCCGTCACCAACACCACCGCAATGATCGTCGCGCTGATGTCCAGCTTGTCGATATACATGCCCCAGTAGTCGGCGTCTTCCGGCGCCCAGGCGCGCGTCACGTCTTCCCACCAGAAGGAGCCGCCGGACGGCAAGCCGACATCAAGTGTCTTGACGTCCGATCCCCACATCAAATCGCCGAAACCCTCCAGAAAATAGGCGAGTCCTATCGTCGCCATAAACAGAATGATCGGCTCCTGATTGATCAGATGGTTAAGAACGAATTTTTCGAGAACCCAGGCCAGCGCGATCATCACGACCATGGTCAGCAATATCGCGAGGACGGTCGGCAATCCCGGTCCCCAATTATGGATATCCGTGTCGAAGATCGCATTGATAAGGTGGGAAAATGGCACCTGACCCGTCTGCAGACCGACCAGCGTCAACGCCGCGAAAAGCGCCATGACGCCCTGTGCGAAGTTGAAAATACCGGAGGCCTTGAATATCAGCACAAAGCCGAGGGCGACAAGGGAATACATGATCCCGGCCATCAGACCGTTGATGAAGATCTCGATAAAATTCAGGAACGCGGGGCTCACCTGACTGCTCCTCCTGTCTGGCGCCGGTCAGTCATGGCTGACACCGAGATATGCGTCGATGACATCCTGGTTATTGCGCACCGCGTCCGGCGTTCCATCGCCGATCTTCTGGCCGTAGTCGAGGACCACGACCCGGTCGGAAAGATCCATGACCACGCCCATATCGTGTTCGATCAACGCGATTGTCGTGCCGAACTGCTGGTTCACGTCGAGGATGTAACGGCTCATGTCCTCCTTCTCCTCGAGGTTCATGCCGGCCATCGGCTCGTCGAGAAGCAGAAGCGAGGGTTCGGCGGCAAGCGAGCGCCCGAGTTCGACCCGCTTTTGCAGGCCATACGGCAACCGCCCGACCGGGGTCTTTCGAATATGCTCGATTTCCAGAAAATCGATAATGCGTTCGACAATCTCGCGGTTCTCGATTTCCTCCGTTTCCGCCGGTCCGCGCCACAGAGCCTGCCAGAGCATGTTGCGCTTCATCAACGTGATGCGCCCGGTCATGATGTTGTCGAGAACGCTCATGCCGTGAAACAGAGCGATGTTCTGGAAGGTGCGGGCAATGCCGTGATTGGCGGCTTCGTGCGGTCGCATGCGGCTGCGCTTCTGGCCACGAAAGGTGATCGTGCCCTTTTGCGGATGATAAAATCCGTTGATGACGTTCAGCATAGAGGTTTTGCCAGCGCCGTTGGGGCCGATAATCGCGCGAATTTCGCCCTTCAGGATGTCGAAGGATATGTCTGTGATCGCCTTTACGCCGCCGAATGACAGCGAGATATTGTCGACGACCAGCAGCGGATCGCCTTGTTCGATCCCGTCATCAGGCCGCATGAACCGAAACTCTTGCGTCGGGTGAACATGAACGTTCATTCCGCAGCCTCCTTCGTAAAGCTGGGTGCGTGTTCTTTCATTTCGCGGATCTCCACGGTCGCCGCGATCTTGCCCTTTCGGCCGTCTTCGAAGATCACTTCCGTCTCGACATGCTTGGAGGTCGAGCCGTCGTAAAGCGCCTCGATCAACGGCTCGTAACGTTCCGAAATGAAGGAGCGCCGCACCTTCTGGGTCCGGGTGAGCTCGCCATCATCGGCGTCAAGTTCCTTGTGAAGCACGAGGAAGCGATGGATCTGCGAACCGGCCATCATTTCCTCGGCGGCCAATTCGCGGTTCACCTGATCCACATGATCCTCCATCATCCGGTAGACCTCCGGATGAGCGGCGAGTTCCTGATAGGACCCATAAGAGATATTGTTGCGCTCCGCCCAGCTCGCGACGGACGTGAGGTCGATATTCAGGAAAACCGTGCAATAGGGGCGACCGTCGCCAAAGGCTACGGCTTCCTTGATGTTCGGGAAGAATTTGAGCTTGTTCTCTATGTATTTCGGCGCGAATAGATTGCCGTTGGAGAGCTTGCCGACATCCTTGGCCCGGTCGATGATCTTGAGGTGGCCTTCCTGATCGAAAAAGCCCGCGTCGCCGGTGTGGACCCAGCCCTCTTCCGTCTTGGTCGTGCGGGTCGCCTCGTCATTCTTGTAGTAGCCGAGGAACACGCCAGGAGAGCGGTACAGCACTTCTCCGGAGCTATCGTCGATGCGAATCTCGACATCCGGCGAGGGCCGGCCAACGGTGTCGGCGCGGATCTCCCCATCGGGTTGAGCGGTTATGTAAACAGATGCTTCCGTCTGGCCGTAAAGCTGCTTCAGATTGAGCCCCAGCGCACGATAGAAACGAAAGATTTCCGGACCGATCGCCTCGCCCGCTGTATAGCCGACCTTCAGGCGGCTGAAGCCCATGCGGTTTTTCAGCGGGCCATAAACAAGGATATCTCCGATCCAGTACTTTATCCGGTCCGCCAGCCCCACGGGCTCGCCGTTCAGGATCGGTTCGCCAACCTTGCGCGCATGCGCCATGAAATTGTCGAACATCCGCTTCTTGGTCTTTCCGGCGTCCTCCATGCGCACCATGATCTGTGTCAGCAGGATCTCGAAGACGCGGGGCGGGGCAAAGAAGTAAGTTGGCGCGATCTCCCGCCGGTCTTCCGTCACTGTGTCCGGGCTTTCCGGGCAGCAGACGCAATATCCGGCCGTGTAGGCCTGGGCGTAGGAAAAAATGTGATCGCCGACCCAGGCAAGCGGAAGATAGGCGATCGTCTGTTCATGCTCATCCAGACGATCGAACGCGTTTCCGTTAAGCGCGGAAATCACCAGATTGTCGAAAGAAAGCATCACGCCCTTCGGCCGTCCGGTCGTGCCTGACGTGTAAAGCATGACCGCGAGTTCTGCCCCCTCTCCCCGGTCGATCGCCTGCAACCAGTCGGCGTCGCCGGAGGATTCGAAAATCTCCCCGCCGCGGGCCTGAATGGAATCGATGGAGAACAGATGGTCCTGATCGTAGTCGCGCATGCCGCGGACTTCGTCGTAAAGCACGCGCTGCAGCGAAGTAAGCTTGTCCTGCATGGAAAGAACTTTGTCGACCTGCTCCTGATCCTGACAGATCGCCATGACGACTTCGGCGTGTTCGAGGACGTAGACCATCTCCTCGGCGACTGAATCGGCATAAACAGGCACCGGCACGCCGCCAATCGCCTGTATCGCGCAGAAGGACCAGTAAAGGCGCGGCCGGTTGGAGCCGACAATGGCGACCTTGTCGCCTTTTTTCAGGCCGAGTTCGCGCAGACCCAGCGAAAGCGCCCTGATCTCCACAAAAAGTTCGGCCCAGCTCCAGCTTTGCCAGATGCCGTAGCTTTTATGGCGCATCGCCGTGCGGTCTGCGTATCGCTCTGCATTCAGCACAAGATATTGCGGAAAGGTAACCGGCTTCCGGCCGGCCTTTTGGCCCGACTTTGGCATTACCCCAGATTCTCCTCCCAGTCCGGCCGACTCCTCAATCGACCGATGAAGCTTATAGCCTCAATAGACGCTCAATGATTAATTGAACGCTCGTTTATTTATGCACATTCCCCGAATCTTGCAAGCAGACTTTGGTTGAATGCCCACAGATTCATTTTTATGGAGGCAAGCTATGGAATTTGACCAAACCTGTAAATTGGAATTTGAAAGGCAACTTGA
The DNA here is from genome assembly GCF_039888615.1 of Hoeflea sp. CAU 1731. Lineage (NCBI taxonomy): Bacteria > Pseudomonadati > Pseudomonadota > Alphaproteobacteria > Hyphomicrobiales > Rhizobiaceae > Hoeflea > Hoeflea sp. CAU 1731. Next base: position 57,361 of record NZ_JBDQQS010000004.1, on the reverse strand, counting down.
AACGGCCTTCAGAAAGTCAATCTGTCCACTGGACCATTGATCGATCGGCGATAAAGTATATCAAATGACGAAAATCCTGCGAAGCATCATCTACCTTATCGTGATCGCGGTCGTGCTCTACGCAGCGGCGGCAGGCTTCATGTACGCGACACAGCGCGACCATGTATTCACCCCTTCCGGCGTGTTGTCCGATCCGGCGGACAAAGGCCTTGAAGGGGTGATCGTCGAGGATGTGACAATGGCGGACGGCGTTGTGGTGAGGGTGTGGCGCGCAGAGCCCGCGCGACACGATCTGCCGACAGTTCTCTACTTCCAGGGCAATGGGGGAAACATTTCAACCCGCGCGCCGCGTTTCCAACAAATCATGGAAAGTGGGCTTGGTCTTTACGCGCCCGCCTACCGCGGCTATCCCGGCAGCGAAGGGTCGCCCTCGGAAGAAATGTTCATTTCCGACGCGCTTCATCATTTCGACCGCGCGGACGCCATTTCATCCGGCGTCGTTCTCCACGGCGAATCTCTGGGCGCCGGGGTCGCTACCGCCGTAGCGGCTGAGAGAGGCGCGGAAGCGCTCGTCCTTGAAGCTCCGTTTACAGCGACGGTAGACATCGCCGCTGACGCCTATCCCTGGCTTCCGGTCTCGTTCCTCATGAAGGACCAGTTCAGAAGCAGGGACCGTATCATCGACGTGATGGAGCCTGTTCTCATCCTGCACGGGACGGATGACAGAGTGGTTCCGTTTTCTCATGGCCAGGCTCTGTTCGCTCATGCAAATAACCCGAAAGAGTTTGTTGTATTCGATGAAGCCGGACATACGGATTTGTGGAGACTTGGGCTACGCGACCGGATGCTGGAATTTCTCAAAGAACATGATCTGATTGAAAGGTCGAACCTGCCTGTCGGAGATGGTTGACGGCGAGCGATAGAGTTTCATATGCGCCAGGCCTGTATTGGCGACCAGCCGCCCCGTTAATCCTGCGGTTAGATCCATCTATTTGCAACTTGAAGAAAAGTCGGTCCGGATGGTAGGTCTTGCGGACCTTTTCGTATCGTCGAGATCCCATGCGCTTTGCCTTCATCACACTTCTGATTGCTTTGTTGGCCGCCGTTCTTATCGCGATTGTTGTGGTGCCGCCGGGAGATTTGCGCCGTTTCCAGAACCGGGTCGAAGTGATTGTCGCAAATGTCCGGGCCCGGATTGAATCGGCCGGGGGCGGCGATGCGACCACAACCGCTTCCAGTGAAGCCAAAATCGAACCCGCCGCACAAAAGACAGGAATGAGCAGACCCGCGAGTCAAGCGTCGCGGACCACGCAAACGACGCGCACCACCGCGTCTCGCGTCACCCCGGAAAGTCCCGCGGAAATTCGGGTTGGCCAACCGATCGGCGCCTGGGATTACAGTTGCACGGACGAACCTGCATCCGCCAGACAGTGCAGCATCAGCCAGAGCATAACGGAAGGCGCCAACGGTTCGCTTGCCTTTGCCTGGACGATTACCGCCGATCCTGAAGGCAATATGAGCGCTGTGTGGCGAACACGCACCGGCGTGAAGGTCAGCCGCGGCATCATCATCGAAGCGGGAACCCCGAAACCCATTGTCCTGCCTTTTGAGGATTGCACGCCCCGCTTCTGCCTGTCCCGCGCCAACCTGGCTCCCGATTTCGTGACAACGCTGAAATCGGCGACGTCAGCCAGCGCAACGATCACATCGGTCAATGGCGCGCAGATGACGTTCCAGATCGACACGGACGGTCTTGCAGACGGATTGACGCTGCTGCAATAACAAGCGCATTCATCGCGTTGCAGCAGTTAGCCCTCGCACGACAGGATTGGCCGACCCCGTGGCGGCGGATTCCGGGATTGCGCCGCTCTTCCCGCACGTTCGGCATGGCAAATCAGAATTCACAGTATTCGAATAAATTTTTACTAAATATATACTTATAAAATATCCGCCAATGGCTTGTTTATATTACTTAGTCGTTTGCGAATTCTAATGAATTACCTTAAGTGTACAGCCGACATTGTTTGTCAGGGCGCACATTCATGACCACATTTCTGACCATTGCAATCGCCATCGCAAGCTACTTGTTGGCATTGACAGCCGCGCTGCACATTCTCGCACGGCTGGGACCTTCGGGCCGCAAGATCCTCGACGCGCTCTCCAAGGCGCCCGCGCTCGATGGCGTGATCGTCGCCTATCAGATTCTGCCGCTTGCCGCCGGCGCGATCCTTGGCGGTTGGGCAGGACTGGCCGGCGCGCTTGCCGGTTGCCTGATCGCCTATTTTGTATGGGTGATCGCGCACGAGTATCACCATCGGGATGTCATCAGAAACAAGCCGCGTATTGTCACAACCTTGAATCGCATCGTCGGCAGCAGCTTCCGTCAGCAGACCGCCCTTTGGACGACGACGCTGGCGTTTCCGGCCTTTTGGCTGATCCGTCTCGCGGAGATCATCGTTTATCCTGTCCTTATCTGGGGCATCAATCTGCCGCCTTACAAATCCGGAGACTGGGTGGCGATCAGCCGCCACAAGTTCGAGGGCCTGGTGGGGCACGATCGCCTGTGGTGTCTTTACTGCGACTGGATGACGGGGGTCTATTCGCTCGGCGCGGAAATGCTGCGCAATCTGGAATCCTTCTGGTGCCCGATCAAGTTTCAGTCGGGTTCGAAATGCGCCAACTGCAAGCTCGATTTTCCCGATATCGAAAAGGGCTGGATACCGCATGACGGATCAATGGAAGATGTCGTAGGGCTGCTCGAAAAAAAATATGGGAATGCAGAATCAAACCGTTGGTTCGGTCACGAGGACCGGAAAAAGAACGAAAACGCCGTTTGCGAGCTTGCAAATTCAAAAGAAAAAGTGACCTCGTAACCTGGAGGACTGGAAAAGGCGCCCGAAATCGGACGCCAATTCCTGGATGAGCATCATCCAAGTCTTAACGCATGGACAGCGCGATACGGCAGAGTTCAACTGTTGTGGAATCGTGCCGCCCTGGGTACTGCACAATGCTGTGACAGCGTTTGCGCAATTTTATGCGGTCGCCGTAACTCATGGAGGCGACCGAGGCTGCGACCGATTGCGCCCCTCCACCGGAACCACCGTTTCCTCCGGCGCCGGATCCTGTTCCCGAGCCGGTTCCAGTGCCGCCAACGCCGACGCCGGCGCCCACCCCGGCGCTAGCATCACCGGCGCCAACGCCCGCGCCAACACCCGAAGTGCCTACTCCAGCGGCTGCGCCAACTCCGGCGCTCGCATCACCGACGCCAGCGCCAACGCCAGCACCAGAAGAACCGACGCCCGCGCCAACGCCTGCACTGGCTCCAACGCCACCCACGCCGACGCCTGCGCCTACACCGGCGCCAACTTGAGCGAGCGCGGATCCGGGTACAGCACACAATGTGATGATTGCGACTGCGGACAGCATACGATTAATGTATATTCCACTAGTAATCATTCTTTTCTCCTTCCAGTTTTAATTTAGTTTCTTATATTTATATATATAAAATACTATTTTTTCATTGCATAAAAGTATTCATAGTTCATAAAATCTTTTGTATGTTTCTATGCACAAAAGAGCGCATGGTTACTTGATATAACGAAACTAAAACCGGAAAAGTTGCAAAGGTTAAAATTCTTTTCATAGTAGTTGTAATTGCGATCAGAAATTTTCCAGATGCAACACTACAACGCCGGGGCCGGCGCGCGTCATCCGCTGAAGCCTATTCATTTGCAGCTATGAATACGCCATATTCCTGTGGTAGCTTTCGCCGGAAAGCGCGTTCTGTGCTAATGCAATGAAAACAGCGTTTTGGCCGACGGAAACAAAGCACCCATGAACAGGCTCGTCGTAAGCGAAATCTTTGCACGCCTAAATGAAAAGGGCGAGGATACTGTCCGCCTTGAACTGGACGGTGGCTTGTATAACGAGCAATTGGAGCGTCTGGCTATAAAATGGTTGGCCAGAGCGCAGGCTATGCGACAGAAACAGCAACTGCAGCCGGTTCCACTTCCCCGCAAGTGATTTTTTCAACGATCTAGACTAGGCGCATCAAAGCTCAGGCAGCGCACCCGCGCCGCGTCACGTCGACGAAGGGGCGAATGCGCGTATTTGATATTTGTTTAAACGGCCAGTTGGCCGGACTAGCCGGCTGGCGTCTCTTTGCCAGCGGCCATAGCCATGAAGACGTAGGCCCATCCCGATGAAATCAGATTGATCCCGGCAAGCAATCCGATCGCCCAGGCGGCTGAACCCGGCAATTCGAGAAAGATCAATACGCCGACGACCAACGCCAGGATTCCGGCGATCAGCACCCAGCCCCAGCCGCTGTTCGGGCGCAGGCGAAATCCCATTGCGATTTCCAGCACGCCTTGCACGATGAACATCGCCGAAAGCAGGATGGTCAGCGTCAAGATGCCGGCAAGCGGCAGGAACGCCAGCCATGCGCCAACAACGATGTAGAGAACGCCGACGAGCAGATTGAAGAAAAACGCGCTCCACTTGGCCGTCGAAAACGCATGAACAACCTGAACAATGCCGCCAATCAGGAACAGCCAGCCCAGGAACGTCTTGGCGACGATTGTTCCCAGAAGCGGAAATATGATTGCCAGAATGCCGAGTATGATCAGGCATACGCCGAGCACCGTGAACCACGTCTTGTGTTTCGCGATGATCTCCCGAACGCCGGAAGCTGCAGTCATTGAATTATCGGTCATTTCCCTCTCCCCGAAAAAGGCCAGGGACGACATGCCCCTACTCCTGGTCGCTTTCGCGCGCATGGCTGATACATTTGTTGAACCGGATGGAGAATTTGTCAAGTAACTAGCATAGTTAACTCAAGCTGCACTCAATCAATGACAAATACTTCAAAATACATAAATCCATAGATTGCAAGCGATATCCCGCTTCAAATCGGAGACTATCGAAGCAACCGGCGACCGCCGCTCAGGCGCTGAAATCCTTGCCGAACTGATCCCGCAACAGGTTCTTCTGAACCTTGCCCATGGTGTTTCGCGGAAGTTCCGAAACGATGTGAATGCGCTTCGGTTGCTTGAAGCGGGCGATCTTGTCGTGGATCGCTTCCAGAATGTCCGCCTCTTCGACAGCCGCCCCCTTTTGCGGGACGACTGCCGCGATCACAGCCTCGCCGAAATCGGGATGAGGCACGCCGATAACGGCTGATTCCAGCACGCCCTGCTGTTCGTCGAGTAGCAGTTCGACCTCCTTCGGATAGATGTTGTAACCACCCGAGATGATCAGATCCTTGGCGCGTCCAACGATGTGAACGTAGCCGTCCTCGTCGATCCGCGCGAGATCGCCGGTAATGAAGAAACCGTCGTCGCGAAATTCCTCCTTCGTCTTTTCAGGCATCCGCCAGTAGCCTTTAAAGACGTTCGGCCCCTTGACCTCGATAACGCCGATATCACCATGCCGCAGTTCCTTGGTAGTTTCCAGATCACAGATGCGCAGGCTGACGCCCGGCAGCGGGAAGCCGACGGTGCCCGCCCGGCGCTCGCCGTCATAGGGATTGGAGGTGTTCATGTTCGTCTCGGTCATGCCGTAGCGCTCGAGGATACGATGGCCCGTCCGCTCCTCGAAGGCGACATGGGTTTCGGCGAGCAGCGGCGCGCTTCCGGACGTAAAAAGCCGTATATGACTGACGAGGTCCTGCGTGAAACGCGGGTCGTCCAGCAGCCGGGTGTAGAAGGTCGGCACGCCCATCATGGATGTCGCGCGCGGCAGGTTTTCGATTACTGCGTCGATCTGGAAACCGGGCAACCAGATCATCGCGCCGCCGGCAAGCGTCATAGTATTGGCGGCGACGAAGAGACCGTGGGTATGAAAAATCGGCAAGGCGTGCAGGAGTATATCGTCCTCGGTAAAGCGCCAGGCGTCCACAAGAGACACGGCGTTGGACAGCAGATTGTCGTGCGTGAGCATCGCGCCCTTGGAACGCCCGGTGGTGCCGGACGTGTAGAGGAATGCCGCGAGGTCGTCAGGACCGCGATCGACCGTCGGGAACGTCGTGGACTGATCCTTCGCCAGTTCGGTCAGCGAGCCCGATCCATCGCTTGCGAGCGTCTTCAACTCGGCTCCGGCCACCGCAGCGATGGGCGCCAGGGCGTCGACGGACGCCGGATCGCAAACGAGCAGTTTCGGTCCGGCGTTCTCGACGAAATATTCGATCTCGGAAGGCGTGTAGGCGGTATTCAGCGGCAGGAAAATCGCACCCGCCTGAACTGACGCGATATAAAGCGCGAGCGCTTCCGGCGACTTGGCGATCTGAACCGCGACCCGGTCGCCGGGCTCCACGCCGAAGGAACGCAATGCATGGGCCGTGCGCGCCGCCATCGCCAGAAAATCCGAATAAGTAATGCTCGTTCCGTCAGGCTTGAAGATATAAGGTCGGCTGCTGCCCCGATGCTGTTCGAACAATGCGTCGTAGAGGGCATTAGGCATTCTCGGAACTCCGTTGTGTCTTTCTCGCCGGACGGTCGCGCAGCAAGGCTTTGATCGGCCGGGCGACGATCACCTCATTATTGTGGGCATAGGCCTCGTGATTGTCCTCGACCGTGTTCAGGTCATACAGATAGTTGACCATAACGCCACTCGATGCGGCCAGTCCTTTCCGCGACAGATCGCCCTGTGGATTGATCCGTTCGAGCCGCGCGCCGTTGCCAAGGTGGAATCGCGCGACCGGATCTGCGGGCCGCCCGTCCGGCCGCTTGGCAAGGCAGACATAATCCGCGGCCAGACGCGTCAGTCCGGTCGCATATTCAGAAAGCTTCCCGCCGTCTCCTGCCTTGAGAATGGCAAGAATCTCGTCTCGATCGGCGCGCTGCTCGTCGCCGTCCAGAGACGCCTGCCCGCGAAGCCACTCGTTGAAGCCCGGAACCGGCGACAGGGTGACGAAGGTTTTGAGATTCGGCAGGCTTTGCTTCAGGTCCGTCGCCACCTGCTTGATCAGGAAATTGCCGAAGGAGACGCCGGCGAGACCCTTTTGGCAGTTGGATATGGAATAAAAAACCGCCGCAGTCGCCTCATCCTCGTCGACGTGCTTCCGGTCTTCGCTCAGCACGTCCTGGATCGAGCCCGGAATACTGGTCGCAAGCGCCACCTCGACGAAGATCAGCGGCTCGTCGGGCATCGACGGGTGGAAGAAGGCGAAGCAGCGCCGGTCTTCCGGCGCCAGTCGACGGCGCAGGTCTTCCCAGTCATCGATTGCATGAACGGCTTCATATTCGATGATCTTCTCGAGAATATTCGCTGGCGTCATCCAGTCGATGTGCCGGAGGACGAGAAAACCCCGGTTGAACCACGACGCGAACAGATGATCGAAATCGATATCTGCTCGCCGGAATTCAGGATTGTCCTTCAAGAGCGACAAAAGATCGGCGCGCATGCGCACAAGCTGGCCAGTGGCGCCGGGGGCGCGATTGACCCGCCGAAGCAGTTCCTGTCGTTTGGGCTCGGCTTCTTCCAGCAGTATCGCAAGATCCGCGCTGTCCCTGCTGTCACCATAGTTATCGGCGGCCGTAGCCACCTTATCGGTGTCGATGTCGTATTCCTCGACAAGCAGAGCAAAGAAACGCTTCCTGGCTTCGTCATCGAGTTCCGCGTAACGGTCGAGGATGGCGCCGGCCAGACGCGTCCCGGAAGATTCTCCGCTTTCCGACAGAAGTGCCCTGCACAATTCCTCTATCGACCGGCTGTCGCGACTGACGAAACGCCGCTGTCCGCGCTCGAAAACCGAGGACAGGAGATCTGCAAGGAAGTTCGAACGCGTCACAGGGCAGGTCCCATCAGAGCCGTCGGCAACCAGGTAACGATGCCCGGAAAGATACACAGGATAACGATCGCCAGCACCATACACATGACATAGGGCAGCGAACCGCGCAGAATAGTCTGGAGACGTATATCCGGGGCAATGCCGTTGATGACATAGAGATTGAGCCCGACCGGCGGCGTGATCAGTCCGATCTCCATGTTGATGGTGAGGATCACCGCGAACCAGTAGGGATCGAACCCGGCCTGAAGAATAATCGGCAGCAGGATGGGCGCTGTCATAAGGATTACGGCGACCGGCGGCAGGAAGAAACCTGCGACCAGCAGGAAGGCGTTGATCATCGCCATCAGCACCCAGCGATTGACGTCGAGCATCGAGATCCACTCGGCGATGGACTGGGTGACGAATGTCAGCGACAGGGTGAAGGCGAACAGTTCGGACGCCGCGATGATCATCATGATCATCACCGATTCCTTGGCCGTATCCCGAAACATCGAGATGATGGGCTTTGCCCGGAACATCCGGTAGATCAACACTACCAGAACAAGACAGAACAGAGCGCCGACGCCAGCCGCCTCGGACGGCGTCGCCACGCCGCCGTAGAGCACATAGAGGATGCCGGCGATGATCGCCAGGAACGGCAGCACGCGGGGCAGAACCTCGAACTTCTGCTTCCAGGAATAGCGGTCGGCCATGCTCTTGAGCGACAGGCCCTGTCGCCAGCAGGCATAGATCGACCAGAGCATGAACAGCCCGGTCAGCAGGAGACCGGGCAGGATGCCGGCGATGAACAGCCGCCCGATCGATGTCTCCGTGGCGATGCCATAGACGATCATGGTGATCGACGGGGGAATCAGGATGCCGAGCGTTCCGCCGGCGGCGATCGAACCCGTGGCGATCTCCGGCGGATAGCCACGCTGCCGCATCTCCGGGATTCCCATCTTGCCAATCGCCGCGCAGGTCGCCGGCGACGAGCCGGACAGCGCTGCGAAGATGGAACAGGCGCCGAGATTGGAAAGGACGAGGCCGCCCGGAACGCGGTTCAGCCAGCGGTCCAGCGCTTCGTAGAGATCCTTGCCGGCAGGACTGGACGCGACTGCCGACCCCATCAGGATGAACATTGGAATGGAGACAAGGGTGAAGGAATTCAGCCCTGCGAAAAAAGTTTCGCCTAGTATGTCGAGCGAACTTGTACCTTCCGTAAACAACAGGGCCGCCACGGACACCGCGCCCAGGGCGAAGGCGATGGGCATGCCGCTCGCGAAAAGCGCCATGAGCGCGATAAAAATGTAAAGTCCGATCTCGAGAGGGCTCATCAGCTGAGCGCCTCCGGCTGAGTCGGTTCGACCGGCTTCACGATCTGGACGACATACTGCAAGCAGGTCATGATCATTCCAAGCGGCAGGGGCAGCAGCGGAATCCAGAGTGGAATCTTCCAGACGGTTTCCGTGGTCCAGCCTCTCGAAAAGGCCTCGTACCAGAAATGCCCGCTCGTCCACGCCACAAGAGCACAGAAGACCAGCGCTATCAGCGATGCGACGATGTTCAAGAGGCGCGCAGGCCCGCGCGCCAGCGCGTTCGGCAGCAGGTCGACGCCGACATGTCCATGCAGAAGCAGCACATAAGGCGCTCCGATGAAGGTCGAGGCGATGATCGAATAGATTACGAATTCGGTCTGCCAGATGGTGGAGTGACCGAGCACGTATCGCACGAAGACCATTTCGGACACGACGATGACCGCCGCGGCAAGCAGGACCATTGATACGAGACCGCACAGTCGCGAAGCGGCCTCAACGGCGCGAATGAAAATGTTCATGGCTTTTCCGGAAACGCCGGACGCCCTGCATGAGGCGCCCGGCGACATTGGAGATCAGTCTACCGCGAGGGCTTTTTCGATCAGTTCCTGACCGCCGTCGACATTGGCGAATTCCTTGTAGGAAGTCTCCTTGGCGATGGCGAGCCACTGCTCGTAGTCTTCCGGAGACATTTCGGTAATCTCGACACCGGCCTGCTTGAACGTGTCGACCATCCGGGTGTCCAGATCACGCGCCTGGCTATCGAAATATTCCTCGGCTTTCTGGCCGGCGGCGAGCACCGCCGCCTTCTGCTCGTCATTGAGTTTGTTCCAGGTATCCTTGGATACGAGCAGCGGCTCGTACATGAACCAGAGCGCGTTTTCGCCGGGCGCAGTCAGACACTTCACCTGCTCGAACAGCCGGTAGGAGACGAACGATCCCGATGATGTGTTCGCGGCGTCGAGCACGCCCGTCTGCATGCCGGTGTAGATCTCGGAGGACGGCATGGAAGCGATCGAGGCGCCGGCTCCGACGAGCATCTGTTCAAACGCCGGTCCGGCGGCGCGCGTCACCTGTCCCGAGATGCTTTCAGGCGAGGTGATGCATTTGCTTTTCGAGGCGAAGGCGCCGCTTAACCAGGCGTCCGCAATAACCATTGCGCCGTTTTCCTCGATCAGCGCCTTGATGTCGTCCATGAACGGAGAATCGTTGAGCCGCTTCGCCCTGTCATGGTTGCGCACCAGGCCTGGCATCAGTGTCACGGAAAACTGCGGCACGCGGCCGGACGCATAGTCCAGAGGGAAAGACGTAAAGTCGAGTTGCCCCTTTGTCAGGGCGCCCCACTGTTCGCGGGCCTTGAACAGCGACTGGCCCGGATAGACCTGCACCTTCAGCCCGACGTCGGCGGCCTCGATTTCCTTGGCGAGGATCTGCACCATCTCGTCGCGCGCATCGCCCTTGCCTCCCGGGAACTGATGCGACGCCTTCAGGGTCATGTCCTGTGCGACCGCGCTTACTGACACGGACATGATAATGGCGCCGGCGAGACCAGCGGTAAGTAGTTTCATGATTTCCTCCCTTGGCGCCGGGGCGCCGTGTTGATCGTCGTGATCAATTGACGATCGGATGACAGCACCAATTGCATGCATTGTCAATATTCTTGTATACAAGAAATGGATTGTGGAATGTTTGCAGCAGAAATAGAGTCTGGACATGACGGAACGAACAGCAGACAGGATTCGCGAAGAACTCGAACAGGCCATTATCGGCGGGGCATTCGCCGATGGTGAACGGCTGGACGAAGTCTCGTTGTCGGAACAGTTCAACGTGTCGCGCACGCCGGTGCGCGAGGCCCTGCACGCCCTGTCGGCTTCCGGCCTTGTCGAACAGCTTCCGCGGCGCGGAGCCTTCGTGCGCTATCCCAGTTTCCGGCGGACGATCGAGATGTTCGAGGTCATGGCGGAACTGGAAGGCATGTGCGGCCGCCTTGCCGCCCGCCGGATCACCGACAGTGGGATCGTCGCCATCGAACAGGCGATGCAGGGATGCGAGGCGGCGCATCGGGCCGGAGACACCGACCAGTATTACCGTGAGAACGAGACGTTCCACCACCTGATTTACGCGGCGAGCGGCAACACCTTTTTGAGCGGCGAGGCCTCGAAGCTGCATCGGCGCCTGAGGCCCTTTCGACGGCTTCAGCTCCGCGTGCGTAATCGCATGCGGCAATCCCTGAACGAACATCGCGACATCGTTGAAGCCATCCGATCCGGAGACGCTGACCTCACCGGGCGCCTGATGCACGACCACGTCGCCATCCAGGGCGAAAAATTCAACGATCTCATGGCCAGTTACGACGAGGCCAGAGCGGGTTGACTACTCCTTCCCGTCTTCGGCCCTGACGAATGTCCCGGTTCCGTAGGCGTCGAGAAAGTCGAGCGTGACGGCGCTGGCCTGGTTTCCGTCCGGCACGGTGAACGTTGCGCCCACCGTCCTTTCGCCATCGTCGCCATGCGTCAGGAACGTGAAATTGAAGACGTCCCGATCCCAGTGGGTGAGCGAAAACGGCCCCAATCCGTTGCCGAGACGAATGGCGAGGCCGCCGCTGTCTTCCACAATCTGCAGGTCGCCGAAATAGGTATTGTGGTACTGGCCGGCATAGGCCGACGCGGAAAGACCCGGCGATACAGTATCCGGCGGCGACGAGAAATCGTAACCGGCTTCGGCGTCCAGCATTTGCTGGAAGAGACCTTCGAACAGCGGCAGCCAGTCGCGCTGGGGCTCGCCCTGAAGCAGGATGTCGAAGAAATTGTTGGTCACGGCTTCCGGCAGGCCCGTCGGAAAGGCGTTGGCGAGCACGATGATCCCCACCTCCTCGCCGGGCAGGAAGGACACGACCGAGCGCGCGCCGGTAAAGAAGGCGCCGGAATGGGAAAGCCGGATCAGGCCGTTGGTATCGTAATTGACGATCCAGCCGAGGCCGTAGAATTCCGCCCGGCCGTCTTCATGACTGGTTCCGCTGGTGATCTGCGGGCGGAACGTCTCGCCCAGAGCCTCCCCGTCAATGATCTGCCGGCCCTCGAAGCTGCCGTTGTTGATCAGGAGGGTCAGCCACTTCGACATGTCCCGTGCGCTCGAACTGACGCCGCCGGCAGGCGCCTGCCCGTCGGGGTCGCGATCATATCTGGCGCGAGCCTCGCCGTTCTCTATTGCATGGATCGTGGCGCGGTTTTCGGCCGCCAGATAGTCAGCGTGGCGCGCGCTGCTGGCCGTCATGCCCAACGGTGCGAAGACACGGGCCGCAATCAGATCTTCCCAGGTCGTGTTCAATGTCTTTGCCGTTGCGACACCGGCTTCGGAAAAGGGAAAGTTTGTATAGGCGTAGTGCGAACGAAAACTGCTCGACGGCTTGAGAAACCGAAGCCGGTAGAAGATTTCCTCGCGGTCGTAACCGAGGTCTTCGAGCAGGTCGCCCGCGTGATCAGGCATGCCGCTTCTGTGAGACAGCAGGTCGCGAATTGCAACCTGGTTCGTCACCCACGGCTCCATGAGCTGGAAGCCCGGATCGAGATCGGCGATCCGGCTCTCCCAGTTAACCTCGCCGGTTCCAACCACGGACGCGATCGCTGTTGTAGCCAGCGGCTTCGAAACCGAAGCGATCTGGAAGACGGTGTCGGGGTCGACCGCCGCGTCTTCACCGACCTTGCGTACGCCGAACCCTTTAAGATAGACAACCTCTTCGCCGACGACCACGGCGACGGCGACGCCCGGCACTTCCGTTTGCTCCATGGCGTCGTTCACGATCTCTTCCAGCCTTGGCAGCACCGCCTTGACGGAATCGGCTGTTATGTCCGCCGCGTGGGCTGATGTGAACGGAAATACAGTCGCAACGGCTATGCCGATTGTCGCCAATGTTCTCGTGATCATGTCGCCCATCCCTGTCCAGACCGCCTGGAAAGTCGATCCTTCCGGCGGTCCACTCTTATCCGAATCCGGGCGCGCGAACAAATATTCAACGCCCGGATTTGCAAAACCGAAATCGCCTGAACAGACATCGTCACAGCGCCGCCAGCACCGCGTCCGTCGACGCCGCCGCCCCGAAAACGCCGTCCTTGAGCGTGATCTGCTCCATCATCCGCTCATGGACAGACGCGAAGCCCGCCGCGCTGGCGTCCGAAATCGTCAGGCAATCGAAGCCGCGGTCCAGCGCCTCCTGCACGGTCTGGTGCACGCAGCAGTCGCTTGTGACGCCACAGACGACCAGATTGGCGACGCCTTTGGCGCGCAAGCGTCGATCAATGTCCGTGGAGGCGAAGGTTCCGTAGGACGGTTTGTCGAGAACGGTTTCGCCGACGATCGGCGCGACCTCCGGCATGATTTCCCAGCCGGGTTCGCCCCTAATCAGATAACGGCCGTGCGGCCCGGCGTCGCCAACGGCCGGCTGGTCGCCGCCCCTTCCCTTCCACAGGCGATTGGGTGGCGCGTCCGAAAGATCCGCCGCGTAGCCTTCCCGCGTATGGATGACGGCGAAGCCGCCAGCGCGCGCCGCTGCAAGCAGCCGCGCCGCGTTTCCGAGACCTGACGCAAGCGCCGTGACATCCAGCCCCTGCGCATCCATGAACCCGCCCGGACGGCAAAATTCGCCCTGCATGTCGATGAACAGAAAGGCCGTCGTTTCGGCCGACAGCGCGCCCGCAAGCGGAAACGGATAGGGTTGAGACTCAACGGGTTTCATCAGGCAGGACCTTCGTCGCACACAGTTGCGCCCCTCAACGCCGTGTCCATTTGGGCGGCTCGCCGGTGAGATCCTCCACCGTCTCGTTGACTTCGCGCGTCAGGTTGCTCAGTCGCCGGTAGTGATGATCGGTAGGGCGCAGATTGCACATCAGCCGCTGCAGCGCGTGGAAAAACTCCGCCGAGGCTTCCACGAGCCTGCGCTCCTCCGCAGCCCGGAGTTCGGAATGGCGTTTGTGTCTTGGCATGGCGCGGCTCCTCGCATGAAGTTTCAACGATGTGCCGCATGAAGTACTGAGTAGTGGATTAATTGATTCGCGATAAGAACCTCAGGGTTGTGTTTGGTTGATGCCAGAACTACGGTTCGCGGCCTTAAGTATTCAATATTTGGAGGAGTGTTGTCCAATGCCCTTTCCAGATCAACCTGATGCTACACCTATACCAACCCCACTGAAGCGCTGGAACTGGGGAGCATTTTTCTTGAACTGGCTCTGGGCAATCGGCAACAATTGCTGGTGGCCGCTATTGGTTGTCATGGCGCCGTTCTTGATCATAACGATACTATTGGTTCTGGCTCAAGTTTACTACATGATCCAGTATGAGAATGTAGGCTCCGCCTGGATACCGGGCATCGCTGCATACATTTTGGGATGTATCGCGATTATGGTTGTTTTCGGCATGAAAGGAAGTAACTGGGCCTGGAAGTACAAATTGTGGCGAGATGAAAGACACTTCCGGACGAACCAGAGGAAATGGGCAATTGCCGGGTTCGCCTTTTTGGGTCTCTGGCTCGTGGGTATGTTTATCAATGTGGCGGGATTGCTGACAGGATTCTAGATATGCCGTGTCGGCGCAACTTTTAGGCAAACATCTATGTGCGGACGTTTCATAACAACCGGAACCTGGGCGGAGTATCGGCGATACCTGAACATCCTGCCGGCGGAGGTTGACGCCCGCAACGGACCCGAGCCCAACTACAATGTCGCGCCGACGTCCGAACTCGAAATCATCATCCGCGACGGTGACGACAACGTCATTGCCCCTGTCGTCTGGGGGCTGATCCCGCTCTGGGCCAAGGACAGCAAGATCAGGGCGCAGATCAATGCGCGCGGCGAGACCGTCGCCGAAAAGCCGTTCTTCCGGACGGCGTTCGAGCACCGGCGCTGCCTGATCCCGGCGACCGGCTATTACGAATGGCGCACCGAAAACAAGGTCAAGCAGCCCTATCTGATCCACCTGCCCGGCGACGCCCCGACCTTCGAGCCTTTCGCCTTCGCCGGCGTCAGCGCCTACAACAAGGCGCTCGACACGACGACCTTCGCAATCGTCACGCTGGACGCCGATCCGTCGGTGGCCGAGATCCACAACCGCATGCCGGTGATCCTGAAACCGGACGCGCTTGAAGCGTGGATGGACACGGCGACCGGCAAGGACGACGCGCTGGACCTGCTCCAGCAAAATCGCGGGCCGGACCTGGTCTATTACGCAGTCGACAAGGCGGTCGGCAATGTCCGCAACAAGCAGCCGGAGTTGATCGAACCGACGGCCGACGGCGATATCTGAGGCTGGATAAATATTTTTGTGAAACAATATCAACGTCTTAATTTATTTGGCTTTGTTTGGGGATTT
This sequence comes from Hoeflea sp. CAU 1731, assembly GCF_039888615.1. Lineage (NCBI taxonomy): Bacteria > Pseudomonadati > Pseudomonadota > Alphaproteobacteria > Hyphomicrobiales > Rhizobiaceae > Hoeflea > Hoeflea sp. CAU 1731. Next base: position 41,920 of record NZ_JBDQQS010000004.1, on the reverse strand, counting down.
CAGGATACCGTGACTTGTCTGCAATCTGGCTTCGTTTCGGGAATCTGCATTTCTCGCGTCTTTGACGTCCTCCGGATCCGGAATCAGCATCTGGCTTTGTTTCGGTAAATCGGGTTTTTCACCGCCCAGCATCCATCTGGCTTCGTTTGGGGAAACCGGGATTTCATGCCTCCGCCGAATCTGGCTTTGTTTCGGGAATCTGCATTTCACGCATCCTGAACGTCCTCCTGATCAGAAATCAGCATCTGGCTTTGTTTCGGTAAATAGGGTTTTCATCGCCCCGCGGGCATTTGGCTTTGTTTCGGGAAATGCGCTTATTCACGAATTCGTCGCCTTGGCGCCGCGCTACATCTCCTCATTGAATAATAGCACAAGTCCCGGGGAAATGCAGTAAAAATGTTCTTATTTTGTTCCGGGCACGGGGGCAGCACAAAAACTTCAGCACCACGGCATGCGACGACCCCGCCACTTGCGCGCCAGACCGGCGGCGATGAGTTTGTCGCCGATTGTCGAGGTCATGGTGTGGAACGTGGCGAGCGTGCGTCCGTATCGGTCTTTGCCGACGCGCGCCAGCCGCCATTCATTGTCAGATAGCAATACACGAAGTTTCTGTGTCGCCTGGTTCGCGAGGTCGGCCTCATAGCGACATTGCGGCTCGTGTTTCTCTGGAGCGTCGATCCCGGCCAGACGGATCTTCTCTCCTCTGAGCCAGACGGTGTCGCCGTCAACGACACACGTGTAGCGCCTGAAGGTGCCGCAAATCGAGAAGCTGATACGTTCGAACTGGTATGCAGAGGCCGGCTCCTGCGACAATTGCCGATGAACCCACTGGTCAATGTCCAATGCATTATACGCGGCGCCGGCGGAGAACGCCGCAACCAGCATGCCCGCAAGAAAGAGCCTGCGGGGCAGTTTCGATCGACGACGAATTGGGACAACGTTGAACGCCATGCCCGAAGACATAATCGCGGCGCCGTGAAGATTCCGCAAACAAAGTTGGTCACTATTTCAGAATTTCCCAGATATTCAATCCGAGTTGAATGCTTTACCTCTTATATCCCGCGGAGATACACCAAATGAATGCAAGGAGATGAAATGTATACACTCTTCTAAGTTGCATATTGTGACAATACCTGCTGTGCTGCAGTGGTATCGCTGAAAACTAAAACTGGAAAATTAAGATCAGGTCGAACAGAGATGGTTTTGGTTGAATCCTTGCCTGATTTGGCTCCCCGTCTGGCTCACACATATGCTGCATTCCAATTTTGAGACATTGTTGGATTCGTGAAATTCTCTTTGCCAGTCAGATTTTAGTTGTTCTGCGGTATAGTGGCGCTGATATTATTCGCTCCGGTCGCGGCGCCCTAGACGCCGCACCTGTACGGCCGCCAAACCAAACCCGTCCTAAAAGTCCGCCGCTCCTCATACACGCAGGGATTGCTCTACGGTCATTAATGCAACGTGGCATTCATTGATGACAATGTTGCGCGGACAGAGAAAATTGCAGCTTGAGGATTACATATCCCACAGCATTCTCCGATATGTGCCGATTGTGGCCGCCCATGACACCGACGATCTGCATTATTGCGATGTCATGATCGCGCGCTACGCGATGGTCGCCAGACTCCCGTGTGAGAAGGTTCACAGAGTACGAGGCAATCCTGCTTCCGATTTTGAGGGCAACAGATGAAAAAGTTCAAGCAGTACTTACCCAAAGGCTCAATACATCTAGTTCGTTAATCTCAAGCGTGTTGACGACGCCATGAACGAGGCGGGCATAGTCACGAGAAACGCGGCGACGAACAAATAGAATGCCCGCCAGACAACCCAGACGTCTGTAGAAAAACTGCGCCAGACGATCTCGTTTGCAACGGCGAGAATGATCAAGAATAATGCGCCATACAAGGCCAGAAGCGTGTGACCAAATGACGTTGAATTGCGCTCTGGAATCAGTGGAGAGCGACGGTCTGGACTCCCGACGCTCAGCAAGGACGCAACCGCCAAAATCGCCAGTGTCAGCGTCGGGACAATTTTTATCAGTCCCTCATCGCGCAGCAGGATCCCCGCAAACCCGAAAATGAATATGACGCAGAAAGTGTAGAAACGGTAAGAGGTGTATTTTGGCCACGGATCAGACGCCAAAATTCTTCTGACAACTCCAGCAGCCAAGGCAACGGCCGTTGCCAGGAACAAAGGCCCGCCCAAATGCGCAAGCCACGGAAGCAGGGAAACCAGAACCGGCGCATAAAAGTAACTTAGAAGGAACACGACAGGAAAGATGAAGCTACTCGCAAAGCGAATGGTGTCCGAACGGCTCCAATCGGCGTGCTCAGTTTCTGAATCATGGTCTACCAACAAACCGCTCCGTGAAGTATCCGACGCAGGCAATGAATGAGATTTTGAGCGCGCGGTTGCAATCCTAGTATTAGATTATAGATTTGCTCTTTGGATGAGTTGATCACGCATCCAAATTGATTTCTATCCAGTTTCTTCGACGATACCGATACGGTCAAACGCCTGACATCATGAAATACGATTACTGGAACGAATACTATGTGGAAGCTTCTCGCGGCGACCTGCCAAGTGTCTTCGTTGTTCCACATCCGTTTGTCGACATCGGCGCGATGAGTCTTCCGGACTATTTCGACCATTGTATCGAGTGGGAAGACATACCAGCACAACATCCCTTCCGCGCCCAGTTCACAAAGGAACAATGGAATTTCGATGTCTATGCAAAGCAGAAAGGAACTCCCGTCGCCTGGCAGGAAATTGCTGACTGCTGCGGCTTCAGCAGCATCGCCGAGACCTACCACGCCGTTCTGTCTCAGGCGATTACACTCAAGAATGTGCTTCGATCGCCGGAGCTGGCGAAAAAACTCTATTCCATTGTGCAAAGCGATGGCTTGCTCATGCCCGAACCGGACGCATTCCCCGCCATTTTGGAGAAACCGTTGGGTGAGTTATTCGAGGCGCTCGGCAAGAATCAGATTATCATAGAGAGCCAGACCCATAAGGAAACGAGAGAGGTTCGAACCACCGACCTGAAAGCACCGGATCGAACGGTCCGGCAAGTTGGCGGACCGACCCCGAACTACCTTTATCCAAAAGACATGTCGGTCGTTGTCGTTTCTCTGTGGGAGTCGCATCATTCCATGATCTGCCTGAATGAAGCGAACGCTGGCCGCGTCAACCCTTCGAGATGGTTTGAAGGCTTCTGGGCACCTAAACATACCGGTCCTGATTGGTGGCAGGAACAACCTTGGCAGGATATTGTGAGGGACAACCGCAATCAGGCGCTGCTCTAGCATCCAATTCACCAGGCACTTCAATTCTTCACGCCACAGCGGAATCAACTCCCGATCGATTGATTCAGCGCATCCGGCCTATAAGACTCTCACGCCGGAACCGCCGCGCTTTGCGGGCGTTCTTTGTGCCGGGAGGTCAAGGTCTGAAATCGACCGTCGCCGGGCTTCGCCCACGATCAGGACAACAGGATCGATTGAATGTACGGAATGCAGACTCTCCTCACATGGGCCGAATCCTGGAATCGACTGAGCTCCGCCTATGTGCATTTGGGGCTGGCCTCTCACGAAGTCATCTGGCGCAGAAGCGTCAAGTTTGCGAACGGTTCACTGACGCCGGTGGAATTGACCAGAATGGTCTTCGAAAAACCCTCGGCCTTCGCCAAGGCGGCTGAACGGGCGGCGGCCGCCGTTGCAACCCGGCAAGACCCGCTCCTCGTGGCCGAGGCGCTGGTCCAGCCCATCGGCGCCGCGGCGCGGAAAAACGCCATGCGGCTCAGGCGCGGCTAAGCCGAAACACAATCATGGTCCGGAAACTGCAGTCATCGGCGTGAGGAATAGCGGCGACAAATTTTACGCGTCAAAGCAGCAAAGATGCGGCCTGTCGCCTGAAAATCACCTTCCGCGTGGTAATTGTCACAAACACATCAAGAGTTGTTGCGATAGCAACTTCTGTAGCGGCCTCTCACTTACATGACAGTGGCGCCGCAAGGGTGGCTCGCTTTGCGCCGGCGAGCCACCCTTACTTCTGTTCACCATGGTCCTCTGCAGCCCGCCGCGCTGTTCGGCGTTCTGTCAGTGGCTCGGATTGCGCTGCAGGTCCATGGAATAGGTGAAGCTGTCGCCGGGGTGCCAGTTATACGAGGCGATCAGCGTGCCCTTGCGGGACGAATAGCGTCGCAACAGGCGCAGCGCGACGGCGCGAGGCTCACGGCCCAGCGCATTGGCGACCGCCTTTGTCATGGGTTCGGCGCCGATCTCCTGGGAGGCGTTCGTGATCGTCTCGCCGGAGCGTTCCTCCAGCAGCGCGTAAAGCGGGCCGACGCAGTCCGGGATGTCCGGTTCGATCGCGGCCAGCCGGTCGGGAATATAGGAGTGCGTGACGCAGATCGGCTCGCCGTTCTTGTGGGTCCGGCGCACGCTCTTGATCTCTAGCCACGTCGACCCGGCCTCGCCGCCGACCGCGGTCGCGATCTTTGCCGGCAGTCGTATTTTTTTGATGGCGCGAATATCGAGATGCGTGTCGAGCGCATACTGGAACAGGTCCGCCAGCGAACGGACCTGATGGACGAAATTGCGATGCGGCTCCGTGGCGATGATCTCGCTGCCGGACCCCTGTCTGCGGGCAAGCATGCCCTGATCGACGAGGCGGCGCAGCGCTTCGCGCACCGTGTAGCGGCTGACGTTGAACTCGTCGCAGAACTCCACCTCCGTCGGCAGGTTGCTGCCGATCGGATAGGCGCCCGAGCTGATGCGTTCACGCAGCATCGCATAGATCTGCTGGTAGCGCGGGCGGTCCGATCCGCCCGTATCGATGTCCTGAATGACCATCTGCTCCATATCCGTCACTGCCCCGGAGACCCAAATCCGTCACTTACAACGGTTAGAGGAAATCCGTCCGTTCGTCTGCCCCGCTCCACAAGCAATCAGTGGAGAACGCGCTTCAGGCCGCGCGGTATTCGCCGAAATGAGCGTAGATCTCGCTGCTCTCCATCAGGTCGGCGTATTTCTGGCCCATGTCGAACAGGTTGGCGTTGTGGGGTTCAATCGCCCTGTCGCCCACGCAATCGGTCACCACGATCGTCCCGAAATTGCTGCTGACGGAATCAATCACGGTGGCGCGGACGCATCCCGAGGTGGTGCAGCCCGTCACCAGCGTGGTGTCGACGCCGCGATAGGTCAGCCAGGCGGCGAGTTCGCTGGCGAAGAAGGCCGAGGCCTGGCGCTTGCAGAGGATGAGCTCGCCCGGACGCGGCGTCAGCTCCGGCACGATCTGCGACAGTTCGCTGTCGGGCGTCAGCTTCAGGAGACTGGGCACCTTGCGCGCAAAGGCGCCGGCGTCCGATCCGTCTTCCTGGTAGACCACGCGCGTATGGACGATCGGCCATTCCTTCTTGCGGGCGAAAGCCAAGAGATCCACCGTCTTTTCGATGGCCGGCGCGATATTGCCGCCGCCGAAATGTTTTGGATCCGTGAAGCCGATGACGAAATCGACAATGATCAAGGCCGGGTTCTTGCCCATGCCAACGGCATTGCCGAAGCCCTGATTGCGATAGATATCCGTTTCTTCGGCCATGCGCTCACTCCGATCTGTTCAGGCGGCCTCGCCGGCCGCCGGTGGAAACATTCCGGCGCGCTGCAGCATGCCGGGCGGGCTGACGCCGAGCATTGTACCGAGCCAGTGCGCGGTGTCTATCAGCGCCTGTGCGTCCACGCCGGTTTCGACGCCCATACGGTCGAGCATGTAGACGAGGTCCTCGGTGGGAATATTGCCGGTCGCCGCCGGCGCAAACGGACATCCGCCGACGCCGCCGATGGATGAATCGATGCGGGTCACGCCGGATTCGATGGCGGCCACCGCATTGGCGAGCCCGGTGTTGCGGGTGTTGTGCAGGTGGCACCGCAGCGGAACGCCGCCGATCTCGCGGGCGACTGCGGAAAATTTGGCCTTGATGTCGCTCGGCGCCGCGACGCCGATCGTGTCAGCCAGAGCGATTTCGAAAGGTTTGAGTTCGGCAAGCCTGGCGGCGATTTCGGTTACCCGCTCGACTGTCACCTCGCCCTCAAAGGGACAGCCAAAGGCCGCGCCAATCGTCACGCCCATGCGGACGCCGCTGTCATGCGCCATCGCGGCGATGCGGGCGATATCCGCCATCGTGTCGTCGACGGCGACGCCCTGGTTGCGGCGGTTGAAGGTCTCGGTGGCGACGACGACGCAATTCACGTCCTCGAGACCGGAAAGCCGCGCCCGCTCGAAGCCGCGTTCGTTAAGGACCAGGCCGATGTAACGCGTATCGGAGCGTTTTTTCAGCCCCTGGGCGACCTCGCCCGCATCGGCCATTTGCGGGACACGCTTCGGATTGACGAAGCTGGTGACCTCGAACGCCCTGACGCCTGCCGCAGTCGCGCGGTCTATCAGCTCGAGCTTGGTTTGCGTCGACAGCAGAGTTTTCTCGTTCTGGATGCCGTCGCGTGGCGATACTTCGATGATGTCGACCCTGGTCGTCATGATGTCTCCGCCGCTGTGCGAGAATGCCATTGGCCTCACTTTGTATGGACAAATTATAGGTCGAGCGCCCTTGACAGGCAACATGGATTGACCCCGAGTTACTGATTGGTAACCAAAAAATGAGATTATCCGATCTATTGACGGCTCTCTGCCGCGGTTTGATTTCTAACGTCGAGGGCACGGGAGTCGGTCAAGGATGCATGCTGCTGTACGGCAGACTCCCGGAACGGAAGCGGAATTGTCAAAAGATATCGACAAGCTCAGACGCAAGCTGGAAAAACGCAATGCGCGCATCGCCCAACTGGAAGCGCTGGTCGAGCGTCAGCTGGCCTTGCTCGATCGCTACGACCGGACCGCTGACCGGCTGAAGAGCCGGGCCGAGGGAAGCGCCGCACCCGTGCGCGAGCTTTCTTCTCTGGACTACGAGCGCCTGATCGGGCTGCTTGACCGCGCCGTCGCCCGCGCAGAGCAACTGACCGGCGACAAGCAGGATCTGCAGGCGAACCTCGATCATACGCTGGGATTGCTGGACCGGGCTTTGAGCGCGCAGGAACGCATGTCGACGACCTTCGCCAATGGCGGCCGCGAAAAGGCCTCATCGGTATCCGTAACCGATCGCGAAATCGACGCGACGATCTCGAAATACGACGCCATGCTCGATCGCTCGCTTGCGGCGCTCGAAGCAGCGCACAAGGCGAACCACAGCCAGAAACAGGAGATCGAGCAGCGCGACCGCTATCTGAACCAGACGCTGGACGCACTGCAGAAAGCAATGCGGATGCAGGAAACGATGTCGGAGCGACTGGCCTCCGCATCCGGATCGACGGCGCCGAAATCAGACGACGGTTCCACCCAAGCAACGATCGCCCGCTACGACGCCATGCTCGAACGGTCGCTTTCCGCCCTCGAAGCCGCGCACCGGGAAAACGGCGGCTGGAAAAAGGAAATAGAGCAGCGCGACCGTTACCTGACCCAGACGCTGGACGCCCTGCAGAACGCCATAAGAATGCAGGAGGAACTCTCGCAGCGATACATCTCCGCCCTGCAGTCACAGGGCGGCGGAGCGCCTGCGGAAGTTAACGCCGGCGCAGCGGATGCGACGCTTGCCCGCTACGACGCCGTGCTGGAGCAGTCGCTGGCAGCGCTCGAAAAGGCCAACCAGTCCAACCAGGACCGCAAGAAGGAGATCGACCAGCGGGACCGGCTGTTGAGCCGAACGCTGGACGCTCTCCAGAACCTCATCGAGCAGGAAGGCGCGGCGCCGAAAGAACGCGGCGTGCTTTCCCGCTTGTTCGGGTAGGCAGGAACAGCGCCGTCAGTCGGCCGCGTTCCTTTTCCTTATTTCCTCGAAATAGGCCAGGGACTCGTCGAGATCGAGGATGTCGCTGTAGCGGCGGCCGATGTCCCGGAGATTGTCGCGGTGCGGCCCCTCCTCCATGTCGGCGACGCAGGGTTCGGGAACCATCACCCGAAAGCCGTAGGAAAAAGCGTCGATGACGCTGGCGCGGATGCAGCCGGACGTGGTGCAGCCGGTGACGAAGACGGTGTCGACCCGTTCCTTGATGAAGAGCTGGACGACGGCTGTCTGGAAGAAGACCGAAGGTCCCGTCTTGCAGAACACGGTGTCGTAGGACGCGTCATAGGTGCGCGGCTCGAACTCCGTGCCCGGCTTGCCGTGATGGAATTCGTTGACCACCGTCGGCACCTTCCAGTAGGGCGCGTCACGCGCGCTGGAGTAAGCAGTGTAGACATTGGCGACCGGCGCGTTCGCCGCCCGCGCCGCCTTGAGCAGCGTCGCCGTCGCTTCGACGGCGGAACCGATCATCGGGCTCTTGCCGAGCGGAAAGTTCGGATCGGTGAAAGCGGTCTGGAAGTCGACGACGACGACGCCAGGCTTCTTGCCGAAACCGATCCGGGAGTCGGGCTGATACCCGAACGTTTCGTATGCATCCGTCATTGTGCTGTCCTTTCGTCGACGGTCAGCGACACGTCGAACCGGTTCCGGAAGATCTCCTTCAGACGGTCGAAACAGACGCCGACGCGCACAACGTGGAAATCCCCGAAATCGATGATCGTGCTGGAGCGCCCTTCGGCGTTGACGTATTTGCTGAGGCCATGGTCGAGATGCATATCTGCGGCCTTACGGACCTGCTCCTCGATATCCGCATACCGGTATTTCGAGCCGGCGAGCGACGTGTTGGCCGATGAACCGAACACGGGCTGTCCCCGTTCGACCGCCTGCCGGGCGACCTCGTCGTGCACAAGACCGGCGTTCAGCAACATGTCGAGCGTGCCGGCCCTGGAGGAGTTGGCGAGCACGAAGGGCGCCACCCGGGCGAAAATCGGGTGATCCGCGCGGAAGGGAGCGACGACCGAGAACGGCAACCGGTCCTCCTCGATGACGCTTTTGACCATGGCGTGACGGTCGTCGTCCATGATGTGAACCTCGCCCGAGAGCGCCCAGTTGCCGAACATGCCGGACGGCTTGTCGTAGGAGCGGTTCTTCGCCGTGAAGATGCGTCTTATACCCTCTTCGCCGGACGCGACGATGGCGTAGGCGACGTCAAGCGGGATGATCGCCACCCCGCCGGCGGCGAGCGTGTCCAGCACCGACGACACCTCGCCGGCGAGTTGCGCCTGAGGTATCGGGTCGTCTGTGCGGGAGGTTTCGCTCGCCGTTTGCGCCATCACGTCATTCGGCGGCCTGCGCCGCCTTCTCGCGCTTCATCCATTTCTGGAAGATGGGCGCGCGCGGCGGATCAAGATGCGTTTCGGCGCGGCACCGCGCCTTCAGATCCTCGATGCTGCCGCCGCGGTCGAACATCGGCAGTTCGCCGCGGTCGGCTTCCATGCGTTCGCGCAGGCGCCTGGTTTCGCCCTCTTCGAGGGAGAAATCGTCACGCAGCACCACGCCGTAGCGTCGCGCTCCCGCGACGGTGACCAGACCGCGCCGGGCGTCCATCGCGACCTTGGAGGCCTCGCGCTTCAGCGGGTCGCCCCAGCCGCCGCCGCCCCAGGTATTGAAGAAGAGCGTGTCTCCGGGCTCGACCTTCACCTTGTCGCATTTGGACGGAAGGTGTTCCTTCGAGCCGTCCTTGCGGGCAAGGAGCTTGGTGGAGCGCGCGCCGGGCGTACCGCCGTTGACGCCCCACGGATAGGTGAGCCAACGGTCGTCGTGGATCGAGATTTCGCCGGGTTCGAGGAACTGGTAGCCGAGCGACACGCCGTTTCCGCCGCGGTGCAGGCCGGCGCCGCCGGAATCCGGAATGGTCTCGTAAGTCACGATCCGAAGCGGAAAGTAAGCTTCCAGAAACTCGTTCGGCACGTTCATGAATGCCGGCCACAGCGAGTGTCCGTCCGGACCGTCGCCAACCGGCCGACCCGGAATTCCGCCAAAGCCGATCTGGTAAAGCTGGTACCATTCGCCTTCCGAATTATAGCCCGAATACATGAAGTGCGGGCTGTCGGAGAAGCCGGCGGCGTTCAGCGCATCCGGCGCTCCCTGGCCGAGCAGGCCGCCCATGATGTCGAAGATGCGTCCGAGCATGTGGGTTCGGCAGGACAGCGCCGCCGGCCGCACCGGCTTGAGGATCGTGCCTCGCGGGATGCGGACCTCGACCAGCGGATAAAAGCCGTCATTGAACAGGATCTGCGGGTCGAACAGGTTGATCGTGAAGGCGCCGAGGAACATCTTGAACATCTCCTCGTTCAGGAGAAAGTTCACCGAACTCACCGATTGCGGATCCGTGCCCTCGAAGTCGAAGATCGCCACGTCGCCTTCGCGCCAGAGGCTGCAGGCCACCTTGTACGGGCCCATGCCGATGCCGTCGTCGTCGATATAGTCTTCAAAGTAGAACTTGTTCGAGGATTCCGGGATCACCATGTGGATGATCGCCTTCATCGCCTGGAAGTTACGGTCGAGCATGTCTTCCATCGCGGAGTAGAAGGTATCGTCGCCGAAACGGTCACAGATCTCGTGCACGCGGCGTTCGGCGAGCCTGAGGGCCGCGACGATGGCGTTGAAGTCCGACTTGTTCCACTCTTCCGTGCGCGTGTTGCGCAGGCACATGTTCAGGACTTCCTGGTTGACCTCGCCGCGATGGTAGATCTTGACTGGAGGAATCTGGATGCCTTCCTCGAAGATCATGTGCGCATCGGTCGGCAGGCTGCCCGGCACCCGGCCGCCGACATCCGTCAGGTGGCCGAACATCGCCGCCCAGGCGACGTGCCGGCCTTCCCGGAAGATCGGCTTCATCGTTAGCCAGTCATTGAGATGGCTGACCGCGCCGTTGCAGGAGTACGGGTCGTTTGTCAGGAAGATGTCGCCATCCTCGATTACCCCGTCATAGCCTTCCGTAAAGCCGTGGATGAAGGAGCCGAACTGGCCAACGACCATTTTGCCCGCCGAATTGGCGATCATGGGAAATGCGTCGTGCTGTTCGCGGATGCCCGGCGACATGGCGGTGCGAAACAGCACGGCGTCCATTTCGGTTCGTGCGTTGCGCAGGGCGTTCTCGATGATGTCGAGGGTTATCGGTTCGACATCGACCCTGTTGAAGGGGGTGTCGTTTTTCTGAATGATCTTGGCCGGCATGGCGTTGTTCCCTTGCAGGTTTGATTCAAGACACGGGGCGGATCAGCAGGCTGCCGACGGCGTCGACCTCCGCATAGTGATCCGGCAGGATGAGGGTGGTGGAATCCATCTCCGTCACGATGGCGGGACCGGCGATGCGATCGCCCGTCCTCAACTTCTCGCGGTCGTAGATGGCGGCCTTCCGATCTTCCCCGTCACAGAACACCGTTGTTTCAGCGGTTTTCGCCCGGGACGGATCGCCGCCGCCCGTATCGAGCTTGCGGGCCGTCACCATGGTTTCCTTGCCCTGGACCACGGCCCTGAGATTGACCAGTTCGTGCGGCTGGTCGAGATTGAAGGTGAACATCTGGTGATGCATGTCGTCGAAGTGCTTCGTCACGCCCTTCAGGCCCTCGCGGTCGAAATGTTCCGGCGTCACCGGAACCGAGAGCGAGGTGCCCTGGCCGGCGTAACGCAGGTCGATTTCGTAGGCGACGGTCTGATCGTGGCGTTCGACGCCTTCGCCCTCAAGGCTCTTGGCGGCCTGGCTCGCCAGTTCCTCCAGTTCGTTCCGGATCGTCCGGTCGCTGGTGTTTTCCACCCGCACAACCAGCGTGCGCGAGGCTTCGTCGCGCAGACGCGTCGTCGCGTCGCCGGAGGCGCAAAGCACGCCCGGCCCCGGAGGCACGATCACCGGCCACGATCCCATGAGTTTGGCGAGCGCATTGGCGTGCAGAGGACCAGCGCCGCCGAAGGCGACAAGCGCAAAGTTGCGCGGATCGTAGCCTTGCTCGACTGACACCAGCCGAAGCGCGCCGAACATGTTCTCGTTGACGATGTCGTAGATGCCTTCGGCGGCCTTTTTGACCGGAAGGCCGAGCGCATCGGCGACGGTTCCGACCGCCTTTTCGGCCAGCGATACGTCCATCGCCATGTCGCCGCCGAGACGGGCCGCGGCCGGCAAGTAGCCGAGAACGATATTGGCGTCGGTAACGGTCGGCTCCAGGCCGCCGCGGCCATAGGCGGCCGGCCCCGGATCGGCGCCGGCGGATTTCGGCCCGACGCGAAGCGCCTTGGTGAGTTCAGGAACGTAGGCGACCGAACCGCCGCCGGCGCCCACGGTCCGCACATCGATGGACGGCGCGCGCACCGTCACGTCCGCGACGCGCGTCTCGCGCCGCGTCTGGGCGACGCCGTTCTGGATCAGCGCCACGTCTGTTGAGGTGCCGCCCATGTCGAAGGTCAGCAGGTCTTCGTAGCCGGACTGTTTGGCGATCCAGATGGCGCCCGACACCCCGCCGGCCGGACCCGACATCAACAGGTTGACCGGCGCCGACTTGGCAGCGTCCGCGGACGACAGGCCGCCGTCGGAACGCAGGATCTGGAGGCGAACGCCGTTCATGCGGCGATCGAGTTCGCCATGCAGGTTCTCGACGTATTTGGCGACGACCGGGCGGATGTAGGAATTGACCACGGTCGTTTCCGTCCGTTCGTATTCGTACATTTCCGGCATCACTTCAGATGAAATGGACACCGGAATGCCAGGCAGCACCGACTGGGCTACATCGCGCACCATGCGCTCGTGAACGCCGTTGGTGTAGGCGTTGTAAAGGCTGACGGTCAGGGCCTGGATCTCGCCGTCCTTCAGGATCTGCAGATCGCGCCGCAGCCGGCTCTCGTCGAGCGGTTCAACAACAGAACCGTCGGCGGCGATGCGTTCATTCGCCTCGATGGTGAATTCCAGCGGGGCGAGCGGATCGGACTTGTTATAAATGACCCAACCGCCGAGACCGCCCGGCACAAACGACCTGGCGATCTGCAACACCTGCCGGTAACCACGCGTGGTTACCAGTCCGACCAGCGCGCCTGATCCGGTCAGAACGGTGTTGGTGGCGACGGTTGTTCCATGCATCACATAGTTGATTTCGGTAGGATCGATTCCGGCCTGGCTACAGATCCGCTCAATGCCGCTGAGAACGCCGATCGAGGAATCCTTCGGCGTCGAGGACACCTTGGCCACGTGGGTATCGCCTGTGCGTTCGTCGATGAGCATGAGATCGGTGAACGTTCCGCCCACATCCACGCCAAGGCGATAGCCCTCGCCGATGCGCGGCACGTTTCTTCGGGCGGCAATTTGCATCGCCGGCGGCGTTTCATCGCCATCCATGAACGCTTCCATGCGGCGCAGCCGCGCTTCCAGTTCGGCGATCCGCTGTTCGTACTTGCGAACCGAGTCGTCAGAATTACTCATGTAACGCCTTTCCACTTGCTTGCTTTTGCCCTGGCCCGCCTGCCGCAGCAGATCTCCAATCCTCTGCCTGACCTCACGGCCGATCCGTTTGAGACCGGCCACGTCAGACGGAAAATCCGGTTTTCGTAGGTCGTCACTGGGAATAGGACACCCTCCGGCATACCGCGCGCCAATGCAAATCCCCTCATGGTTTGCACCCTTGTGACTATGAATAGCACATCAAACGAAGTGATTTGTCCAGACCAATTGTTTGATAAAATTCTCTGTGCTAACGTTTGCCTGTCCAGGGGAACAAGGAGAACATCAATGACTGCATGCAAGGGAATGCGCATTTCGGCATTCGTGGCGCTCGCCGCAACGGCGGGTTTTGCAAGCGCTGCGAACGCTCAGGACGCCAAGGCGATGCTAGACGGGGCAAGCAAACTGCCGAGTTTCGAAGCACCGGGCGAGGCTTTCGACGCCAAGGCCTGCATGGCCGAAAAGAAGGTCTATGTCATACCGCTGACAAGTGAAAATCCGTTCAATGTCGAGATCGCCAAGGCTCAGAAAGAAGCCGCCGACGCGATCGGTTTCGAACTCACAGTGTCCGAAAACCAGCTCAACCTCGACCAGTGGGTCCAGGCCGTGAAGCAGGCTGTCTCGGAAGGCTATGACGTCATCGACATCCAGGGCGGAATCCCGCCGGAAGCGATCGGCCCGCAGCTCGCCGAAGCCCGCGACGCCGGCGTGAAAATCGTCGCGACCCATCTCTACGACGTCACGCAGACGCCGAGTGAACTCGTCGACGGCAACTTCGCCATGGACTACACCAAAGCCGGGCAGCTGATGGCGGCCTGGGCAATGGAAAAGACAGGCGGAAAGGTCAATGCGGTGATCATCGGCTCGGACGAGATCATTCCGACTGGGCCTTTCGTCAAGGCGATCCAGGAATATCTCGACGCCAACTGCCCTGACTGCAAGCACAAATACGTCAACGTTCCGGTTGTCGAATGGGGCAGCCAGATCCAGCCGGAAGTCCAGTCGGCCCTCGTCGCCGACCCGGGCATCAACTACATCCTGCCGATCTACGATTCGATGTCGGGTTTCGTCGTTCCGGCGCTGACCCTGTCCAATCGCGAGGACGTGCGCATCGCCAGCTACAACGGCACGCCGTTCATTCTCGACATGATCCGTGACGGCGATCTGGTGGAGATGGACGTCGGCGAAAGCCTTGCATGGGTTGGTTGGTCCAGCATCGACGGCACCATGCGCCTGCTCTGCGACAAGGGCGAAGTGACCCAGTTGAACACGCCGCTTTATCTGTTCGACGACAGCAATGTCGAGACGGCGGGCGTTCCGGCCACCTATGGCGGCTATGGCGACAGCGAGATCAGCGGTTTCAAGAAATTGTGGGGCCTGGAATAGACCCCGCAACAGGCTGGACCGATGCAGAAGCCACCAGCGCTGCAAATTACAAATTTGAGCAAGCATTTCGGAGGCGCCGTCGCACTTGACGGCGTTTCCCTCTCCGTTTCGCGCGGGGAAGTGCACGGACTTCTGGGGCAGAATGGTTCCGGCAAGTCAACCCTGATCAAAATCCTATCAGGATTTCTGGCGCCGCAGCCAGGCGCCAAGCTCGTCCTCTACGGCAGGGAAATTCCCCTGCCGCTGACGCCCGGCCAGTTCCGCGAACTGGGTATGGCGTTTGTCCATCAGCATCTTGGACTGATACCGTCGCTTTCGGTGACAGAGAACATATGCCTCAGCGATTTCGCGACGCAAAACCGCTGGCGGATCGACTGGCGCGGCGAGAGCCAGCGTATTCGCAGAATTCTGACAGACTATGAACTGGCGATCGATCCGACGGCGAAGATTCAGGATCTGCCGCAGGTCGATCGCTGCCTCGTCGCGATTGTCCGCGCGATGGAGGAAGTGCGCTCGGCGCAGGAGGCGCATGGCGGCGAAGGGATCCTGGTGCTTGACGAGCCAACGCCGTTTCTTCCGCGCATCGGCGTGGAAAAACTGTTCAATCTTGTCAGACAGTTGGTGAAAAAGGACGCCTCGGTGATCTTTGTCAGCCACGACGTCGACGAGATCATGGAGATCACCGACCGCGCGACCGTCCTTCGCGACGGCCGGGTTGCCGGCGTCATCGAGACCGACCGCACTTCGCCGGAAGACTTCATCGAACTGATCATCGGCAAGCGCGTCACCGCCTATCAGGCGACGCACAGGAAAAAATCGACGGATCGCAGCGCTGTCATCGTCAACGATCTTTCCGGCGCGACCTGCCGCAACGTTTCGTTCGATCTGTCCGGCGGCGAGGTGCTTGGCCTGACCGGTCTGATCGGTTCCGGTTTCGACGAGATTCCGTCGCTCATTTATGGCGCCCGCACGGCGCTCGACGGCATGCTGTCGATTGACGGTAAAGAGACCAGACTGCGTGAAATGAATCCGGAAAAGGCGATCGGTCTCGGCATGGCCTTCCTGCCAGCCGACCGCATTGGCGCAAGCGGCGCCGGCACGTTGCCGATCACCGACAACATGACTCTGCCCTCGATGGCGAATTTCGCACGAAGGCTGGGTCTGGACCGGCTGGGCATGCGGCAATGGGCGCAGGTAACCGGTGGAGCGCACGACGTCAGGCCCAACAATCCGGACCTCAATCTGGAAAACCTGAGCGGCGGCAACCAGCAAAAGGTGTTGCTCGCCAAGTGGCTGGAGCTCAAGCCGCGCCTGCTATTGCTCGACGAGCCGACGCAAGGCGTGGACGTCGGCGCGCGCCAGCAGGTTTTTGCCGCAATCGATAAGGCCGCCAGGGAGGGCGCCTCCATCGTCTGCGCCAGCACCGACGCCGAACAACTCGCACAGATCTGCGATCGCGTTATCGTCTTTGCACAGGGGCGGCCGGTGACGGAACTCACGGGCGAGCGGCTCACCAAGGAGGAGATCGTATTTCAATGTTATTCCGCCCAGTCTGTCGATCAGACAGCGCTGGTCGAGTAAAGCGCAAGGACCCCTTCCATTGGACGCTCACAACAACGATCCCATCGCCCAATACGAAGCCCGGCTCGCGGAACTCGAGTCGAAAGTCCTGCGCCTGCAGGAAGAACGATCGAAATCGGCGCCGACGCCGGCTGTGCCAAAGAAGTTCTTTGAGCGCTATGCGATTATCGGGATCTGGATTCTGCTGATCGCGCTGTTCGCCTTTATCGACAGCAGTATCTATGGTTCCTCGCGATTTTTCAGCTGGACCAATTTCTCGACGATCTTCGGCACGCAAGGCGTTCTGATCGTCCTGACGCTCGGTCTGCTCCTGCCGCTGACCGCAGGCGATTTCGATCTGTCGATCGCCGCCAACATGACGCTGTCCTCACTGGTGGTCGCCATCCTGATCAGTTTGGGTTCGCCAACACTCGTCGCAGTCGTCCTCGGACTTCTGGTTGGCGCAGCGATCGGGGCCGCCAATGCTTTCTTCATCGTCTTTTTCCGCATTCATTCGCTGATCGTCACCCTCGGCATGGCGACTTTCGTCATCGGCATTGCGAAATGGATCAGCGGATCGCGCACCATCTCGATCTTCGGCGCCAATCCCACCCTCATCGGCTGGGTCAACCAGACGCGCCTGTTCGAGGTGTCCATGTCGTTCTGGTACGCGCTGATCCTGTGCGCGATCATCTGGTATTTCCTCGAATACACGACGCCGGGGCGCAGGCTGCTCTTCGTCGGTCGGGCGCGCGAAGTGGCCCGCCTCGCCGGGATACGCGTCGCTTCGGTGCGCGCGCTGGCGCTGATCTGCTCGGGCGCCATCGCCGCGATTGCAGGCGTTCTTGCCGTAGGACTGAACGGCTCGGCGGATCCGAGCTCCCGCATCGGCCTGCTGTTGCCGGCTTTCGCGGCCGCCTTTCTCGGCGCCACCAGCATCGTGCCCGGAAGGTTCAATCCGGTCGGCTCGCTGATCGGCGTGCTGCTGCTTGCGACCGGTATTTCCGGCCTGCAGATCTTCGGGATACCAAATTTCGTTCAGGACCTCTTCTATGGCGGCGGCCTCATTCTCGCTGTCGCGGCGTCGCAGCTCGTGCGAAGGCGCCAGCCGATGGAATTCGGCAGTTAGCATGACGGGAGCCTCGAACCATGACAGGTCGCTGGCATGTCATGCGCGTCACCATTCCGCCGGGCGAGGATCCGGTTCTGGCGGCCAGTACGCTTCGCCGGGTCGAGGCGTGGCTTGCGACGCATCACAGGCCAGTGGCGCTGTTTTCACCGTCCGGAAAGCCGCGCAGCCGGCACGTCTGTTTCGCAGCGCCGGCCGAGCAGGCGGACAAGGCTCTCGCTTTCCGCATGTTTTGCCGGGAACTCGGTCTGGAAGGCCGGATCGTTCAGTGGAGGATCGACGCCTGAGCCGCCATTCGGCGCCGGCGTCGGAAATATCCGGATAGGGAGGAACCATGCCAGTCGCGCGCATCAACGGTCACACCATGTATTACGAGGTCCATGGCAAGGGGCCGCCCGCCATCTGCATGGGCGGCTGGGGCACCTATTGCCACGGCCAGCACCATCACCTCGCCCGCAGCCTCAAGGACAATTATCAGGTCGCGATCTTCGATCACCGCGGCATCGGCGAATCGGATGACGATGCTTCCATTACGCCCAGCATGCAGCTCTACGCCGGAGACGTCGCCGGATTGCTCGACCATCTCGGCTGGAGCGACGTGCATGTCGTCGGCCTTGTCGGAATGGGCGCCTGCATCGGCCAGGAACTGGCGATCGGCCGGCCGGACCTGGTGCGCTCCATGGTCAACATGGGAACCTGGGCGAAACCCGACGCGCTCTTCCGCCACCAGATGGAAATGCTGCGCGACGTTCATCGCGAGATGGGGTGGGAGGCGTTTCAGAAACTGGTTTGCCTGTGGTCTTTCGACGAGGACTATTACCTCGCCAATCATGAACGCATTCTCGGGCCAGAGGGACCGTGGCGCGAATTGCGCGATCGTTTTGAGGCCCATGACAGACTCATTCAGTCGTGCCTTTCGCACGACGTGACGGATCGGCTCGGACAGATTTCCGCGCCCTGCCTCATCGTCCATTGCCCGCTCGACACTGTCACCGGGCCACGGCTGACGAAGCCGATCGAGGCGATGATACCAAATGCGCGCGGCTATGTGCTCGAAGGGGCCGCCCACGTGGTGGCGGGCCCGGAGATGCGCAAGCGCTTTTCCGATGTTCTGGGTGAATTCCTCAACGAAACTGACAATGCAATGGAGGTGGCGACGCGATGAGTGCGAGATTGACAGGCAAGGCGCGGACGGCGACGGGTTCAGGCCCGCTATCCGGAATCCGGGCAATCGAGGTCGGCCAGCTTCTAGCCGGTCCCTTCGTCGGCAGCCGGCTCGCCGATTTCGGCGCCGAGGTTATCAAGGTCGAGCCGCCGATCAAGGGCGATCCCATGCGCGACTGGGGTCACCATCGCTATAACGGCCACGGCTTGTGGTGGCCAACTCTGGCGCGCAACAAGAAGTCGGTGACGGCCAACCTGCGCGATCCGCGCGGCCGCGACCTGTTGCGGCGACTTGCCGCCGAGGCGGACGCCATGGTCGAGAACTTCAAGCCCGGAACGCTGGAGAAATGGAATCTCGGGCCGGACGAACTGCACAAGGAAAACCCCGGGCTGGTGATTGCCCGCGTCTCCGGTTTCGGCCAGACCGGCCCCTATTCGGAGCGGCCGGGATTCGCCAGCGTCGGCGAGGCGATGGGCGGAATCCGCTATATCAATGGCTTTCCCGACCAGCCACAACCGCGTTTCGGCATCTCGCTCGGCGACACGCTGACGGCGCTTTTCGCATTTGAGGGTCTGCTGATGGCGCTTTACTGGCGCGACGCCGGCGGCGGCGGAAAGGGACAGGTCGTCGACGCGGCGATTGTCGAAAGCTGCTTCTCGATGCTCGAAAGCACTCTGCCCGAATATGACAAATGCGGCGTCGTCCGCAAACCGTCCGGAACGGGCCTGCCCAATGTGGCGCCGTCGAACATCTATCCGACCAACGACGGCAGCTATATCGTGATCGCCGCCAATGTAGACCCGATGTTCCGCCGGCTTTGCGCCGCCATGGGCCAGCCTGAACTGGCCGAGGATCCGCGCTTTTCCACGCATCTGGCGCGCGGCGATCACGTCGAACTGCTCGACGGCATGATCGGCGAATGGACGAGCACGCTGTCGCCAAAAGACCTCGGCGCAATTCTCGACGAGCACGGCGTCGTCTATGGGCCGATCAATTCAATCGCCGAAATCGCCGAGGACCCGCATTTCAAGGCCCGCGACATGATCTTGCGCGTCGAGGACGAGCGCTTCGGAGACATCGCTGTTCCCGGGATCGCGCCGAAACTCTCCGAAACGCCTTGTGAGGTCAATTGGCTCGGCCGCGACGAGCCAGGCAAGGATAACGAGGCGATCTATGGCGAACTGCTGGGGCTCAACACAAAGGCCCTGTCAGAGCTGACCGATGAAGGCGTTATCTAGCCTTCTCCAGCTTCTCCTCGAAGGCCCATATTTCGGGGAAGCCCATGAGTTCGTTGAACCTGGAAAAATCATAAAGCTCGACGGCGTCGGTGGTTTCGCCGTTGGCTTTCAGATCTCCGTACGCCTTTTCGAGCGCGGCGCCCATTGAGAGAAAGCCGATCGCAGGGTGGATGCCGATCGCATATCCCAACGCCTTCAGCCGGTCTTCCGACAGGGTCGGGGTCAGACCGCCATTGACCATGTTGGCGAACAGCGGCGCGTCGATTGCCTCGGCGACGCGCTTCATCTCGTCTTCGCTTTCCGGCGATTCGACGAAAACCACATCAGCGCCAGCCTTCGCGAAGGCCTGGCCGCGTCTGATCGCCTCGTCAAGCCCGTAGCCGGTGCGGGCGTCCGTCCTTGCTATGATCAGGAAATCGTCGCTTTGCCGGCTCTCGACAGCCGTCTCGATCTTGAGCAGCATGTCGTCCAGCGCAATCACGCGACGATTGGGCGTGTGCCCGCATTTTTTCGGAAATTCCTGGTCTTCGATCTGTATTGCGCTGACCCCGGCGCGTTCGTAGCCGCGAACGGTGTGACGGACATTGAGGGGGCCGCCGTAACCGGTGTCGGCGTCGGCGATGACGGGCGTTTTCGTCCGCTCGGCGATGCAGGCGATACGGTCGATCATGTCGGTGTAGGTGGCAAGCCCCGCATCTGGCAGACCGAGATAGGAGGCCACGGTTCCGTAGCCGGTCACGTAAAGCGCCTTGAAACCCATCGAATCGGCGATCAGCGCCGAAATCAGTTCAAATACGCCGGGTGCGGTGATGAACTCACCAGTTTGCAAAGCTCTCCTGAGGGCAGGATCGGCCATTGAGGACATTTCTCCAGTTTGATGTATTGCATGACAGGACGCTCGCCGCCCCACCGGCGGCTACGTCGAATTTGCCCCGTACCTGCCACGGCGATGAACTAATTGTCCAGACCAATTTTGTGATTTTGGAAATCCCCACCATTTGCAATCATGAGAATTCTCCAATCCTGACTGGAAATGGACCTCTTTATCCTGGGTCGAACGCTCGCCATTGCCATGGTCCGCAACCACGCGGCTGTCCCGGATCTTGTCATAAAGCGTTTGCGCTGCCGGTTCCGATACTCCAACCTCACGGCATGTATGCGCCGCCATTGACCCAAAGCACCTGGCCGGTCATGTAGGCGCTGTCAGGTCCGAGCAGAAAGCGGATCGGCCCGACAATGTCTTCCGGCTCGGCGACGCGCGCGAGCGGGATGACGCTGACATATTTTGCGAGATCGACTTCGATTTCGGCGGTTTCTTCGGAGATGCCCGTGCCGCCGTGCGAGAACGCCGTGTCGACGAATCCGGGCGCCACGGTGTTGACCCGCACCTTCGGAGCACATTCGAGCGCCAACGTGTTGGCAATGGCCATCAGGCCGGCTTTGGCCGAAGCGTAGGATACGAAGCCGGGGCGAATGTAACGGCCGAGGCCGGAGGCGATCATGACCACGCTGCCGCCATCGGACATCAATGGCATAATCGTCTTCGCCGACAGGAAGGCGCCCCGCAGGTTTCCGGAGACGACATTGTCGAAATAGTCCGTCGGCGTGTCGGCCACGGACTGGATCGAAGGATTGTAGCCGGCCAGATGGACATACCCGTCGACCGACGGCCAATGGTCGGCGAGTTCACGCGCAGCGGTGTTGATCGCCTCCTCCGACAGCACATCGATGTCGATCGTTCGGGTCGTGGGGCGATGGCGTTCGATGGATGCCGGAAGGTCGAGTACGACGACATCGTCCCCCGCTTCCGTCAGCGCCGCGACGAGGGCGCGCCCGATGCCCCCTGCCCCGCCAAGGATCGCGATCCGGCGGCTCATCGCACGCGCCGCCAATGCGGAAATTCGAATTTCCTGGCTGACGCTCGCATCGTTGTCATCTCAAACCTCTCCAGATGGACTGTCGCCCAATTCGCCTCTATTTCAGGCCGAAACGTATTTCTTTTCGAACTCCCAGATGTCCGGGAAGCCGAGCAGTTCGTTGAACTGCTGGAAATCATAGAGGTCGATCGCCTTGCTGGTTTCCCCGTTCCGGTAAAGATCCGTATAGGCTTTCTTCAGCGCCGCCCCCATGGACAGAAAACCGATCGCGGGGTGGATAGCGACCGCGAAGCCGAGAGACTGCAATGTGTCCGCAGACAACAACGGCGTCCGGCCGCCATTGACGATATTGGCCATCAGAGGCGCATCGATCTCATCCGCGACACGCTTCATTTCTTCCTCGGACTCCGGCGATTCCACAAAGACGATGTCGGCGCCAGCCTTCGCGAAGGCCTTGCCGCGTTTGATGGCCTCGTCGAGACCCAGACCCGTTCGCGCATCCGTTCTGGCGATGATCAGGAAGTCGTCGCTCCGCCTGCTGTCGATTGCGACCTCGATCTTGCGGATCATATCTTCCAGCGGCACGACCCGTCGGTTCGGCGTGTGGCCGCTTCTTCGGAAACTCCTGATCCTCGAGCTGGATTGCGGTGACGCCGGATTGTTCGTAGCCGCGAACCGTGTGACGGACGTTCAAAAGGCCGCCATAACCAGTGTCGGCGTCCGCGATGACCGGTGTTTTCGTCCGGCCCGCAATACTCGCTACACGGTCGATCATATCTGAATAGGTGGCGATGCCGGCGTCCGGAAGCCCGAGATAGGAGGCAACCGTTCCGTAGCCGGTGACGTAAAGCGCCTTGAATCCGACTTCGTCGGCGATTAGCGACGAAATCATATCAAAAACGCCGGGCGCCAGGATCAGGCCCCCGGAACGGATTGCATTTTTCAGAGCTGGATCGGCCATGGAGTTCACTCAATTCTTCCTGGCGTCACTTCAGTGGCAGGAAAGGAGGCGCCCGAATGACTGGAACCGGTCCTGCAGGCCGACGGCGCGCAGCATCGACCAGAAGGTCGCCTGATTGGAGGTGACAACCGGAACGCCCAGTTCAGACTCGAGGCTTTCGACCAGAGGCAGGGTTGGAAAATCGGTGCAGGTGACAAGAAGCGCGTCGCTGCCCGGAACAAAGGCCGCCCTTGCGTGTTCTGCGACGGCGTCAAGCGGCGTCTTCGCGATGCGCGGGTACTCGCTCGACCCGCCGGCGCCAATGCCGAGCCCGATCAGCCGCAACACCTCGAAGCCGTGGGCTTCCAGAAATTCGGTTTCATGGGCGTTCAGAGCGTCGGCATAGGGGGTTGCGACGGAAAGTTTGACCACGCCGAGCGTTTTCAGTGCGTCAACAATTGCGGCCGAGGTCGTGACGCATTGTCGACCGGTGCGCTCGCTCAGCCTGTCGGGCATTGACTGCGCTGGCGTTATCATGGAGCCGGCCGTGCAGGCATAAGCGATCGCATCGGCGCCGCACTGGCCCAGCATGCCGATCGCCGTATCGAGGTCGGCGTAGAGCGCAGCCTCGCCTGCTTCGGTGTGTGTATCGGAATGAAGGCGCATCCTGTGCGTATGGTAGGTGACGCCATCCGGGACCATGCGCGCCCACTCCGCCTCATTGACAGTGTTCGTCGGCGGAACAATGAGTCCGAGCTTGGCCCGGGCGGAATAAGTGGACTGGTGTTTTACGTTCATTGCCAGATGATCTATAGTTGATAATGACGAATTGGCAAAGGCGTGATCTATTTGTCCGTATCAATATTATCTTTGCAGTCTCGCGGCCACTGCCGTATCAGTCATCGAATTCGGTGGCCGGTTTCGGATCATTAACGAGATACAGGTGCAAACAGGAGCGATTCCGGATCTTCAGAGGAAGATCGCCATGGAGCAGTCACTCAAATGGAGCAGTCACTGAAAAAGAACAGTCCGGTCGAAGATAGCCAGATGAGCGACGAATCGTCCGGTCCCCGCTACTCCCGAATACAGAAGGAGTTGGTCGGCCGTATCGCAAATGGCGTCTATCCGGTCGGAAGGCTTATCCCGACCGAAGCCGAATTGGCTCAGGAATTCGACACCAGCCGCTTCACCATTCGTGAAGCGTTGCGATGCATGACGGAAGACGGCTATGTCGAGCGCCGTCAGGGAATGGGAACGCGGGTGATCTCGGCCAAGCCGCTGTCCGTCTACTATCAGTCTTTCGAATCTCTGCAGGAACTGTTCCAGATCGCGCTGGACACCTACCTCGTCGTTCTTGGCAACAAGACCGTGACTCTCGACGCGAAACTCGCCGAGAGGGTTGGCGGACAGGACGGCGAACAATGGATCCGCCTCGACGGCATACGCTGGACCGAACCCGGCGGCCGTCCACTCTGCTATATCCAGAGCTACATCCCGAAGCGGTTTGAAGCGGTGATCCCGGAACTGGCGACTTACCAGGGGCCCTTCTTCGATATCCTCGAAGGATATTCGCGCGAAACGATCAAGGAAACACAGCAGGAAATACGGGCGGAGGCCATGCCGCCGGAAATCGCCGCATCGCTGGGACTTCCCGCGGAATCGCGCTCGCTTCAGATCCTGAGGCGCTACATCACGGATTCCGGCGTGTTGATCGCTTCCTTCAACTGGCACCCGGCTGACCAGATGACCTATCGAATGCGTATCAGGCGAGGCCGGCAATCCGCGTAGCGGCTTCGGCGATCACACGAATACCGGCCGGAAACCGCTGACATCGTTTCCTTCAACGCGCATGCCGTGGCCGCCGCGCAAATGCGCGGGCAAGAGGATCGCGCCGTCTCCAGCGCATCGTTCCGCCAGTCTGCGGCGAAGCTCGCCGGCCTGTACGGCGTCGTGGCAGAAAGCGCTGCTCCAATGCGGTCGGAATATCTGGACCGGGGAATGAAACGCATCGCCGCAGAACAGCGCATGGCTTCCGTCGCCGCAATTCAGGTCCAACCCGATCTGGCCCGGGGAATGTCCGTGGAGAGGGATGATTTCCAGACCTGACGTCAGTTCGAAACCGTCATCGACCGCTTCGACGAGGCCCGCTTCCACAATCGGCAAGACGCTGTCCGCATAGCAACCATGATTGTGCTTGCCAGGTTCACGGCTTTCCAGATCACTCCAATGATCCAGTTCAGCTCGGCCCATGACATAGCGCGCGTTGGGAAATGTCGGCGTCCAGCGGTCGTTCTCGAGTTTGGTGTTCCAGCCGACGTGGTCCGCATGCAGATGCGTGCACATCACGATATCAATGTCCTCGGGCGCCAATCCGGCCGCGGCCAGGCGCGTCAAATAACCGGTGTTGTGTCTTTGATCCCAGTCTTGTCGGCGCGAGCGCGGTTTGTGCTCGCCGACACAGGTGTCGATGAGCACCGTCAATCCACTGATGTTGAGCACGAAGCTGTGCAGGCTCAACAGGATGCTGCCTGTCCCGAAATTTACGTGATCGGGAGCGAGTACTGCGGATTCACCGGCGAGTTCCGCCGGATCCCGGCCAGGCAGGAGGAAATCGAATGCAAGAACGAAGGGATCGAGGTCGACGATCTTGCTAACGGTGGCCGGGCCGAGCTTGAACATAAAACCTCACATGATGGATGGTCGTTCGACATGTGGCGATCGCGCCGCCACAGCCGCGGTTTCTGCGTCCAGGGCGTCGTCCCACAGCCGGGCGATGAACCGTGCGCCGGAGACGCCATTGGACGCGTCCGAACACAGCCAGCCAATCCCGCGGCGCATGATCGCCGGCGAAAGAAGGTTGCCGTCCGCGCCTTTCCTTGCAGGTCCCGGGGGGAGCAAATCGGTGTCGGCCGCGCCGCCGGGCAGATAGACATTGACGTCGACGCCCGTGCCTTCCAGGTCTTGCGCCCACACCCGCGAGGCCGCCTCAAGCGCCGCTTTCGAAGGTCCGTAGGGTGAGTATCCTCGCCTGACCATCGTCTGGTCGGACGTCGAGACGTTGACGATCTTGCCGAAACCATTCGCGATCATTGCGGGCGCAACGGCGCGCGCCATGTTGAAGGCTCCGTTGACATTGATATCGATGATCATCTTCCAGGATTGCGGATCGGCTTCCCAGAATTTGGTCGGCTTCGTGTTGAATGTCTCGCTGACAAGGCGCATGCCGCGACCGGCGTTATTCACCAGGACGTCAACGCGCCCGAAACGCGCAAGCGTCGCGGCCGCGACGCTTTCGGCAGCCTGCGGATCCGCAACGTCCGCAGCGAAAGCCAGAGTGCGATCGGTCGGCATGAGCGCCGCAGTCTCCTCCAGCGCAACAGAACCGGCGGATCCCGTGATGACCAGGTTCGCCCCGGCTTCCGAGAGTTCCAGAGCCATCTCCTTCCCGAGCCCACGAGAGCCCCCCGTTATGATGACAACACGTCCGTCGAGAGAAGGATGACGATAGCTCATTGGCGATTCCGTTTAACTCAGCGACATCGCCTTGCGACGTGGACGCGTGGAAAGGATGTGTCCGGACATCGCGGTTTCGGCCCACTCCGGATCGCGCGCCCTCAGGGCTGCGACAATGTCGCGGTGCTGGTTGTTGGAGCGCGCGATGTTGACCCGCTGCTCCCAGACGAATTGTTTGATCAATTCAAGCGGCAGCGAAACCGCCTGAGCGCTCAACGACTGCATCTGTATCGACCGGGTTGCTCCGACGATTGTCGTGTGAAAGCGTGTGTTCAGGTTGGCGAACAGCCGAACCTGAGCGGGATCATCCGTGTCTCCGATTTCGTCAATCTGATCGACGATGCGCTCCAGTTCGGCGATCTCGGACTCCGTGATCAGGTCGGCGGCGACGCGTGAGGCGTAACTTTCAAGCCGGGCCCTGATATTGAAGACGATCTTCAGTTCCTGGTAGGAGAAGTCGGCGACATAACGGTGCCTGTTGTCGGCGCGGGCCAGACCCTCGGCCACGAGACGGCGCAGCGCTTCGCGGACCGGCGTTCGGCTGGTCCCTGTCATCTGGGCAAGCGCTTCCTCCGGAAGGTGCGATCCGCCAGGCAGGGCGCCGCTCAGGATCGCGTGGCGTATTCCCTGGTATGCCCGCTCCGCCGGCTTCTCGATCTCCTCGAGCTGGAGTTCACCTGCCAGAATGTCGGCCTCGGCGGAACGGCCATTTCCACTGAACATGCTCAACCTTTCGGGGGGATGTGTTCCTGATGATGGTCGAGATACCATGTAGCGATGTCCTCCCGTTTGGCAAACCAGACGCCATCGAACTGCTTGGCGTAGCGAATAAAATCCCGCAGGGCGCGAATTCGGAACGGTTGACCGATGACATGCGGGTGCAGGCCGATATTCATGAACCTCCCGCTCGTCTCGCTTTCCGCATAAAGCCAGTCGAACTGTTCCTTGAACATCTGGAAGCCGGTATCCACCGTCAAACCCTGACGAAGGAAACTGAAATCATTGACTTCGGATGTATAGGAGATCGACACCATCGGGCTTCCCGACCGGGTCTCCACCAGGTACGGCTGATCGTCATTGAGAAGGTCAGTGATGAAAAGCAGCTTCTCTTCAGCCAGTATGTCGATCGTATTGAGCGTGGAGCGCAGCGAACTCGACAACCAGCCCCTGGCCTTCTTGCCGACCGCCTGTTCGTAAACGTCCAGCGTGCGACGGATGACATCCCGTTCAGCGGCCTCGTCGAACATGTAGTCCGTCAACAGTTCATCCTGCACATAATTGTGGGCGACGATTTCCCAATCCCGCTCCAGCGCCGCGTCAATGACTTCGCGGCGCTTGAGCGCCATTTTCGCGTTCATTGTGCAACTGGCTGTGACGCCTTCGGCGTCGAATACGTCGAACATCCGCCAGACGCCGACCCGCTGCCCGTATTCGCGCCACGTGAAATTCGGATTGTCGTAGACATTGCCGGGCAGATTGCCGCCGACGATACCCGGCCCGCCCGGGTAATAGGGCTTGTCGGACTGCTGCACCGGATCCCAGTACTCGAAATTGATGGTCAGAAAAATCGCCAGACGCTGGTCGTTCGGCCAGCGTAGAGGCTTGCGTTTTGATATCGGCACATAATCGTAGTGCATGGCGAACTCGCGCTCCGTCTTCAGTGATGGGTCAGCAGCGACCCGAAGCCCTGAATCTTGTCTTCGATGCCGTTCATTCGCAGCGCATGCCAGTAGGTCGCCGTGTTGATCGCGATGACCGGCTTGTCAAGCCAGAACTCCGCAATTGCTCCGACACGCGCCATCGCGAGATTGGTTCCGGCCTGGACGATGGCCTCGACGGAAGGATCGTTGACCTCGATGATGGCGTCACGCAACGTCTGTTCGCTTTCATGGGCGATCAGCATCGGGCTCTTGCATTTCAAACCCTTCACGGTCAGGACTTCGTAGCCGCAGTCGGTGAAGAACTTGCGAACCTGTTCATCGCCGATCGGCATATAGGGCGTGATGACCGCTATCCGCTTGACGTCGCCCATCTTCGACAGGGCGGCCTGGCAGGCGTCTGAGCCCATGGCGACCGGCATACCCGCCCGCTCCTCGACTTGAGCCTTCAGCGTGTCGGCGCGTTCCTTGCCGTCCCAGAACGTTTCCGCGGACATGCCCATTATCATTGCGCCGGGCGAACAGGTCTTGACCGCATCGATGGCGTTCATCGTCTCAGCGCGAATGCGCATCACAAGCTCATTGAAATCCTCGTCCGAATGGACCGGGTCATCCGGTATGATGATGCGCGAAAAGTGGTTGGTCACACCGACCGGGCGCATATCGTCGAATTCGGGTTGGACGGACGTGTTGGTCGATGGGGCGATTACGCCGAATTTCATTCGGTAGCCGAGACTGTCAGTCATGATCGTTGTCCTTGGTGGTAGAAACTATGCGACTTTTTCGAGATCACGCAGCGACTGGAGCATCGACGATCGCATAAGGTAATCCTTGTGCCTCACCGGATCGGCGGCTATCGCCCGCAAATCGTCATGGTACGTCCGGCGCGCCTCGGGGTCGTTTTCAGCCATGATCTGCCGGTTGCGCAGCGACTGGGACTGCACCGTGTCTATCGCCACCTTGCGGCGCTGCCGTTCATAACGACCGATGCTTTCCAATGGAGCGCCGCGCCACACGAGAACCAGTTTTTCGGTCAGATTGACGGCGTCATGAATGCCGCCGTTCATGCCCATGCCGCCCAGCGGATTGTTGAGGTGCGCAGCGTCGCCGGTCAGAAAAATCCGGCCCTGAACATAGGATTTTGCAACGCGCTGATGCACCCGGTAAGCGGTCGAGTGGACGACGTCGTAGCTGCCGGATTTCGGACAGAGTTTCTGAAGGCGCGTCTCCATGGTCTCGGGCGCCTTGATCTCTTCGTCCGTGAGATTCGGATCCGTCGGCAAAAGGACTCTCCACAGCGAAGGCGTCCGCAGAAGCACCGCCCATTCGTCCGGATCCGTCAGATAGGCAATGGGCGCCAGATCCGGGATTGCCTCGGCGAAGTCGAATTCCGTCGACATCGAGAGGAAGATCTCCGGAATGGTCAAACCTTCGAATTCGATGTCGAGCGACTTGCGGATGTTGCTGCGGGCGCCGTCGGCGGCGACCAGATAACGCGCGCGCATCTCCCCAATAGAGCCGTCAGGATAACCCACAGTTAGGGCAACACCGTCATCGGTTTGCGTCACAGACTGGCCTTCCAGTCCGTAGAGCAGTTCGATCAAATCGGATTGTTCGATCAATTCGCGCAGGTGCTCGGACAACTTCCACTGCTCGCATTGCAGCCGATAAGGATGGTTTGTCTCATCCTTCAGGAGCCCAAGGTCGAATTCGGCCACGACGCCCTCTGTGCGATCCCGAAACTGCCATTTCGGGCAGATCAGGCCGCGCGCTATGAGCTTGTCGGAAATGCCGAACCTGTCGAGCATGTCGAGGGTCGGAGGATGGAAAGTTGACGCGCGCAGATCCTTCGGCAGCGCTTCGTGGGCATCGATAACGGTGACGGGAATGCCTGCTTCGCCGAGACAGGCCGCAGTCACCAGACCGACCGGACCTGCGCCCACAATCAAGACCCGTTCCGCACTGTCCGACATTTCCACCTGCCTCCGCATATGCACTTGACAACCCTTGGGATGGCCAGCATTGTGTACAAAAGGTCAGGACAAATCAACTCCTGATTTTTTGAAATGCATATCAAATTAAGGGTGTTTTGACCGTCGGTCAGGATGGCCCGGAAACGCGAGAAACCGGTTCGGCAGAAGAGAATGTCCGTTTATTCTGGGAATTTGACGTGCTCTCCACGGATTCGCAGATCTGAAGTCGGGAACATGCGGCTTGTCCGTTTTTCCTTTGCGCCAGGCGAAGAAACTGCGATATTTGTGTACAAACATCACTCGATCGTCGAGGGATGTGGCTGATGCTTCTGGCTCAGCAACTTGTAAACAGCATCATGCTCGGCAGCGTGTACGTCACGGTGGCTGTCGCCTTTACCTTGACGATCGGAATTCTCAACTTCCTCAATTTCACGATACCGACGCTGTTCATGCTTGCCGGCATGATGGGTTGGGCGCTGTCCTATTACGGTCTGCCGTTCGGGTTGTCCGGACCGATGCCGTGGCCACTCGCCCTCGCGGTGGGAGTAGTGCTCGCCATTCTGGCCTCGCTGCTGGTTGAGCGGTTCACCTTTCGATATCTGAAGACGCGTTACGGCGACTCCACCGAACACGCCATTCCGCTGGTGAGTTCGCTTGGATTTCTGCTCATCCTCGAAAACCTGGTCCGGATCGGATATGGAACCGAGGAACGACGCTTCGTCGGGCCGGACGCCGATCTCACGCTAAACATCGGCGGTCTGTTCATTCGCGTTCCGCAGTTGATCAGCCTGTTCGTTACCGTTCTGATCGTGATCTTCCTGACGATGCTCATCCGACGCACGCGGATCGGTCGCGGACTGAGAGCGATCGCCGAAAACCCCGATGCGGCCAACATACTAGGCGTGGACACCAAACGCGTCGTCCCGGTGGTTTTCATGCTGACCGGACTTCTCTGCGGCCTGGCGGGGGCCCTTTTCGCGGTCAACTACGGTGAGGTCTCGCCGCTGATGGGCGAGGATATCGGCACGAAGGCGATTGCGGGAATGGTGATCGGCGGCCTCGGTTCGATCTGGGGCGCCGTGATCGGAGGACTGATTGTCGGCGTTCTCGAGCTGATGACCGTCCACTTTTTTGGCGCGGACACGGTTCAGGTGGTGGTCTGGGGCGCATTACTGCTCACACTGATCGCCTATCCGAGCGGGCTGCTCGGCCACAACGCCATCGGCAAGGGGAAACTCTGACATGAGCGGCTACATGTCGGGAATCCTGGCGATTCTCGCCATAAACATAATCTTCGCTTACGGTATTTATCTTTCTGTCGCCACCGGTCAGCTCAATCTCGGCGGCGCGGGCTTCCAGGCCGTTGGCGCCTATGCCGCCGCCTATCTGTCCGCCACCTACGGTTTTCCCGTCTTTCTGACGCTGCTGACCGGACTTCTGCTCTCGGGTGTATTCGGTTTCGCGATCGCATTGCCGATTCTGAGAACCCGAGGGGTCTATCTCGTGCTGGCCACGTTCGCCTTCGCCGAGGTGATCGCCGGAGCCTTGCTGAATTCGGAAACCTTCGGGGGCGCGATGGGCATTTCCGTTCCCGGATATGTCGAATGGTACGTACCGGTCATTATCGCCGCGTTCGTCATTCTGATCGTGTTCTACATCATGTCGACGCGCTTCGGCCTGAACATGCGCGCGATCCACGACGATGAGGAAGTCTCCGACCTGATGGGGGTGCCGGTCCGCAAGGTGAAGGTCATCGCCTTTTCGATGGGCGCGGCCCTGGCGGGTCTGTCCGGCGGTCTCTACGCGCATACGTTCACCTTCGTGGAAGTCCAGGGCTTCAACGCCATTCTCTCTATCTACGTGCTGCTTTACGTGCTGCTCGGAGGCACCCAGACCGCCTGGGGCCCACTTGCCGGCGCCACCTTCTTCACGCTGTTTCCAGAGGTATTGCGGGACCTGCTGCCGGCCACAAAAACCTTCCTCGTCAGCCTGTTCGGCAATGCTGAAAATGTCGCCCCACCTGACGAATCCTGGCGCTTTGTCATCCTGGGCTTCCTGACGGTTCTGATGATGGTGTTTCGCCCTGAAGGCCTTATCACCAGACCGATGCTCGCACATCTGCGGCTGCGCAGACCGGGCGCACGCGCCGCTGGCGGAGAGGTGCTGGAATGAACGCGGCGCTTCCCCTGCTCTCCGTAAAGGCCGTGAACAAAAGCTTCGGCGGACTGCAGGTGATTTCCGATGTCAGTTTCGACGTCGAACGGGGCTCCAGGATTGCGTTGATCGGGCCGAACGGAGCCGGAAAGACAACGATCTTCAATCTCATTTCCGGGGTTTATACGCCTGACAGCGGTTCCATCAGCTTCGATGGCGCGGATATTACGACTGTTCCATCGCGCAAGCGGATTGGCCTCGGCCTCGCCAGAAGTTTCCAGAACATTCGGCTGATGCCGCACCTGTCGGTGGTCGAGAACATCATGCTTGGCCAGCAATCGAACGCGACGCGTCTGGCCGACATGGCGCTTCCGCTGTTGGGCCGGTCACGATCGCGCCGCGAGGCAAAGGATCTGCTCGCCCGCATGGGGCTCGGAACCTTTCCAGGCGACGTTGTCGCGACATTGCCTTACGGAATCCGCAAGAAGATCGAGGTTGTCCGCGCGTTGGCGGCGAAGCCGAAGTTGCTGATGCTCGACGAGCCCGCCGCCGGCCTGAACCCTGCCGAAACGGCAAGCTTGCGGGATTTTCTCATCGCCATCTCGGAGACAGGCACGACGATTCTGATCGTGGAGCACGACATGGGACTGGTGCGAAGCCTCTGCGAGGATGCGGTGGTCCTCAATTTCGGCAGCAAGATCTACGAGGGCTCCACAAGACACGTTCAGGACGATCCGCAAGTGCTGGAAGCCTATCTGGGTTCGCGTCACGTGAAGGATCACGTTGTCGCCGGAGGTGAACATGCTTGAGGTCGAAACCCTCAACGTGACCTACGGAAGGACGCGAGCTGTCCAGTCGCTCGACATGACGGTTGGCGATGGCGAGGTCGTCACCGTTCTCGGCTCCAACGGCGCCGGCAAGACGTCGCTTTTAAGGGCCCTGCAGGGCGCGGTGGCGACAAGCGGCGGCCGTATCGTGTTCGACGGCAAGGACATGACCACGAAATCACCGGCGGCAAGGGTGAAAGCCGGGATGGTTCTTGTTCCGGAAGGCCGTCAGATTTTCGTGTCGATGACCGTGCATGAAAACCTGCTGATGGGCGCGTACCTGCGTCGGGACGACGGCGTCGAGAAGGATCTGACAGAAATCTACGACCGGTTTCCAAATCTCGCCGAAAGACGCCACATGAGCGCAAAGACGCTTTCAGGCGGCGAGCAGCAGATGCTCGCCATCGGACGCGCGCTGGTGGGCAGACCAAGGCTGATCATGCTTGACGAGCCCTCTCTCGGCCTGTCGCCGCTCTACGTCGATCGGCTGTTCAATCTTCTGGGTGAACTCAACAAGGGCGGCATCGCCATACTGCTCGTCGAACAGAACACGAGCATGGCGCTGGACATCGCATCGCGCGGATATGTCCTGGAGCTTGGCAGGAAAGTACTTGAGGACCGGGCGGAGGCCCTCGCAACAGACACGGCGTTGACCGAGGCCTATCTGGGAGGCAGTGACGGCGACGGATCAGCGCGTGTGCTCGAAGAGCAACCATAAAACAACGCAGAAAAGGAACTTCCAGATGAGAAAGAGAACTGCAGGTATCCTCGCCGCAGCCGCGGCTATCGCGCTCTGCGCCGGCCCGTCATGGTCGCAGGAAACCATCAAGATCGGCAATATCGTCGCAACAGCGGGCGTTCTGAAGAGCGCTGCCGAGCCGACAGTCGTCGCCGTGGATATCGCCGTCGACGAGATCAACGCCGCCGGCGGCATCAATGGCAAGCCGATCGAATTAATCCGCTACGATACAGGATCCGACCCGAAGCAGGCCGCAGTCGCCGCACGCTCACTGGCGCAGGACGACAAGGTGCTCGCCATCGTCGGACCATTCTCGTCCGGTGAAGCCTCGGTTGCGTTGAACGACGCCGAGCGCCTCAAGGTACTGATGATGCCGACATCATCCTCGGCGCCGGGCCTGACCGACGGCAAACGCTATGGCTGGCGCCTGTCTGAAGACGAGTTCAAGCAATTCGGCCGTCTTCTCGCCGCCATGAAGAAAGCCGGCATCAAGATGGACACCGCCGAGATCGTCTACATCTCGGAGGAAGTCGTTTCCAACGCCGCCGGCACCAAGCTCTATCCGGCGCTGCTGGAACAGGCCGGCATCAAACATGGCGATCCGATCCCGGTCCAGTACAAGAGCTTCGACCTCTCCGCCCAGGTGGCGAAGATCCTGCAGAGCAATCCGGACATCGTTGCAGTCGCCGCCCTGCCCGGATCGGCCTCCAAGCTGATTGCTGAACTGGACCGCCAGGACTATCAGGGCCGCGTTATCGGTTCGCAGATCTTCTCCGATCCCAATGTCGTCGAACTCTTTGGCCCCGCCGGCGACGGCACGCTGATGATGGCCGGTTTCTGGAAAGGAAGAACCCCGGAAAGCCAGGCTTTCAACGACAAGTTCGTCGAACTTGCCAATGAGCGCGGAATTCCGAAAGCCGGCGCTCACCATTCCGACGCACAGGCCTACGACACCGTCTACCTCATCAAGCAGCTCATGGAAGCAGCCGGAACCACCGGCGATCCGGACAAGCTGCAGGAAGAGCGCGAAGCGCTGGCCGACGGCATGAAGGGCATCCGCTTCAGCGGCATCCTCGCCGACGACGTCTGCTTCGACGGCAACGACGCGGAACTCGCCGGTTACGTTATCGAAATCAAGGACGGTGAGTGGACGAAGTTCGACGAAGCGCCCGCCGATACCTGCGACTGACAGCAGTCGAAAGAGAATCGCCCCTGCGCCGGGGCGGTTTTCTTCATGCTATGATCAAGTTTTAGCGGAGAAACGCCTTGGCTTTGAATCCGGTCAAACCCGCCTTTGAAGCACTGGTGTCGGCTTTTTCGTTTCTGGTTCCGGTGATCGCCGTTGTCTGGGTTTTGTCCGTTCCCCAGAGAATGGGGTTTCTGGTCTACCCCGAACAGGTTGCGGCCTTCATGCTGGGCGCAGCCCTGTTTGTCGTTTTCGCCCGTGACATGAGCGAGAAACGCCCGGCGCGGCAATTGCTCGATTCGGCTCTGGCCATCGCCTCGATCGGGCTCGGCATATATGTCTACATTCGCTTTCCCGTCCTGACGGAAGACGTCTACCAGTATCCCACCGAAGGCCTCATTCTCGGCATCCTCGTCACCATTCTGGTGCTTGAAGGACTGCGAAGGGTCGTCGGATGGACGCTTGTCGTCATTACCTTCCTGATGCTGCTCTATGCGCTCTACGGCGACTACGTGCCGGGCCCGTTGCGCGGACGCGGCATGGAATTTGGCGACGTAATGCGGTTCGTTGGCACCGACAGCGGAGGAACCTGGGGACCGGCCCTGCAGATCGCCGCCTTCGTCGTCGTCATCTTCGTGCTGTTCGGCGGCTTGCTGCTGGCGATCGGCGGCGGCGAATTCTTCACTCAGGCGGCGATGCGCGTCGCGGGTAGAGGCCCTGGAAACACGGCCAAGGTCGCGGTCGTCGCATCGGGTCTTTTCGGCTCCATTTCCGGAAGCGCCGTCTCCAACGTGATGTCGACGGGCGTGATGACCATTCCGATGATGAAGCGATCGGGTTTCAAACCCGCTCAGGCCGGAGCGATCGAGGCTGTCGCCTCGACGGGCGGTCAACTCGCGCCGCCGGTGATGGGAGCAGCAGCGTTCCTGATGGCCGAACTGCTCCAGATGCCCTACCGGTCGATCCTCCTCGCCGCCATCATACCGGCGATCATCTATTATCTTTCTATCTATGCGCAGATCGACTTCATCGCGCGTCGCGACAAGCACGGCGCTGCGGACTGGCTGGACCGGGAAACGATACGGTCCGTCCTGGCGAAGGGCTGGCTGCCCCTGATCGCGATTGTCGTTCTGATCGGAAGCATCTTCACGTGGAACAAGCGTGCCGAAGTGGCGGCTATCTGGTCCATTGCCGTTCTTGTCATCATATCCGGAAGTCTCTGGCTCGCAGGCAGAGGCAGACCGAAGCTCAGCCCGCGCGAGATCGCCGCCAACGTCACGAAAACCGGCGGCCAGATTTGCGACATTCTGCTGATTTGCGCGGCGGCCGGGATGATCATCGGCCTGTTGTCGGCGACCGGCCTCGGATTTTCCCTGTCCTTCTTTCTGATCGGTTTTGGCGGGAAGAGCCTCTTCGGACTCCTGGTGATAACGGGGCTCGTCGGGATCGTGCTGGGCCTTGGTCTGCCGACGACAGGCGTGTACCTGCTGCTGGCGTCAATGGCCGCCCCGGCGCTGGTGCAGCTTGGTATCGAGCCGCTATCCGCGCACATGTTCGTCTTCTATTACGGCATGCTGTCGATGATCACGCCGCCGATCGCGCTCGCCGCCTTCGCCGCGGCCTCGATTTCCGGCGCGCCGCAACTGCAGACTGGCATGCAGGCGCTGCGTTTCGGATGGGTCGCCTATCTCCTGCCCTTCCTTTTCGTCTACAAGCCGGGTCTACTGATGGAAGGCCACTGGTACGAGATCGCTTATGTCTTCGTCAGTTCTCTCACGGCGCTGCTGCTGGTTTGCGGCGGCATGGTCGGCCACGCCCTCACGCCGCTGCGCTGGCCCATTCGGGCGCTCTGGATCGTCGTGGGGCTGCTGATCATTGCGCCGTTGCGGCAGATCGGCCCGGCGTTTCTGGAATTCTCCGTCTCCGGCCTGGGCCTGGCGATCCTCGCCATCTACTTCATTCAGACCCGCACAGTCGCCGAAGCGGCCCGGGACGAGAAAGTGGCGACAGCTTCGGACACATGAAAAAACCGGGGTTGGAGCCCCGGTTTTCATCAGTTCGTTTGAACTGTTCTTCAGGCTATTGTTCAAGCCCCTGTTCCTTGAAGAACGCGATTGCCCCCGGATGATAGGGAATGTCGGCCTTCTTGCCGATCATCTGCGGGTTGAAGCCATTCCACAGCGGGCCTGTTTTCTTCAGATCATCGGCGCCTTCGTAGACGGCCTTGGTGACCGTCTTGATGGTTTCATCGTCGACATCCGCGTTGGCGAACAGCAGATAGTCGTAGGCGAACACCCGTGTAGGCTCGTCGAGGCCGGGAAGATCCTCATTGGCTTCCACCTCATACAGATAAGCGCCGGGCAAAAATTCCTGGACTTTCGCCAGCGCATCTTCCGGCACGGGCAGAAACTGGATATCGCCGAGCGACGCCTCGAGGTCGAATGTGGCCTGGGATCCCAGCGCCGCGATAGACACGTCGATGCGCTTGTCCTTGAAGGCTTCATACTGCTGCGGGAAATTGGCGATCGGAACGCTTTCCACGTCGTCATAGGTCAGTCCGCCGGAGGCAAGCGCCGCCCGCACCACGAAATCTCCCAGCGAGTTTTCCTTGTACCGCGGCACCTTGTGGCCCTTGATGTCGGCATAGCTCTCGATGCCGCTGGATTCCGCAGCGACCAGAGCCGCATAGAAAGGCATCATGGTGGCGACGAGCCTCAGGTTCTCCGACGGCTCGCTGGACATGCCGGTGCCTGTGACGGCGTAGTAGGTTTGGGGATAGTTGGCGATCGCCAACTCCACTTTGCCTGAATCCAGGAGCGGAATGTACTGTGAAGTATTGGCGCTGACCTGCGGAATAACCTGGAGATCGGTGTTCAGCGAGATCACCTGCGAAAGCGCGGTGCCAATCTGGCCGGTGGCCCCGCCCTTGGTTGTTCCCAGTCCGAGCGTCTGTGCCGAAACCGGCGCGGCCGCAAAGGCGGTGACTGCAGCAATCACTGCTGCGCCGAGAAGCTTGCGGCTGAAAGATGGTCTGTATGTCATCGTTGTTCCTTCCTCTTTCCCGATACCGGCACTTTGTGCCTCAGGCGTTATACTCCATAAGAGTAACCTACATGAGGCAAGTTTGTCATGACAAATTTTCCATCGTGCTGAATTGCACATATTCCCTGAATTCTAGCGTTTTCGAGATGTTTTACTGTGCTGATATGTTGGTTTTCACTTTAAATGTTGCCAGTTTCACGCATAATGTACTAACAAATCCAGGGAGGCTAGCAGCTTGAAAGAACCTGTCGAGAACACCGGGGAGACGCAAGGCGTGCTCGCCGCCGAAGCCTATCTGCAGGCGCTGACGAAAGGCGGCGTGGATTCGCTCTACGCTGTGGCCGGAACCGATTTTCCCTCGATCGTGGAAGCTTATGAGCGCGCGCCAATGACAGGCGCAAAGCTTCCGAAGGCGTTCACCGTGCCGCATGAGAACCTCGCAGTCGCCATGGCGCACGGCGACGCGCTGCGCAGCAATCGCCCGCAGGCGGCGATGGTGCATGTCAGCGTCGGCACGGCGAACATGGTTTGCGGGGCGTTGAACGCCATTCGCGACGGCGTGCCGCTGCTTTTAAGCGCCGGCCGAACGCCCCTGACCGAGGATGGCCCCGAGGGGACGCGGACCCGGTTCATTCACTGGGCGCAGGAAATGTTCGATCAGGGCGGCATGATACGCGAAGCTGTGAAATGGGATTTCGAACTGCGCCATCCCGAGCAGGTCGAGGATGTCGCCATACGGGCGCTCGACATTGCATCAACGCCGCCGGCGGGCCCTGTCTATCTTTCCCTGCCGCGCGAATTGCTGGCGGCGCGCGTCGCGCCTGATCGTCCCGACCGGGCCCGCAGCCGGGTCTCCGCCGCCGCTCCCGACAGCGAGGCGATCGCGCGACTGGCCGATGCGATCCGCAAGGCGGAATATCCGGTGATCGTCACGAGTAACGCCGGTCGCGAACCGGCGGCTGCCGCCCTGCTCGACGAACTGGCGCGCGCCTGGGCGTTGCCGGTTGTGCAGTTCAATCCCCGCTCGGTCAATCTGCCCTTCGACCATCCCATGGCTCTCGGCTTCGACACGAGAGATCTGTTGGGGGCAGCCGATCTTCTGCTGTCGATCGCCTGCGACGTACCGTGGATACCGAGGGTGACGCAGCCGAAGCCGCAGGGCGTCCTCTGGGAGATCGATCACGACCCGCTGTTTTCGCGCTACCCGCTCCGCAGCTTTCCCGCCGCGGAATCGATCACGTCCGGTCCGGCCGCGGCGCTCCGGGCCTTGTCGGAGGCGCTCGGCCATCCGGGACCGGCCGATCTGACCCGCATCGAGAAGAGGCGTCGCGTCGTCGGCCGGGAACGCGAGAAGCGCCTTTCGCCCGACAAGCTGGACATGGACCGGCTGACTGCGGAATCAGCGAGTGCGATCCTTGCAGCCCAGCTGCCGCAGGACGCGATCGTGGTCAACGAGTACTCATTCAAGACGGAGCTTGCACGTTTCGAGCGGCCCGGCCAGTTCTACGGTTTCACGCCGGCAGGCGGGCTCGGCTTCGGTTTCGGTGCGGCGCTCGGAATACAGGCGGCGCAGGCACGAGACGAACAGGCTCCCGGACCGGTCGTCGCCATGCTCGGCGACGGCGCATACATGTTCAACAATCCGGTCGCCTGCCACTGGGCGTCTGCGGCCCACAAATTGCCGGTGCTGGCGATTATCTTCAACAACGGCCGATGGGGCGCCGTCCGCAATTCGACGCTGGCCATGTACCCGCAGGGCGCCGCAGCCGCAGCCGACGGAATGTTCCTCGCCGACCTTTCGCCGAGCCCGGACTACGCCGCGATCTGCCGCGCCAATGGCGGACACGCCGAAACGGTGGGCGGAGTCGCGGATTTGCCCGCCGCGCTGGACCGCGCGCTGGCTTCCGTCGATGCGGGAACGCAGGCGCTTATTGATTTGAGGGTTGTCGGGTGACTTGGGAGTTCGTGAATGGGACTGCAGGTTTCAGGCCAAGTGCGACGTGCAACGGACTCATAAGCGTCTCACGTTCACGCTCTGCTTTTTCTAACTATTTGAGGAGCTTATCGAGAGATAGCTGACATTTCATTCCGGACAGATGGTTTACACAACGCGCATTTGGGGGACCCGAATGCCTTGGAAAGAGTGTAGACCAATGGATGAACGTCTCAAATTCAAATCCAGCCTGCTTGAAGGCGAGCAGATGGCGTCGCGCGGCGGCCCTATCGCCAGGCCAACAGGCTTCCCGTCCAGATCGAGCGCTGCATCCTCGGTCTCAAGCGCGAGCATTCATCCTGGGGCGCGCCAAAGATCCGCGATAAACTGATCCGGCAATACCCGATGATCAAGCAGCCCGCGAATCTATCGAAAGTTCTCAGAGACATGCCGGCTACTGAAAGTTGTACATGTCCGGGTAATAAGTGTTGGGTCGTGCGACATTGTTTAGATACAATGTCGCCAAAGGGGGTGCTAGGATATACCAATCACTATTGATGTTTTGCAGAATTTTAGGGGCCGGTAATAGGTAGCGCAATTGATTTTCTAAACGGCGGCGGAGAGATGGGGGCTCTGATCCGGGCGTTCGACTGGTCCGCAACACCTGTCGGACCTCCTGACGCCTGGCCGCAGAGCTTGCGGCTGACAGTCAGACTGGTGCTCAACAGCCAGCATCCGATGTTCATCTGGTGGGGCCCGGACCTTATCCAGTTCTATAACGACGGTTATCGAAAAACCATGGGCCCGGAAATGCATCCCTCAGCCTTGGGGGCAAAAGGCCGTGATAGCTGGGCGGAAATATGGGACATCATTGGTCCCCAGATCGAATATGTCATGGCCGGGAAAGGAGCCACCTGGAATGAAAACCAGATGGTCCCTATCAAGAGGCACGGCGGCGTGCAGGAAGTCTGGTGGACCTATGGATACTCGCCGATCGATCTTGACGACGCAGTAGGCGGTGTTCTGGTCGTCTGCACGGACGTAACCAGGCAACATCTCTACGCCGAAGAGCTCAGGAACAGATCAGAACTTATGGCGCGGCAATTTGAACACGCACCGGGCTTCATAGCAGTGCTGCGTGGCCCGGATCACGTCTTTGAACTGGCCAATGCGGCTTACCGCAAACTGATCGGCGACCGCAATGTAATTGGCAAGCCTGTGGTCGACGCGCTTCCGGAGATCCAGAAGCAGAATTTCGTCAATTTGCTGAACGAAGTCAGAGCAACCGGCAAGCCGTACGTAGGTCGGAGAATCCCTGCGTCTCTGGTATCGGACGGATCAGAAAGCACTCATTATCTGGACTTTATCTATCAGCCCATCTTCGAACCCGACAACACCGTTAGCGGAATTTTCGTCGAGGGGCAGGATGTTACGGAACACGTGAAAATCGAGAAAGAGCTGACTGTCAAGAACAAGGAACTCGCTCACCGAGTCCGCAATGCCCTTACAATGGTTGGCGCCGTTGCCAATCAAACGCTGTCCGAGGCAGCTGGTGAAGAAGCAATGGCAGTTTTCCATGGCCGTCTCAGCGCCCTTGGGTCCGCTCAGGGCGCTCTGGCCGGCGCCAATTTATCCGGAGGTGCGCTTATTGACATCGTGGAGCTTGCGATCGCTCCGCACCGGCCAACGCCCGAGCGTATCATTATCCAGGGGTCGTCGATTGCAGTAGGATCCAGCCAGGCTCAATCGTTTTCACTGGCCATCCATGAACTTGCAACCAATGCCGCGAAATATGGCTCTCTTTCGACTAGCAATGGTAAAGTTGATTTGAGCTGGTCATCCGACCGCGGCCTGTTCCACTTGGAATGGCGGGAAAGTGGAGGACCTGCAGTACGCCAACCCTCGCGAACAGGCTTCGGATCACGGCTCATCAAGATGCTGGCTCAAGAGATAGGCGGAGAACTCGATTTGCGCTACGATACCGCCGGATTGTGGCTACGTCTTTCTGCGCCCGTAGATAAGCTTTTGAACTCCACTGGCAACTAGAGCATCGTGTGCTTTGAGTGAATCAGGGATGCTTCCAATTGTGCCGGCGGTGTGATTTTTTGGGTCGAGGAGATGATTCGATGACCCATGCACTTTCCAGTGACCTTCGCCGGCGTGTAACGGACTTCATTGCCAAGGGGCAGTCGCGCCGCGCGGCGGCCGAACACTATTCGATCTCGGC
>NZ_JBDQQS010000039.1:0-7437 GCF_039888615.1 Hoeflea sp. CAU 1731 | reverse complement strand
AAGGGGATGCAGCATGGCTGGCAAGACTCACCGATAGGAAGGACTATAGTGGCCATCATCCGTCGACCACTCACGAGATCGAGATGATCTGGTATATGACAACCACCGGAAGGCAGCGATTCGGGGAGTGGACAAAACATGGGGGTCATGCGGCGCGTTTTCTGTTTGCGACGGTCAGCCGACCATCGAGAACTGCGGCCCTTGTGACGGCTACTCGGTGAGCCCCTTTGGGCGACCACCGCATCCTTCTGCGCTTTCCCATGCGGGCATTGGCAATGTCATCGACTGATCCTTCGGCACGAGATGACGAGATGGGCAGCCCGTTACGGTACCGTCGGCCATAGTCGACAAGGGATTCCATGTTGTTCGCGAGATAGGTGTACAGTGTCCCGCATCGGGCCTGCACACGAGCGGCAGCGGTGCGGACAGCCAAAGGTTCTTCCGCAAGGCGGGTGCAATCGTGCATGAGCCCTTTCAGATAAGTTTCCGCGACCCGTGCTCTGCCATGCCACAGCCACCAGCGAAGGCTTTTCGCGGGGCGCTGGAACAGCACCGGAATTCCAGTGAATCCCGGTATCTGGACCAGACCCTGAACGGCGGCCTCGACATGTCGAATACGCATCGAGATGTGCCACCAGTCGAGGATATGCTTCACCTGGCCGTCGCCACCCATGGCATTCCGTATGAGGTTCGGGAGAGCAAGCTCGCCATCAGAGATTACCGTCAACAGACGGCCCGGCTTCCATCCAAAGTCTGACAGCTCTTCTCGCATCCGGCTGCCTGGCGATGCCGTCGCATTGGCGACCAAGCCAAATCGTCGGCACATATTGCGACTTTCAATCTTACCGACCACAAGATCCAGGTGTCGCTGCTGATACTCCGGTCGACAGCGGATATGCGCACCGTCCAGAAAAACCGTCAAACCCCCTTTGGGAAGTGCTTCAGCGGGATCGCCTGATGCCCTT
This sequence comes from Hoeflea sp. CAU 1731, assembly GCF_039888615.1. Lineage (NCBI taxonomy): Bacteria > Pseudomonadati > Pseudomonadota > Alphaproteobacteria > Hyphomicrobiales > Rhizobiaceae > Hoeflea > Hoeflea sp. CAU 1731. The sequence continues at coordinate 6,472 of NZ_JBDQQS010000039.1, read as the reverse complement.
CGACTTTTCTCGAGCCCCGCGGCTACTCTTCCCAACCGGTCACGCACCGTGGTGTGATGGGGCGGATGGCAGGGGAGGAAGCTTTTCATCAGCCGCGCGGCTTCGCGAAAGGAATGCCGGGACCCGAGTTCCGCATGGAGCCGCTGCAGCTCCGGGGTAGCCCGGTCAGGAAAGAAATAGGCCAGCGGAGAAATAGGTCCGCCGGGCATCGCCGCTGACCTGGCATCACACGAACAGCGGCGCAAGCGCGCGGCTTTGACCCGAACCCGCCCAAAGAGCGTGTCGAGATCGCGCGTGCGATAGTCATGAATGGCACGAACCGAGGCGCAATCCGGGCATACGCGGCTTTCTCGGATGATTTCCTCAACCTGATCGCAAAGAATTGCCCGCTGAATCTGTTCGACAACCCTCTTCCCATCCTCGAGGCGCAACCCGATCCCGTCTGGACAGGTCACCCGGTAGGGTCGTGAAATGCCGTCAAGCTGATGAGTGCGCTTCTCCCCGTTGTCGAAGGTAGTTTCGATTGTAATCCGTACGTCCATGGCAGCCCCACACGCAAAGAACTCACCTTAGCACGGGCCGCAACGACGAAGATGACCCCCATGTTTTGTCCACTCCCCTCTGAATGGGGGTGGCATGGTTTGCACGCGCCGCGAGGGTCCGCCTGTGGTCCTCAGTCCTAAGCGAGTCGCCGGCAATCCGTTCCAGCGCTATGAAGGCTGGCGGGCCCAGGCGCGCAGCGAGTGTTCCGCGCGGAGCACGCGGCGGCCATCGGGCGGCACGGTCGATGCGCGGCACCCGCCCCAGCGATCTGCACCCGAATGGGCGGATCGCGGGAGCTTTGGCGCGCATGACGGCAACCCCGTCGGCTGGCTCCGGAGGAGACCGCCGCCGGGGTATGTCGCTCAGCGTGCCGGGGGTCTCGTGTTCCGGGTGGAGGCTGGCACGGCCGGAACCTGCGAGCGCGGTGCCGGCGGTGAAACCGCCTGCAGGGGCCCGACATTTCTTCAGCATGCCTGCCGATCACCCAGATCCCCTGAAGAATCCCGAAAGTCCAAACGGAGGATCAAGCAGAGCCGCACGGCCCCCGGCCGGGCGGCTCTGCTCGTGTTGGCGCTGTCGCTGGTGTCGAAGTCGTAGCCAAGAAGAGGGAGATCAGCTGGAGACGGGATCGAAACGTCGGTCCCGGAGGGGTCGAATTCCTGCCCGCGATCTGGCCTCCAGACCCCTGCGAAGTTCAGAGGTCGCGAGGACCAATGAACACAAAAAAGGGCCGCCCGAAGGCGACCCTCTCTCAATCAGTCTTGCGCGGTCTTCTTCGCCGGATCGGCCACCCGCATCACCGTCAGACCCTTTGCCTCGGCTTTCTGTCCGAGGTTCAGCGCCACCCCGTTGCCGCCGAAAAGCACGACACCCGTCGCGGCGAATCTGTCGTCCAACATCTCGTCGTTGCACTTGAAGGGAGCCGCCCGTCCGTGCGCGGACCAGCGCGGATCGAAGCGCGCCTGCGCGACACCACGGGCGCGGGCCCACCGGGCCGCGATCATCTCGGCCCCGTGCTTGGCCCCCTTGTGGCAGATGAAGATGTCCTGGTTGCGGGTCTGCCGGATCCGCTCACGAACCTTGTCGAGTGTGGCGAAGATCAGATCGATATCGGTCCAGTCGGTGGCCCCCGAGACGATCAAGGGGACCCCTTCGACCTTCGACTTTGCAGCCGTCTCGCGATCATGCTGCTCCAGGAGTTGCCGGGCTTCGAAAACGGCACCTGTCTCCTGCGCGCGGGCGCTTGCGCGCGATCCCGCCGCCGGGATGAAGCCATGGCCGGTCTCGATCTCGTAGCATTCCGCCGCGGCCTCGCTCATCACCTCGATCGCCCCGACGATCTCGCGGAGATACAGGAAACGCGCCTGCGCCTCCTCGAGCGCCGTCTCGGCGATTTCCGATCCGTCGTGGCATTTCGTCAACGCCCCAATCTTGTCCGCCGTGCGATCCAGTTCCTTGCCGATGGCGATCTTGCGCCGCTGCAGGATCGTGGCGAACCCGTGGGCCAGCGGTTCGATCTCGCCCTCCAGCCCGGTATTACGCAGCTGCCCGAGCAGCGCCTCGAAGGTCTCACGGACGATACTGTCCTTCAGGATGTCGTCGGATGGGATCGGCAGTTCCGCGTCCTTCTCGGTCAGACCGAAGAGTTCGATGGTCTCGTAGGTGTTCGCTTGGTCGTAAGCCATATCAGTCTCCAGGATTCGGTTGTGGGACCACCACGGGAGTGTGGCGGCATGGCCGAATGTCTGGTTTCCGAATCTGCCCGGGTCAGGGACGGCGCAGCCGCCGGCTTGCCGGGCGCAAAAGTTTTCCGGACGCAAGGTCAGCGACCCGCACGCCCTCGATCACTGGACTGCCCTTTCCACCCGCGCTGCCGTCGCCGAAAAGTTTTGCGATCCTTGAGGCGGGCTGATTTGGGGGCCATCCGGAGGATATGCTGCCGCTCTCATGTGTGTGTGTGTTTTGACGCGAGGCCTGGCCGACCCGCGCAGGCAAGCGGCGGGATCGGGACACGCAGGCGGATGGAGCGACGGGATCGTTTTGCTCCGCAAAACAGACCAGAGCGGAGACCGCAGGCGTGGCCCTGTCCCGACGTGCTCGCGCGGCGGACAGGCCGGGATGCCGCAGAGCAACGCCGCGGTGAGGCCGCAGGGCCGAATGCGCGACGGACCGGAGGGCCGTTCTCTCCTGCGACACGCAAAGCCGAGCAGGGGAGGCCGCCAGGCCCATTAACGGGTTGAGGCAGCCTTGCTGATCGCGATTGCGAGATGGCGTTCCCAGTGGTAGTCTGTTGGAGCACCACAGGAGATGTCATGGGAGTCCAGAAACAATCCGTCAGCTTTACCGATGCGGCCTACGCCTTCGCCAAAGAACTGGTCGAGGCCGGCGAATACCCCAACATGAGCGCAGCGGTCTCGGGTGAGTTGGCGAAAGCCAAGGCGGCGCGGGAGCGTGATCACGCCCTGCTGGAAGTGGAACTGGAACGCCGCCTGTCCTTGCCATTGGACCAATGGGAGCCCATCGGGGAGGCCGCCAAGGTCACGGACAGCGCGCGCGCGCATCTGGCGACCCTGTCTCGCAAATCCTGATGCGCTTTGTCCGGCACCCGTTCTTCGAGCGGGACCTCATCGGCATCGTGGATCACATTGTCGAAGTCACGGATGGAGATTTCGCAGCCGCGGAGCGCCGCCTCGACGAGGTCGATGCGCTGTTGCAAACCATCGCGTCCAATCCGACCTCAGGCATGCGGCTGTCCGGCAAACTCGACGGGTGGCTGGTGCGCCACGGCGGCTCCGGGCAGCGTCTCACGATCGTGTTCAGGCCGGATATCGACGCCGGAACGACCTATCTCGCGCTTGTCGCCTTTGGCGGTCGTGACTGGATGCGGCGGGCCGCTGCCAGGAAAACCTTCCCGGAATAGCTTCTGAAGCGATGCTACGTTTCAGGCACGGATTACAGCCTTCAGGAGCAAGAAGTCGGGCAATCGCAGTTGGTTTTCTAGATGCCCGACAAAGAAAAAAGGAAGCCGTGTTTCCACGGCTCCCTTCGATGTTCTGGTATTTAGATGTTCCGACAGTGTCAGGCCACCAGTGACAAGTCCGCACCCGCGTCCTGGGGCTGCTCGCCATTCCCGACGAAGGGAATGATCGAGAAGGTCTTGCCGCCGCGCTGCTCCTCGTTCTGCACCGCATTCACGCGCAGGTCGCCGTCAGGCGTGTTGATGAGGAGCGAGACATACTCGTTGCCGGTCCTGGCGCTTTTCGCCATCCAGGCCGAGCCGACACGGATCGGATGACCTTTCGGCGAGCTGACCTCGATCCGGTAGTCGGGATGGGTCTGCTCGGACTTGAAGGTGTTTTCGATCAGCATGAAGTCGAGATCGAACATCATGTTGGCGACATAGCCGGTGAAGGCATTGTCTGCGTCCAGCGCGGTCAGCTCACCCGAGATCGAGCCGGATTTCATCGCCCCGGTCGACACCAATGGGATGATTTCGAATTCACCGGTTGCCGCCTCGCGCGCTTCCTTGGTCTGCACGGCGTTGACCCGGAAGGGACCGATGCCGACGTCGAGCTGCATCGAGAGGTAGGGGTTGCCGGTGGCATTGCCGGTCTCGTTCCAGGCCGTGCCGATGCGCACCTTGCGGCCGGACTTGTTCACCGCGGTCACATCATAATCCGGGCTGCGCTCGGACATCTTGGTCCGGGCTTCCAGCTGGATCGCGATGTCGAACCGCGCGGAGTGGATCGTGCCGGTGTAGGCGGCGTCGGCGGTTTCGTGGGTCTTGGTCAGGGTTCCTGCGAACATTGGGTCTTCTCCTTTCAAAGGGTTGCCGGTGCGGGGCTTCCTGCCAGCGCATCCGGGATTGCTTTTCGACCCCTCATGGGATCGCAAAACCCAAAAGCCCTCTCTTTCTTTCTCGCGGACCTATTTGCCTGGCACTTGTCTGTTTTGTGAGTGTCCCGGGCCTCGCGAGCGCCAACACCAGTCCGCAACCAACAGGCGTACGCAGGTTCCAGCTTCAGGCGGCCCGATCGGAAGCCGAGAACGCGCCTTTCCCCGCGATCCTGCCCAGGATCGCTGCGGTATCGACGCCCTCTCCATGCGGGACGAAGACCCTCAGCTGGAAAGCGATGATTTCCGTGAAGCACCCCATGGCCTTCAACCCGTCGATGGAACCGCGGTCGGCCCCGTCGATCTCGAGGCGGGCCGCCCCCGCGACCCGGCGTCTTATGAGCGTGAGGCCGCGACCCAGATCTACCGGCGCGGTGGATCCGAGTGCCGCCGTCAGCATCTCATCGTGGGATTTCCGGATGCCGATCATGAACCGCGCGCGCAGAGCGGCGGCACCATCCTCGCTGACCGTCCGGCCGATCATGGCTGCTTTTCCCTCAGGCGTGACCCGGTAGATGCGTTCGTTGCCCGAGGGGATGTCCTTCCAGATCGGCAGCAGCAAGCCGGTCAGCAGGTAGAGCTTTGTCGTGCTGACTTTCGGCAGGCTATCGGCCTCTTCGTTCCAGAGGCGGAGGAACTCGAGCGCTTCGATCTGCTCCCAGGCGGAGTTTCCGAACTTCGCCTCTTCCACGTAGGTCGACCCGGTTGGCCGCGTGACTTTACGCATGAGCGTGACGATCTCCTCGTCATACATCTGCATGGGCCGCGACGAGATCAGTGCCGCGCGCCCGGAGGCGCGGTTGATCATCGCGCTCTTGTCCGGATTGCGGTTAAGTGCCTCTTCTGCCGAGAGGACATGAACCGGGTCGGTCACCTCGAGCCCGATGATCCGTGTCACCGCCCCGGAACGCGGGCAGGTCCAGAGGTCCTCCGTCGAGACCTGCTCGATCCTCTCGCCACGCAACGTCTCGACGCCGAGATCGAGCGTGCCGGCGGCGCGGGCGCGTTCGGTCTGATCTGCGATGCGGGCCATGAACTCGGCAAAAAGCGCATTCTGCATGTGGATCGGCAGCGCGAGGACCCGGTTCAGAAACCGCTGGATTGGCGGCAGCTCTTCCATCAGCACCCCGTCCTGATCGATCAGCCGCAAGGCGGTCCAGTCCGTGAAGTGCGCGTAGCTCATCGCCCCGGCGCGCCCGGCGGCCAGATCGGCGTAGTAGCCCCGGAGTGCGGCCCGCGCGATCGGGCTTTCGAGATTGTCCTCGGCGCGGAACATGCCTTGCGAGCCGGTCTCGCGCTGGCCCTTGGTGAGCGCACCGAGCTGGTCGAGCCGCCGGGCAATCGTGGAGGTGAAGCGTTTCTCGCCATGCACATCCGAGGTGCAGACCCGGAAGAATGGCGCTGACACTTGAGCCGAGCGATGCGTGCGCCCAAGCCCCTGGATCGCCGCATCGGCGCGCCAGCCCGGTTCAAGCAGATAGTGCCGACGCCGCTTCTGGTTCTTCGCCGTTTGTGCTGCGTGATAGGACCGACCGGTGCCACCCGCATCGGAGAAGATCAGGATATCCTTCTCGCCATCCACAAAGGCGCGGGTTTCCGAGGAATTGCTGCTGGCGGACCGCTTCTCGATGAAGAGCGCGCCGTCCGGCAATTTCAGGGGACGGATGGACCGTCCCGTCACCTCGGCCACGGCCTCGTCGCCGAAGGCCCAGAGGATCTGGTCGAGCGCCGAGGGGATCGGTGCCAGGGCCATCAACTCCATCATGGCGGCATCGCGCAAGGCTTCGGCCTCGCGCGAGACGACCAGCGCGCCATTCGCATCCCGAAGTGGCTCGGCCACCATGTTCCCGTCGATCTCGACCAGCTTCTGGGCATGGATCGGGAAGGCCTGTTCGAGGTAACTGAGAACGTAATATGCCGCGTCACCATTATGCGGAGTTCTGGGTTTCAAGCTGTTGTTCTGGTGATTCATTTTCGGATTTCCGCTTTTGATAATCATGATGCCTCTGCTCTCAACCGCAGAAGGACATCCCCC
>NZ_JBDQQS010000038.1:0-7775 GCF_039888615.1 Hoeflea sp. CAU 1731 | reverse complement strand
CCGAACATATGAAGACCTTTGGAAGGCCGTCGGACATGTCTGCAGCCTGTTCACACCGCAAGAATGCTGGAACTACTTCAGATCAACAGGATGCGTTGCATACTAATCGCCCGTTGCTCTAATGTTCAAATTGGGGCCGTCAGGAGACTGTCAGGTTTCTGACCGAGTGGAACTCAAAGTGGACATCCAATATATTTCCCACTGTTTCAATTGCGTCACCGGCTCGACGGCGAAAAAGTGCCATTTTCATCCGTCAAGTGCGCTTCGGCTTTCGACCCGGAGTGGACCTCCGATCAGACTTCAGCGAATGTCGGTATCCTGGCCCGTTCAAGACGTTCCATCTATGTCGCAGACATGGAGCATGAATACGGGGTTCTGGGATGCGGAGGGGCTCGCCGGAATACGCCTTCCCATGCTGTTTATCGCCGACAGCGACGACGATGTCTCCGGCTATGAAAAAGGAACCCGGGCGATCTTCGAAGGCGCGGTCAACACGGATCGGTATCTGCTTACCTTCCAGTTCGCCAACCACAATGCGGCCGCGCCGATGCCGGCTCCGGCCGAATCCTGGGAACCGTAGGAGCATCTCGATTTCGTTCCCATCGAATACTACGCGGACGCTGTCTGGGATACCGTACGGGTGAACAACATCACCCAGCACTTTGTCATCGCCTTCTTCGGCGAATACCTGAAGCGTGACAGCGAATTGGTCACCTATCTGGACGTGGTCGAGAACTCCGGCGACGGGGTGGTCGCGCTCAATGACGACGGGACCGAGAAGCCCGAGCACACCTATTGGAAAGGTTTCACTCCGCGGACCGCAAAGGGGCTCACACTGGAGCACAAGACAAAAGGCGAATAGCTGACGTCGTCACTCGACAAGCTTGCCGAGGAGGCGTGACAGCGTCTCCCGTTCCCTGGCCGTCAGCCTGGAGAGAAAATTGTCCTGGTGCTCCAGGGCAGTCGGGGCCAAGGTATCGAAAAGATCCCATCCCTGATCCGTCAATTGCCACTGGTTGCGTTTGAGATTCTCCGGGTCCTTGCGATGCGAAACCCTTTTTGCCTTTTCGAGGCTGCGCAGGGACCGGCTGACGGTCATCTTCTCCATGTTGAGCGATCGCGCGATTTCCTCTCCGGAGCTCATCGGACTGGCGGCAAGTGCATTGATCACGCGCCATTCCGACAGGGTCAGCTTCAGCCGCCTGCTGTGCTCCTCCATGAATGGCTTGACCATCCGGTTCATCGTCAGGATGAGGCGGTAGGCAACCGTATCGCGAAGGCGTATGTCCCGACGGGGTTCGGAGGGATGATTTGCGGTCATGGATTTCCGTTCGGATAGTGAATCAACCGGGCAACCATAGTGTAACGGCGGGAACGAGGACAATCGTGGTCAGCAGGACAAGGAGTGCGAGTAGAAACGGCATCGTCTCCCGTACCACTTGGAGCGCCGGCGCCTGCGCCTGGGCAGCGGTGATGTAAAGCAGGATCCCGACCGGAGGCGTGATCAGCCCGATCGACGTCGAAAGGACGACGACGATGCCGAGATGCGTAATATCAATGCCGCTTGCCAGTGCAGCCGGCACCAGCATCGGTACAAGTACGACGAGGATCGTCACCGGTTCGAGTATTGTGCCGGCGATGATGAGGCCAAGCGCGATCAGCGCGAGGATGGTGGTCGGGCCGAACTGCATGTCCAGCAGGAATAGTGCGAGATTGTTTGCCACGCTGAGCCGGGCGACGATCCAGATGAAGGCGCCTGAAACGCCGATGATGATCAGCACGCGAGCAGCGTCGAGGGCCGCCTGCACGACGCCCTGGAAAAGCTGCTTCAGATTGGCTTCCCGATAGATCACAGTGCTGACGATCGTCGCATAGAGGGCGGCCACGGCGCCGATCTCCGATGTCGTGGCGAATCCGCCGACAAGTCCGACAATCACCAGAACCGGCATGAGCAGTGCCAGAAAACTGGCGCGGAAGGCAGCAATGAGTTCACCGGTCCCCTGCCATTTCGAAGCTGGATAGCGGCGCCGGCGGGCGATGATGTAGGAGGCGACCAGCAGGAATGCGCCCATCAGAAGTCCTGGAACGATACCGGCCAGGAACAGCGAGCCTACTGACGCACCGGTGAACAGGGCAAAGATCACCATCGGGATGGATGGTGGTATGACGAGCCCGATAGTGGCGGAGGCGGCAGTCACCGCCGCTGCATAGGAGGGGCTGTATCCATCCCGCTTCATGGCAGGGATCATGACCGAACCGACGGCGGCAGCATCTGCAACGGCCGATCCGGATATGCCCGCGAATACGACGCTGGCCGCGATGTTCGCGTGGGAAAGGCCGCCCCTGATATGGGCGATCATGGCGCGGGCAAGCCTGAGCAGCCGGGCGCTCATGCCGCCGACATTCATGATCGTGCCGGCCAGGAAGAAATAGGGGATGGCCGTGAAAGCCTGGTTGTCGAGGCCCTGCTGAAATGTCTGGACGACCACCAGCGGCGACATCAGCGGCGCGAAGGCGATGGCAAAGACGACTACCCCGAACGCCATCGACAAAAAGACCGGCACGCCGGTCAGAATGGCGATCAGCATGACGCCGAATAGGGTGGCGAGTTCGGCAATCATGAAGTCTGATCCGAAGCGGAGGTATATCGGCTCCCGGTCGCAAGATTAAGGAGGCCCGCGATGACGAGCAGCAAGGCGCCCGCCATCATCGGGTAGTATTTGATATCGCCGGTCGTTCCCAGCGACGGGATGTCGATATTGGCAAAGGCGGCAAGCGCATCCTGCCCGTAATAGAGGAGTGCTGCGCCACCGGCCACGATCCCCGCATCGACGACGAGTGCCAGTGCAGATGCCCTGCCTTTCCCGCTGCCCGATATCAGTTCGACGGCGATGTGGCCGCGCATCAGCCAAAGCGCCGGTGCGCCGATCCAGGCGAGAGACTGCATCAGGATGACCGTGACATCTCCGGTCCATACAAAACCCGACCCGGCGAAATAGCGCATGATCACCTGGACGATCTCCAGCATCGTCATGGCGACAAGCAGCGCGGCAAGCATGACCGAGAGTGCCTTAGTCAGCAGGCTGTGAAACCGTTTTGCCATCTCACCTGTCTCGTTGCAGTTTCGCAGCCGGCAGGATCGGCCGATTTCTGCAAACGACCGCCTGCCGGCATCCCGGCAGGATCACTATGTCACATATTGTGCATTTCGTCGTAGAGTCCGGCCGGCCAGGCCTTTCCGTCGAGACCGCCAATCATGCCCGACACCGCTTCCATAAACGCTTCCCTGTCAGGTTCGGTGACAGTTACGCCGAGCTCATCGAGCTTTGCATAGGCATCTTTCATCTGCTGTTCGTAAATGGCCTTTCCGTCTTCGCCGGCCTTGCTTGCGGCTTCGAGAACCCAACCTTGCTGCTCCTCGGAGAGGTTGGCCCAGGACTGCGGCGAGAAGAACACGCCAACTCCCGAACGCAGATAATCTATCGGCGTGTAATTCGCCTGATCCTCGTAATAGCCCGCTCCGACGAAATCGATAACGCCGTTGTCCTGACCATCGACGAGGCCTGTCTTGAGTGCGAGTACCAGTTCGGATGCCTTGAGCGGCGTTGCGGTGGCGCCCCAGCTCTCGAAGGCTTGAATGATAAAGGGGTGACCCGGTGTCCGGATCTTCAGGCCCTTCAGGTCCGCCGGAGTCTTGACCGGCGTGTTCTTGGTCGAAACGGCACGTGGCGGGCGGTCGCCGACGAAACCGGCATAGACGACGCCGGTCCTTTCCTGAACGTCAGCCATCATCTCCTTGAACTTGTCGGAGTCCAGGAAGCGGTGGAACTGCGCCTGGTCCTTGAACAGGAATGGCGCCCAGGTAACGAGGAAGGGCGCACCTTCTTTCATCATGATGATGGCGCCTATATCGATGAGATGGATATCGAGCGAGTTGGTCCGCGTCTGAACCCACATTTCCGGAGGGCTGCCCAGTGCTCCGCCCGGAATGATCTCTACGGACATGGTGCCACCGGAAAGCTCCCTGAGATTGTCGGCGAAGCGTTCGGCAGCCTGATGATAGGTGGTTTGCGGCGGGGCGACGTGGCCTAGCGTGAGTTTGACGGTATCCTGTGCAGAGACCGGCGCCAATGCCGACGATCCCATGACTGCGGACATCCCGATAGCTGCCAACGTGTGCTGAATTTTCATGATGTTCCTCCCTGATCGAGTGTGAATTTCACGATCTATATGTAACATATGTTACTAAAAAGAATTTGTCATCAACAATTTGTTCTACTATCGACATGACGGTTTCATATTGACGGATGGCGAGTTAATTAGTAACAAATGTTACAAAGGGAGGATAATTTGGATTACGAAATCCGTCAACTCAGCACCATGCAGCGCATGGCCAGCCGAAACATGCTGCGCATGGTTCAGGAGGCGGCCGGTGTTACCGTTCACGCCGAATTCGCAGTGGACGGACTGGTTGCCTTCCTCGATTCCCTCAGTTCCGAAAGTGTCGGTCGTGGCAAAGTCACGGCAACCCATGTGCTGGTGAAATGTCTCGCTGTCGCCCTGCAAAACCATCCGTCGTTCAATGCCCATTTCGACGGATCGGAACTGAAATGCTTCCGCTCGGTCAATATCGGTCTCGCGGTGGCGACGGATGGTGGCGATCTGATCGTTCCGGTCATACCGGCGGTCGAACAGCTCACGCTCGATGAGGTGTCGGTCTGCGCCCGTGATCTTGCCGCCCGTTCCCGGGCTGGAAAGCTGCAGCTTTCCGAGACAAAAGGGGCGACCTTTACTCTGAGCAGCGTCGCGGGTTTTCCTTCGGTGGTGTTTGCGACGCCAGTCGTGCCGCTGCCACAAGTCGGCATACTCGCAGTCGGTGCGATCCGTCAGGTGCCGGTCGCAGCTGACGGCAAACTCAGGCTGGGTCACATTTTGCCGGTGAGCCTGTCCTTCGATCACCGGTCGGTCAACGGTGCAGCGGCATCGGCTTTTCTCGAAACCCTTTCTCGGATCGTCGGCGATCCGGTGAAACACCTGAAATCATGCGAAATGCAAACCGGGAAAACTGAAACATGATCGACATCACTATTCCGGATGTGGGCGAAGGCGTGACCGAAGCCACCATCGTGCAATGGAACTACAAGGTTGGCGACATCGTGGACAGGGGGGCCGTCATCGTCGAGGTCATGACCGACAAGGTGAATATGGAGGTCGAGACCGAAAGCGGCGGCTGTCTTGCTGAAATTCTTCACCGGGCCGACGAGGAACTGCCGGTCGGCACGGTGATCGGGCGCATCGATCCGGAAAGACAGTCATGAAGAATGTACAGGCAACGGGCACGGCGGGCTCGAACCAGCTCCACTTGGAACTCTATCATTTGATGACCATGTCACGTGCACTCGATACGGTCATCGGCGAGCATGACGGCCACTGGCACGGTCTGGAAGGCGAGGAGGCCGTGGTGGCAGGTGTCTACCACGGGCTGCGTCCAGACGATGTCCTGGCGCCACATTACCGGGGCACAATCATTGCTGCCTATGCCAAGGGCGCGGACCTCAGGACCCTGCTTGCAGGCGCCATGGGGAAAACGACCGGCTACAATATGGGACGCTATCGCGGCGACATCTGTGGTCCCGCCCAGTACAATCTGATCGGCCTTTACTCCGGTTCCCTCGGGCCGCCGCTCGGCTATGCGACGGGCGGTGCACTGGCAGCGAAACTGGATGGGCGGGATGACGTGGCTGTCGCCGTGTTCGGTGACGGCGGCTCCAGCCGTGGTGACTGTCATGAAGCGATGAACCTTGCATCGGTGCAGAAATTGCCGGTTGTTTTTGTCTGCCAAAACAACCAGATCGCCATCTCCACTGACCAGAAGAGGGGTGTCGGCGGGTCGGTGGCCGAACGTGGCCGTAGTTTCGGCATGCCGGGCGTTGAAGTCGACGGCAACGACGTCCTTGCTGTCCACGGCGCCATGCAGGAGGCGATTGCCAGGGCTCGCGCCGGCGATGGTCCGACGACCATCGAGGCTGTGACTTACCGGGTCGCCGGCCACTTCTACTCGGACGCCGAGGACTATCGCGATCAGGAAATCGTGGAAAAATGGCGGGAGCGCGATCCGATCCGCGCCTACCGGTCATGGCTGGTCAAAGAAGGTGTCCTCGACGAGGCCGGCCTCGACCGGATGGACGAGGAAGCACGCCTGCAGGCGCAAACGTCAATGGAACAGGCGATTGCCGATCCGGCGCCGACGGCAGCGGATCTGGCCCCGGAACTGGTCTTCGCACCGGACACGGCGAGGGAAGGAGAGCGCCCATGACGAGATTGACGTTCCAGCAGGCCTGTGTCGCGGCCATTGCGGAAGAGATGCGCACGGATCGGAACGTCTTCATCCTCGGCGAGGATGTCGGCGCCTTCGGTGGACCACTGAAATCGACCAACGGCCTGTGGGAGGAGTTCGGCGCGGAAGGCCGTGTGATCGACATGCCGATCTCGGAAGGCACTTTCGTCGGAGCGGCAGTGGGTGCTGCCATGCGCGGCAAACGGCCGATCGTCGATCTGATGTTCCTGGAATTCCTCGCGCTCGTCACACAGCAATTCGGGCTGGACGCCGGGGCGATGCACTATTATTCCGGCGGGGCGATATCGGTACCGATTGTCATGCGTGCGAAATACGGGGTCGGTCCCTTCCACGGCCATGCCTATGATTTTCATAGCTGGCTGCAGAACATTCCTGGCGTCAAGATCGTTGCGCCGTCCAATGCCGTCGATGCGAAAGGCCTGATGCGGGCTGCAATTCGTGACAACAATCCGGTGCTCTTCCTCGAGCACATGGCACTGTACCATGCCGGCCGCATGGAGGTGCCCGACGACGACGACTTCCTCGTGCCGATCGGCAAGGCGGTGATCCCCCGCCGGGGGTCCGATGTCACCATCGTCGCTTCTGCGTTGATGACCAAACGATCGCTGGCGGCAGCCGAGACGCTGGAAGCCGAGGGAATTTCGGCCGAGGTGATCGATCTGCGCACCATCGTTCCCCTGGACGAGGAGACGATCCTGGAGTCCGTATCCAGGACGGGGCGGCTGGTGGTCGTCAGCGAGGCGATCAAGACCGGCGGTTCGCACAACGAAGTCGTCTCCGTCGTTGCCGAACAGGCCTTTGACAGGCTACGGGCGCCGATCCTTCGGGTTGCGCCGCCGCGCGTACCGGTTCCCTTCCACCGGGATATCGAAAAGGCGTACCTCCCCGATGCTGCGGATATCATCGAAGCGGTGCATCGCGTGACCCGTCATTCCATTCCTGCCTGACGAAACAGACTACTTGTCCCGCCAGTGCCGGTCGCTGACGCGGATCGTCATGCCAATGTCGCGCAACAGGTGGCTGGACAGATCGCCCAGATGCTGTCTCTGACGTCGTCGAGACATCTCGATGCCGCAGTCCCTCCGAAAAAAGCGGTTGGCCTTGAACATGGTAATTCTCCTCGCAATGCCTCAGTGGCGGGTGTCTTCGTCACGCTTGGTGACGAGCATGACGACAGCCGGCCCAGCAACAACAAATGCGAGTATTGCGCTTGCGTCCGCAGAGACCGACCGGCGAGCGCCCTTTTGGCGGGCGGCGGCGTGTCAGCCTATCGTTGAATGAACGTCTCCTTCGTGCTGATTTTGATGAAAAAGTCGCCTTGATTAGGCCTTTGTCGATTGATTCAGTTTCTCAAGTGATTTGGGAGGCTGATTGCGATGATGGGCAAGCGAAAGGAATGTCAGGCGGCACTGTTCTA
>NZ_JBDQQS010000037.1:0-11132 GCF_039888615.1 Hoeflea sp. CAU 1731 | reverse complement strand
AAGGGGATGCAGCATGGCTGGCAAGACTCACCGATAGGAAGGACTATAGTGGCCATCATCCGTCGACCACTCACGAGATCGAGATGATCTGGTATATGACAACCACCGGAAGGCAGCGATTCGCAAGAATGAGAGGACTATGGCTCAGAAGTCCAATTCGCCACAAGGCACAGTACAAACGGTCTCAAAAGCGCTTGCCTTACTTGAGCTATTCACGACCGATGTTGAATGGCTTGGGGTACGCGAAATCGGAAGAATACTCGATATTAACAGCGCTACAGTTCACAATCTGCTTCGCACCCTCGCCAGCTCAGGTTTCGTTGAGCAGCATCCTGAGACTCGAAAATACCGGCTCGGGCTCGCACTCGTTCGGCTTGCCGGAACTAAGCTCGCTCAGTTAGATCTGGTGAAGGTTTGCTCGCCCCACATGAAGGCTCTGATGGAAAAGACGGGGGAAACGGTAACCCTTTCTGTCTTGCACGGTTCGGAGCTTCTTTACCTCGCGAAAAACGAAAGCACCGAACCGATGCGTGTTGCTTCTCGCGTCGGCGGCAGTGCCCCTTTGCATTGCTCTGCAAACGGAAAAGCCCTGCTTGCGTTCATAGAAGAGGCGCAACTGTCCCAGCTCCTTTCGCAACCCCTCAAGCGCTTCACATCGGAAACTATCGTTGATTCGTAAGCGAAGCTTTGTCCCCATTTGATTGATGGGTTTCCCCTCGGTTTGTGGTCTGCGATTCTTGGTTGTTCAGGCAGCCAGGAGGAGACTGAGGGCGATGGAGCTATCGGGCGAGGAAGCCGAAGCCGACGGTTTTGTAGGGAAGCTTGCGCGCCGTACCCGTTCTGGAGGCCGGTTGTGGTCTGCGGAGACCAAGGGGCGCGCTGTTTTCGAGACCATGAAGCCTGGCGCCCGCGTATGTGATGTCGCACGGCGTTATGGTGTCAAGGCCCAGCAATTGACGACGTGGCGCAGATTGGCGCGTGCCGGCCGGATCGCATTGGTCACGGACGAAGCGGCGGATTTCGTGTCGATCGAGTTGAGTGATCCAGCGGCGTCAGGCAAGAACGAGGGGCCTGTCGAGATTACGATTGGCAAGGTTTCGGTTCGCCTGGACGCGGACGTGTCAGCGGTGCGGATCGCGGAGATCGTGACCGCGATCGAGCGCGGCGCATGATCATTCCGGCGCAGGGACTGCGGATTGTGCTTGCTGTACGTCCTGTCGATTTCCGGTGCGGGCACGACGCGCTGGCCGGCCTCGTGCAGAACACGCTCGGGCTCGATCCGCATTCGGGCCTGATTGTGGTTTTTCGTTCGAAGCGCGCCGACCGGCTGAAGATTTTGCTATGGGACGGCACGGGCCTCGTTCTAATCTACAAGCGCCTTGGTCGCGCTGGCCGTTTTGAGTGGCCGCAGATCAGCGGCGGCGTCATGCATCTGACGCGGGTGCAGTTCGAAGCGCTGTTTGACGGGCTGAACTGGAAGCGTGTGGGCGAACGGATCGTCGCAACACCAGCTGCGGCGAACTGACTCGGGGGCTGACGATTTGTTTCGCACGGCGCCTCGGGATGATAGCTTGCGGATGTGCCACCGTCCGCCATTGATCCCGCCCGTCTTGCAGCGCTGCCCGCCGATTTGCGAGCGCTCTTCAGCGCGCAGGAAGCGATGCTCGCAGCCGAGCGTCGTCGCGCTGATGACGAACGCACGGCGCGCCTTCATGTCGAGAACGAACTGGCTGCGTCCAAACAGATCGTCGACCGTCTCGAACTGCTCGTGAAGGAGTACGAGCGCGCACGCTTCGGCAAACGCTCGGAGAAGTTCAATCCCGATCAGATGCAGCTGGTGCTCGAAGACATCGAGATCGCCATCGCCGAAGTCCAGGAGCGCCAAGACGATCGTGCGCGCCGCACCGGCGCGGCACCGTCGGGCCGCCGGGCCAGCCGCGCCGCCCGCGCCTTTCCCGCGCACCTGCCGCGCATTGAGCAGGTGATCGAACCCGAGAGCCTCGAGTGTCCCTGCGGCTGCGGCCAGATGGTCCGGATCGGCGAGGATCGCTCCAGACGCCTCGACGTGACGCCGGCCCAGTATCGCGTGGTCGAGACGGTGCGACCGCGCTACGCCTGCGCGACAGGATGCGCTGGCGTGCGCCAGGCGCCGGCGCCCGCCCATCTGGTGGAGGGTGGCCTGCCCACCGAGGCGATGCTGGCGCAGGTGGCGGTCGCCAAGTTCAGCGAGCACATGCCGCTCTATCGTCAGTCCCAGGTTCTGGCCCGGCATGGCATCCTCATCGATCGTGCCGTTCTGGCGGATTGGATGGGAACGGTCGCCTTCCACCTCGCGCCGTTGATCGAGCGCATGAGCGTCGTGATGAAGCAATCGGGCCGCTTGTTCATGGACGAGACCAGGGCGCCCGTGCTCGATCCGGGCCGGGGTCGAACCAAGACCGGCTATCTGTGGGCTGTCCTGCGCGACGATCGCGGCCACGGCGGCGCTGATCCACCAATCGTGGTCTACCACTACGCGCCAGGACGCAGTGGCAAACATGCCGAGCATATCCTCGACGGCTTCGACGGCATCCTTCAGGTCGATGGATACCAGGGCTATCACAGGCTCGCACGACTCGAGCGTCAAGGCGGCGCGCCGCTGCGGCTGGCCGCATGCTGGTCCCACTCCAGGCGCGAGATCATTGCCGCGACTCCGAAGGCCGGCTCACCCATCGCCGAAGCCGTCCTCGCGCGCATCGCCGCGCTCTATGCAATCGAGAAGGAGATCCGTGGCTCCGACGCCGCGATCCGACAAAAGGCGCGCAACGAGCGATCACGGCCGCTCGTCGCCGAACTCGAGAGATTCCTGCGCGAGCAAGCCGCCCGCCTGTCGCCGGGCAGCGAGATGGGCAAGGCGATCGCCTATCTGCTGAACCATTGGGCTGGCCTCACTTTGTTTCTCGACGATGGCCGCGTTGAGATGGACACTAACCCCGTCGAAAATCAAATCAGACCGCTGACTCTGACGCGCAAAAATAGTCTATTTGCAGGTCACGACGAAGGTGGCCGTTCATGGGCCCGCATAGCTTCGCTCATCGCCACCTGCAAGATCAACAGCGTGGAGCCCTACGCCTGGATGAAAGCGACCCTCGAAGCGATCGCAACCGGTCACCCGCAGTCGCGGATCGACGAACTCTTGCCCTGGTCGTTCGCCCGCACCTCCTAATTCTCCGCAGCTGCCGCCACAGTCGCGACCTCAACGATTTGCAACGCGTTGATCAACGGATTTGCAGTCCGTTGCGCCAACGCGTTGCAATCCGTCCCTCCAAATCTTTGCGAATGGGACGTGGACGTCGCTTACGTTGATTCTGAGATATTGAGAGCTGAACTCCAGGACATTCGGCGTTTAGGCTATGCTGTCGATCTTGGCGGCTACTTACCAGGTGTGAATGCGGTTGGAGCACCGATTCGTGACCAGACCCACAAAGTGGTGGCGTCGCTCGGAATCGTTGGACCTGCCAGCCGTCTTAAGGAGGAGAAACTGACCTTCTGCACCATTCATGTACAAGAGGCCGCAGCTGAAATGTCTCGTTCATTGGGGTGGAACAGGAGGTAGAGGCAAGTGTCCGGGCCAACCGCTGCGCAGTTGGCCGGGACACTTGTATTTCGCTGAAAAAGTCAGAACATCGCCTGGGGTATAAACAATGCAATTTGGGGGAAAAGTACGAGCAAAAGCAGACAGAACCCCATTGCAAACCAGAATGGCAGGACGCCGCGAAAAATCGTGGCCATGGGCACATCACCGGCAATACTTTTCACGACAAATACATTCATGCCGACAGGAGGCGTGATCATACCCATCTCAATCATGATAACGGCTACAACACCAAACCAGATCGGATCAAAGCCCATCGACATCATGATGGGGTAGAAGATGGGAACAGTCACGACCAGCATTGCTAACCCGTCCATGAACATCCCCAAAATCAGATAGGCAACAACGACAAGAAACAGCACGCCATAGGGGCCGAGACCAGAAGACGTCATTGCTTCGCCCAACATCGACGGCAATTGTGTCATCGATAGAAACGGATTGAGGACTGCTGCGCCTATAATGATCAGGTACAGCATGGCTGTAGTGCTGACCGTGTCGCTAACCGCTCGCCAAGCGGTTGACGGAGTCAGCTTCCGCGTAAATAGAGCCAAGATAAGGACCAGTCCCGCGCCGATGCCGGCGGCTTCGACTGGCGTGAATACACCAAGATAAATACCCCCAATTGATACTATGATTACCGTTAGCAGGGGCGCCGCACGGAGTGTGGCAGCCATACGTTCCTTTAGCGGAACATGAGCTCCGCGCGGTCCCGCTTCTGGATTTCGAAGCGAGATGAGGGTGACCGTGAGAATGAACAAGCCTGCAAGCAAGAGACCGGGGAGAATACCCGACATGAACAATTGGCCAATGCTTTGTTCGGTGAGAATGGCGTAGATAACAAAGCCGGTTGATGGTGGGATAAGGAAACCAAGGGTGCCACCGGCAGCAATCGCACCCGTTGCGAGCCCGCTGGAATAGTTGAAACGCGCCATCTCTGGCAGTGCGACACGTCCAATGGTAACCGCAGTCGCCACCGATGAGCCACTGACGGCGGAGAACGCCGCACACCCAAGGACTGAAGCCGAAGCAAGACCTCCAGGGAGTCGCCCCACCCATGCAAAAGCCGCTTCGTAGAGCCCACGGCTGAAGCCGGCTACCGAAGCTATATTGCCCATCAATATAAATAGAGGGATGACGGTCAACGAGTAGTTGGATACCTGAGAGAATGTCTCCGTAACCATTAAGGCGTTCGCCGAACGGAAGCCATTCAGCATCCACGTGCCGAAGAAGCCCACGGTCAGCATCGCCATCCCAACTGGCATGCGCAAGACCATCAATACGAAAAGCGCTACGATGCCGAAGAGGCCAATCGAAAAATCAGTCATCAGCGCCAGGTCCCCCGCGAATGAGGTCAACTATTTGCAGGACCAGAACAACTGCAAAAAGGGCACTCCCGAGCGCCATGAGTCCATAGAATGGCCAGAATGGGACACGCAGCATGTTGGATAGGTCGTTATACTCCAGTGCTTCACGCAGTTTTAGCCACGAGCGCCAAGTCAAGAGGTACATGAGGTAGACGCCTACGGCACGCGAGAACAAGTCGCCAATGAAACGGCCCCACACGCCGATATGCTCATCGAACACATCAACTCGCACATGTCCGTCGCGCTGGGCGGTGCCTGGCATTGCGAGCATAACCAACGCGATCGAGACTAGCTGAATTATCTCATCACTACCGAGGATTGGGGTCTGAAAGAAATAGCGCATGATGACGCCAACAAAGCTGGTGCATAAGATAATGGCTAAGGCTAGAGCTGACAGAGACGTTAAGAAGGCAACCGCCCATTCGATTACTATCGAATGGGCGATGCCTTGCTTCTTTTTTATTGTCGGAGAGTTAGTCATTCTGTAGCGCTTCGACATAGGCGCGTGCTGCAACGCCTGTTGCTTCGACTTCTTCAATCACGCTCTCGACCACGGTACTAGTTGCGGCATTGAATTTCTCGATTTCTTCCTCTGAAAGCGTAATTACTTCTTTACCTTCCGTTCCAGCGAAGTCCTTGAGGGCGGTGGATGCAACGCCGAGCCAAGCCCTATTGCCGTTTCGTGCGGCTTCCTGACCAGCATCGAGAACAGCTTTTTGTTGCTCTTCACTAAGCTCCTGGAAACTGTCGAGATTCATCACCATCAAAAACTGGGAAATCGACGTATCCATACCGACTGTGATGTAGTTTGTCACCTCTTCCAGTCTGAACCCTGTCAGAGCTGTGGCGTCAATCATCGCTCCATCGATGACCCCCGTTTGCATCGCATTATAAACTTCACTTGCAGGCATGGAAACGGGAACACCTCCCCACGCTTCGAGCACAAGGCCTGCGTTACGTGATGGGACGCGAACCTTCATGCCAGCAAGATCCTCGAGCTTACGAATTGGCTTGGTCGCAGAGAACAAAAACGACGGTGCGTTATTCCATAGGGCGAGCAGCTGAACTCGACGATACTCCTGAGAGAGCTTGTCAATGTTGGCCAGCATGCGTTCGGTACCGGTCTCAGCGTCAATCACACCGGGCAGGTCGGCAAGAAGGGTCAATGGAAATGTAGAGGCCGTGTAACCCGGCATAGCCAAGACGATATCAGCGACGCCATCGACAGCACGATTGTACTGCTCGTTTGGGCCTGGGCCAAGCTCCCCTCCCATATAGAGTCGGACGGTTAAATCCCCGCCCGTTGCCTCTGACACTGCGTTCGCAAAAGGCTCATATACCTCTTCAACAATAAAATGCGAGGGCGAATGAAAATCGGCAAGTTTCAGATCACGGGCAAAGGCGGGCAATGTCGACAGAAGCGCTGTCGCGGTCACTGCGGAAACCAACATTTTCGAGAACATCATATTCCTCCTTGGCTTGATGTTGCTAAACTTACGTAGTCCGGTCTTTCTCAACATGCGGCCACGCGATTGGCGTCAGAATTACCTTGCGCTGCAAAGGCAGCCTTCGCAGGCGAGTGCTATGTTTGTGATCTCAGAGGCTGCCCCAAAAAGAGTTGAGTGATTTCAGCCAGTTGTGATTCCTTCGGATTTGCAAAGATTCGATGGAGAGCACGATGGCCTGGACTGAAACCACCCGGCGGCAATATGAGCGTCAGACGAGCCGATATGCAAGCGATGTTACGGATCGCGAATGGGGATTTATAGCTGGCTTCATGCCCGCACCTCGCCGTCTCGGCCGTCCCCGCAAGACCGACTTGCGCGAGGTTGTGAACGCGCTTCTCTATATCGCTTCAACAGGGTGCCAGTGGCGAATGCTGCCCAAGGATTTTCCACCCTGCTCTACGGTGCAGCGATATTTCTATGAGTGGCGGGCGATGGATCTTTGGTCACGGATCAACCACCACCTCGTTATGGAGGCCCGGGAACTGGAGGGGAAAGATGCCTCTCCGACGGCGGGCGCCATCGATAGCCAAAGTGTCAAAACGACCGAAAGTGGTGGTATCCGGGGCTTCGATGCGGGCAAGAAAATCAAGGGTCGCAAGCGCCACATTGTTGTCGACACGCTTGGGCTGATGGTCGGCCTCATGGTACACAGCGCCGATATCCAGGACCGCGACGGTGCTCCCGATCTCCTCAAATCCATTCGCAACCGCTGGCCATGGCTCCTCCATGTCTTTGCCGATGGCGGCTATGCGGGCGAAAAACTGAAGAAACGGCTGCAGAAAATCGGCAAATGGACGATCGAAATCATCAAGCGCTCTGACCAGGCCAAGGGTTTTGAGATCCTGCCCCGCCGCTGGGTCGTCGAGCGCACATTCGCGTGGCTTGGCCGATGCCGAAGGCTGGCAAAGGACTTCGAAAAATCCATCGCTTCAGCAGAAGCCTGGATATCCATCGCCCACATCCGCCTGCTCACCAGGCGTCTCGCAAGGTATGGATATCGTTGATGCCTTTTCGAGTCCGACTCTCACACTTCGAAGAAAACCGTCTCCCTCTGTCCTTGAAGGCGGATTGTGATGTGAAAGGCGGCATCATCGATCTTTTCTGCGATAAGCGTAGCACGCTCATCACTCGACAGGAGAGCCAAGATCGGGTCTTCATCATTAGAGACTTCATCTGCGAAATAGATTCTCGTGTATAATCTGCGGTTCAATCCCTTTCCAAAGATGGAAAGCGCAACGTGAGGCGCCTGTAAGATCCCTGCGGATGTCGGAACACGACCCGGTTTCACAGTGTGAAATGTGAAGGAGCCAGACTCATTGCAGTGGGTGCGGCCAAAGCCCGTGAATGATGACTTTCGTGGGTTGATTTGTGCACCTACAAAATTGCCATTTCCATCAGGCTGCCAGAGTTCGATCATACCATCAGGGATGGCATGATCATCTCCGTCGATGAGCGTTCCCGAAATTGAAATGCGCTGTCCCACAGCATCGTCGGTGGCGAGGTTCCTTCCAAAAATAGGAGGGATCGTTTGATAGTCGTCTGGCGTCAGGCAGTAGGCATAGAAGGGACCGACTGTCTGAGATGGTGTGATCGTCATCGGGGCTTCAATGCGCATGAGTTTCCTCGAAATAGTTCCCGTTTCGGCCCCGCAGAACAATGTCAAAGCGGTAAGTTAAGCCCCATTCAGACTGTGTAGCCTCAAGATCGAGCGAAGCCACCATTCCTCTCTTTGAGAAATCCGGCGCTGCATTATAGATGGAGTCATATCTGAGCAGGGGATCGCCCTCGAAGTAGAGTTGGGTGACCAAGCGGCTCAAAAATGACGGCCCGAATAAAGAGATGTGAATGTGGCGTGGACGCCAGACGTTGTGCAGTCCCACGACCGGATAAGCACCAGGAATAATCGTAATAAATGAATATGAGCCGTCGCTTCCGGTAACGGTACGGCCAGCGCCCGAAAAGTTTGGGTCAAGGGGTGCTAAGTGCTGATCTAACTTATGAATATAGCGACCAGCTGCGTTCGCCTGCCAGATTTCCAATAGTGCGTTTGGAACGCCGCGGCCGTCTTCATCGATAACACGCCCCGTAATTCGAATGCGCTCTCCTATCGGCTCTCCGTCATGCTGACGAGTCAGATCCGAGTCTTCTGGACGAACACTTTCGTGTCCATACACAGGCCCGTACAACTCCGTAGCAGTCTGCGGAATATATGTTAAGGGCCGGGATGGAGCGCGCTTTCTGGTAAAGATGTAGGCCGGCGTATCATAAGGCGGATGCATGCCGACGCTATCGGAGGGATATTCCGCCGGCACTTCGGGCCAGCCGGGGAGGAACAAGGCCATGAGCACTTACCTGTTCATATAATCTAAACACTGTTCAATAAGCTAGAACACTTTTTCTTGCCCGTCAACGCCGTCCCGAGTTGCAGGCCGTCGTCTAAGATCATTTGAGCGGTTCTAGATTGGCTATCGCTTCAAAGAGCTTGCCTCTCTTTGCGCTGGGATATGTCTCGGAGTTTACGACCCGGAATAGCTTGGACTGCGAGGTTGCCGAACCGAGAGAGAGCAACGACCTGAAAAGCTGTTTGCGGCAGGTTTGCGGACGCAGAAATCGGGTTGCAGGCGTCGGAGTTTAACACCGAATCTCTGCCAAAGCCTTTTCGCCGAACCTACATCGGTGGGAATAATATCCTGGTCCAACTATTGAGCTAGCGCACCTGACGAATGGGCTGCTCTTGCAGAGCGCCAAACCTCCGCTCCGTCTAGTCGACCGAACTATTCGAAACAATCGATCATTCTGATCCATTTTTTGCGTTGGACCCTGCGGTGTTGGAATGAGATTTCGTTCGATGCATAGATGGAGTATCAAGTGTCTGCTCGTTCCCCGGTCCAGTCAAAGCAACACTCGACGTCTTTTCGGATAACGACTAAGCTGCAGGATATCTTACCTGGGATATTCCTTGCTGCGGTCGTCAGTGGTGCGGCCTATTCGCTGCGTGGCTTCCCAGCGCTTGCCATTTTCAGCCCGATGATCCTCGCTGTCATCTTGGGCATCATCTTTGCAAACATCATTGAGATTCCCCGTGGCGCGGCTGCCGGGATCGCCTTCTGCCAACGTCCAATTCTCAGGACAGCGATTGTGCTGCTCGGTTTTCAGCTCACCTTTTCGCAGGTCCAGTCCGTTGGCATGGGTGGTTTCCTCATCGTTGCCGTATCGCTTTTTGCAACCTTTATTGCAACATTGGGAATGGCGCGCCTTCTTGGTGTGGAGCGCAAGCTGGCAGAACTGATCGCTGCTGGCACCTCGATCTGTGGCGCCTCCGCGATCGTGGCAACGAACTCCATCACCGATGCCGATGATGAAGATGTGGCTTATGCCGTCGCATCTATCACTCTGTTTGGCACGGTCGCGATGTTCATCTTCCCATTGCTCATGCCGGTCTTTGGGCTCTCAGCGGCAGAGTATGGACTTTGGGCAGGCACGGCGATTCACGAGGTTGCACAGGTGATTGGCGCCGGTTTCCAGAACGGCATGGAGGCAGGCGAGATCAGCACAATCGCCAAACTCTCTCGCGTCGCAATGCTGGCGCCCCTCGTGCTCGCGCTTGGCTATTTGGCCTCGCGAAGTCGGGCTGACGAGGTGTCTGCCCGCGCTCCAGTGCCTTGGTTCGTCTTTGGGTTTATTGCCGTGGTTGCCCTCAACAGCCTTGTCGACCTTCCAGAAGCTTTCACGGCGACCGTTCCCAAGGTAACCACGTTTCTACTCACTATGGGCTTGGCAGCCATGGGGCTGCGGACGAATGTGGGGGAGATTCTTGCCAAGGGTATTAAGCCCTTGCTGCTGGCCTTTTCGGCGTCGATCTTCATTGCCGCGTTAAGCCTCGTCCTGATAAAAATGTTCTAGAAAAATTTCTCAATCCCAAGGGAATAATATGCCGGCTCCGCATCTCAAGCGGGGCTCATGAGAGATCAGGTTTAGATGACACTGGAACAGCTACGAATTTTTGTTGCCGTCGCCGAACGTGAACATGTCACGCAGGCGGCTCGGGATCTCAACCTGACGCAATCTGCAACGAGTTCGGCCATAGCGGTCCTTGAGGCGCGTTATCAGACGAAGCTATTTGACCGCGTCGGCAGAGGCATCGTACTGACAAGCGCGGGCCATACGTTTCTTGCAGAAGCGAAAGCCGTGCTCGCTCGGGCGGAAGCCGCTGAGCATGTACTGGCTGACCTTGCCGGACTGCGCCGTGGAACGATCCATATCGCTGCGAGCCAGACCGTCGGGAACTACTGGTTGCCGCGTTACCTGCACAAATTCAAAGAGGCACATCCAAGCATATCCGTATCGCTCACGATCGGCAACACGGCGCAAGTAGCGGCTCTCTTGCGAGAAGGCGTCGCTAATTTGGGCTTTGTAGAAGGGGAGGTGCGCGACCCCCGCATAGACGCGACGCCAATCGCCTCCGACGAGTTGCTGCTTGTTGCTGTCGTTTTGCATTTAACCTGGGTCTGCCTCACTTTGTGTGGAGATCGGACAATTGGATGGGCATCATCCGCGCTCTGAGAAGCTCTGCACCCGCTCGGCCATACATAGCGCGCTTGATCGTCTTCAGTCGGTTGATCTGAC
>NZ_JBDQQS010000036.1:0-13541 GCF_039888615.1 Hoeflea sp. CAU 1731 | reverse complement strand
CCGCGTCCTGCGGTAAAGCGCGTCATGAATACGCCGCCACGTCCCGTCCCGGCAGAACCGTTTGAAATAGTAATGGACCGTGCTTTTCGGCGGAAAATCGTGCGGCAGCAACGCCCATTGGCATCCCGATTGCAGCAGATAGAAGATGGCGTCCATTACGGAGCGCAGTGACGTCTTGCGCCTGCGACCCCGCTGTGGCTGGGGCGGCATGAAGGGCTCGACCATGCTCCATTCCCGGTCAGTCAGGTCACTTGCATAACGCAGCCCGCTTCTGTCATGGTGACGCGGGTGAAGGGTGTCCAGGCCATTCGATCTCTCCGTATTTGTCGCAAAATACAAAGAATCTGATTGCCGCCCTTCACTCAACCCCCGAAACCGAACCGGCCATTCTTGGACAGACACTTAGCCACCACCCTGCGCTTTCCGTGCCCTGCGGCAGAACAAATGGACTGTCCATAGGACTTATGTTGGTGGGTAGGCACAACGATGAGATCACACTTTATCGAGTGGCTCGGGCGGTAGAAGTGTTGACACGGGACAGCTAGTTTAAATTCCAAGCCGAATGCACAGTGTGACAACAAGAAGAGACCAATAATTCCGTGCATAACCGAAGGCCAAGTGTACGATCATATGAGGTCCATACTAATCCATCCGGCAATGCCAGCAATTGTGACGTCGCCTTGAGTTAAAGACCGAGTCTAGCTGCCGGGCTCTAATGCGTTCTTGAAGCCATCCAGGGCGGCTAAAGCGCCAGCTTCGACGAAACGGGCGTCGGAACCGATCGTGACGAGGTCCATTCCGGCGGCAGCGGCCTTGGAGGCATACAAGGGAGATCCGCAGTGGAGGCAGCACCGGAGTCCGGCGGCTGATGACCGCGCCCGGATATCGGCGATCAAGGCCCGCATCTCGGGCTCCTCCCGGTCGAACCCCGGCGCGAATCCGTGCGAAAGCGAGAGATCGGCCGGGCCGATATAGATGCCCGACAGCCCTGGAACGGAGAGGATCGCATCAAGATTGGCGACCGCGGTCTTCGTCTCGATCATCGCGAAGACAAGCACTTCCTGATTGGCGATACGCGCGTAATCGTCGCCCCAGGCGAGGCGTGCGCGCACCGGACCGAAACTGCGCGCGCCTTGAGGCGGGTAGCAGCATGCGGACACAAAGCGTTCGGCATCCTGTCGCGTCTCTATCATCGGCGCGATGATCCCGAGCGCGCCGGCGTCCAGCGCACGCATAATCGCGGCCTCGTCGAGCCAGGGCGCCCGGACGATCGGTGTGGCGCCCGATTTCTCGATCACCGGCAGAATTGAAAGGAGATCGGCATAGTCGGCCGTACCATGCTGCATGTCGACCGTCAGCGCATCCCAGCGCGCTTTCGCCATCGCCTCGATGTTGAGCACCGACGGGACTGCAATCCAACCATTGACCGCCGCGCGCCCCTCTGTCCAGACGCGACGAACCGTGTTGAGGGGCGCCATGTCACACCGCCATGATGTGGCTGAGCTTGGTGTTCTGATAGTCCCGGATCGCCTCGCGTCCCCCTTCGCGCCCCATGCCGGAGTGGTCGACGCCCCCGAACGGCGCCTCGGCGTGCGCGATCATGAAAGTGTTGATTCCGACCATGCCGGCACGCAGTCCGCGCGAGAGCGCTTCGGCCTTCGCCTGGCTGGAGGTGAAGGCATAGGCTGCGAGGCCGTAAGGCGTGGAATTGGCGCGCGCGATGGCATCGTCGAGCGCTCCGAATGTCGCGACAGGCGCGATCGGTCCGAAAGGCTCCTCGCTCATGATATCCGCATCGTCCGGCACACCCGCCAATACAGTCGGTTCGAGGAAATATCCCGCGTTGCGCCCTGCTGGCCGTTTGCCGCCAGTTACCAGTCTCGCACCTTTTTCCCGAGCGTCAACGATCAGGCGCTCGACCTTCTCGCGACCCGAGGCGAGCGTCAGTGGCCCCATCGAGCTCGCTTCGTCCTGGCTGTCGCCGAGCACGAGCTTTTCGGCCTCGGTTTTCATTTTGGACAGGAAGCGGTCGGCCACGCTTTCCTCCACATAGAAGCGGTTGGGAGCGATGCAGACCTGGCCGGCATTTCGGAACTTGAAGCCGGCGCATTGCACCGCCGCGGCCTCCACGTCTGTATCCGCACACACGACGACAGGAGAATGCCCGCCCAGTTCCATCGAGCATCGTTTCACGGTCTGGGTGGCCTCGGCCATCAGCATCTTGCCGACTCGGGTCGAACCGGTAAGAGAGATCTTGCGCACCTCGTTCGCCGCGAGAATCGCAGGGGTGATGTCCGCCGCACGGCCGAGCAGGAGCTGCACTGCACCCGCCGGTACGCCGCCCGCAACAAATGCCTCCGCGATAAGGGTCGACGTCATAGGAACCTGCTCGGAGGGCCGCACGAGGATGGCGCAGCCCGCGGCGAGCGCCGGCGCCATCTTGCGAACCGGCAGGTTGACTGGGAAGTTCCACGCGGTGAACGCAGCGCAGATGCCGACCGGCTCCGGCTCGATGATCAGCCGCCCGCCCTGGCGCGACGGAATCGTCTCTCCGAATAGTCTCTCCGCCTCGCCTGCGAACCACTCGATCTGTTCGATCGCCGCGCCAACCTCGCCAGCCGACTGGCTGTAGGGTCTGCCGATTTCGAGGGACAGCGCGCGGGCAATCGCGTCGGTGCGGGCGCCCATTTCCTCCGCTACCTTCCGCAGGATGCGTCCTCGCTCCCAACCATGGACGTGACTCCATCGTTCCTGCGCGCTGCGAGCATGGGCCAGGGCCTCCACGACATCGTCGCTCGAACAGGCCGGCTGTTCCCAGAGCACCTCCTCGGTGCAGGGATTGATGACGGGAATTGGCGCCGCGCCTCCGTTAGTACGAAACGCATCTCCGATCAGCAGCTTCGGTTGCATGCCAGCCATGGTCTTGCCTCACTTCACAATATCTCGGGTTCCGGCGCCGGAGCGCCGAAACCGGTTTCCAGGAAATCGAAGTCGCAGCCCTGATCGGCCTGCAGAACGTGGTCGGAGTATATCCATCCGTAGCCCCGACCGAACTTGCGTTGCGGCCGAACCCATCCGGCAAGGCGACCTTCGAGCTCGTCAGCGTCCACCTCCATGTCGAGACGGCCAGCGCGGGCATCGACAGAGATGAAGTCTCCGGTGCGCACCAGCGCTAGCGGCCCACCAACATGCGCTTCCGGCGCGACATGCAGAATGCATGCGCCATAACTGGTGCCGCTCATGCGCGCATCTGAAAGACGCAGCATGTCGCGCACGCCTTGTTCCAGCAGGTATTTCGGGATCGGCAGCATCCCCCATTCCGGCATGCCCGGTCCGCCCTGCGGACCCGCGCCGCGCATGATCAGCACATGATCGGGCGTAACTGCGAGCGCCGGATCGTCGATCCGCTGCTTCATCTCGCCATAGCTTTCGAACACCACCGCCGGACCGCGATGTTTCAGCAGCCGCGGATCGGCGGCAGAAGGCTTCATCACCGCGCCGTCAGGCGCGAGATTGCCACGGAGGACCGCCATGGCAGGTTCGTTTGAGACGGGGTCGTCGAGTCCGCGGATGACATCCGGCAGATAGGTTTCCGCGCCTTCAATCTCCTCACCCATGGATCGTCCGGTCACCGTGCGGGCCTCCGGATCGATGTAATCGCCCATTTTTGCCATCAGCGCGCGAAGGCCTCCGGCATAGAAGAAATCCTCCATGAGATAGGTTGCGCCCGAGGGCCGTATGTTGGCGAGAAGCGGCACCCGCGCGCCGGCGACGTGGAAGTCGTCCAGGGTCAACGGAAAGCCGGCACGCCGGGACAATGCGATCAGATGAATGATAGCGTTGGTAGAACAACCCATCGCCATCGCGACATGCAGCGCATTGGCAAAGGAGGCGGGAGACAGGATCGTTGACGGGCGCAGGTCCTCATTCACTATCTCGACGGCCCGCCGCCCGGTGGCGGCTGCCATGCGGATGTGGTTTGCGTCAGCGGCGGGAATTGAAGACGCACCGGTCAGGCACAGGCCCAGCGCATCGGCGATGCCTGTCATCGTGGCGGCCGTGCCCATGGTCATGCAGTGTCCGTAGGACCGGGCGATCCCGGCCTCGACCTCTTGCCATTCGGCAAGACCGATCCGTCCCGCGCGACGCTCGTCCCAGTATTTCCAGGTGTCGGAGCCGGACCCCAGAACCTCGCCCTTCAGATTGCCGCGCAGCATCGGGCCGGCAGGCATGAAGATCGCAGGAAGATCCATGTTGATCGCCCCCATCAGAAGCGCCGGCCCGGTCTTGTCGCAGCCGCCCATCAGGACAGCGCCGTCAACGGGATGCGACCGAAGCAGTTCCTCGGTCTCCATGGCCAGCAGGTTCCGGTACAGCATGGTTGTCGGCTTGACGAAATTTTCCGAAAGCGACAGCGCCGGCAGTTCGATCGGGAAGCCGCCGGCCTGCAGCACGCCGCGCTTCACGTCTTCAACCCGCGCCCGGAAATGCGCGTGGCAGGGATTGATGTCCGACCATGTGTTGACGATGGCAATGACCGGCCGGCCTTCCCAGTCCTCACGCGAATAGCCCATCTGCATAAGCCGCGAGCGGTGACCGAATCCGCGCAGATCGTCTGTGTCGAACCAGCGTGATGAACGCAATCTCGTCATTGCGAAGCCGTGACCCCGCCGTCAATATATACGATCTGTCCGGTCATGTAGCTGCCGGCCGGCGCTGCGAACACGATCACCTGGCCGCAGACTTCCAGCGGATCGCCGATCCGACCGAGCGGATTGCGTTCGAGTATGAAATCCCGGAACTCGGGCTTGTCGAGATGCGCGCGGATGCGATCCGACTGGATGAATGTCGGCGCCACCCCGTTGACAGTGATGTTGTACGGTGCAAGTTCCATCGCATGCTGCTTTACGAGCATCGCAAGCCCGCCCTTGGAGGAGCAATAGGCGGAATAACCGCGTCCGCGAAGCGCCAGTTGCGAGCGGACCGACAGGATATGGATCTGCCGTCCGCCCTTGCCGCGAGCGATCTGGTCGCGCGCCGTCTCCTGAGCGAGGAACATCGCGGATTTAAGGTTGGTCCGGTAAACCTCGTCGAAGGCCTCCTCGGTCACGTCCATCAAATGCTGCTCGCGCTGGATGCCGACGCAGTTCACCAGCGTGTCGATGCCGCCCATGGCGCCAATGGCCTGCGCGGTGGCGTCTCGCACCGAGTCGACATCCCGCGCATCCAGTTCAAAGCAGTAGGCCTTGCCGCCGGCGTCGACGATGCCGTCGGCCAACGCCCGCGCCTTTTCGATTTTCGGTCCGGCGATCGTCACCACCGCCCCGTGCGCGGCCATGGCGGTGGCGGTGGCCTCGCCGATCGCTCCGTAACCTCCCGGCACGAAGACGCGCATTCCCGTGATGTCGAACAGCCTGGCGATCCGCTCCGGGTCGAGACCCGGTGTGAGGCTGGCGGGTTGCTGGTTCATTGCTGTATCTCCATTCCAGCCGCGGCATAGACGCTTTCCATCAATCGCAGGGTCTCCAGATTGTCGAGGCGATCGGTCTCAAACGGCGTACCGTCGCGCAGTCCCTGGACGAAATCCGCCATCACCGTGTCGAAACATTCCTGGTAGCGGCCCAGAAGGTCGACCTCCTCAGCCTCGTCCTCCGCACCGACGAGATGAATGCGGTTCAGTTCCATCAGGATCGTGCCGGTCGAGCCAATGACCTCGAGGCGATCGCCATGAAGCTGCGGATAACCCGGCGCGACAAGGCACCCGTCGGCGGTCGCGATAAAGCCGTTTTCGCCGGACAGCAGGATTGCCGCAGTGTCCTCCCCGGGCAGCCCCTCGGCAAGCCGGTTGAGCTGTGCGGCGACAACCTTGAGCGGTCTGCAGAGGCAACGAAGAACGTCGAGATGATGGATCATCGTCTCGAAGACGAGGTTGCGGCGAAAGCCCCTGAGATAGGGCTGACGCTCGATCAGGAAGGGCGCCGCGCCATCGCGCGGACACAGTCCCGACCCCCGGCAGGAGATCGCCGCGTGACGCACGACGCCGATGCGGCCCCCCTCAATCCAGCGGCGAACGGTCATGTAATGCGGCCTAAAGCGGTAGTTCTCATGCACCATGAAGCCGACACGGTCACCCACATAGTCTATCAGCGCCTCGGCTTCGGCGACCGATTCCGTAAGGGGTTTCTGACACATGATGTGAATGCCATGATCAGCAGCCATGCGGGCGACCGGCGCGTGTGCGCCGACCGACGCCGCGATATCGACCGCGTCGAACCCACCTGCCGCAAACATCTCGCCCGCATCGGTATGGACCTGCGAAACACCGAACTCCGCAGCGCGGGCCTTTGCATTGTCGATATCGGTGTCGCAGAGCGCAACGATATCGACACCCGCCGCTTCCCATGCGCGCAGGTGATAGAGACTGATCATGCCGCAGCCGACCAGCGCGACGCGCAGCCGTTCAGCCATCCGCGCCTCCAAAAGTTCCGTAGCCGTAGAACCAGACGCTTCCACCGCGCCGCGAGGTGTGCAGCGAGTGCGACGCACCGGCCGGGATTAGGACGAGATCGCCCGGTTCGCAGAACGCGGTTTCGCCAGCGACCTCGATTTCCATCGACCCCTCAGCGACGACGACGTATTCGTCGGTATTGTGGACGAAATCTGCCCACACCTGGCCCGGCGGATCTCGGAAGACGCCGAAGGAGAAGCCGGGGAAATCGGTCATTACCAAGGCCCGGGACACCGGCGTGGCATAACTCGCCTTGCGGAACGCGCTCATGCCGCTCGCTCCGTCAACAGATCGCCGAGATAGGCGCGCGCGGGTTCGTGCGCCAGCAGATCACCATAGGACTCTAGCGGCGTGACCGCACCTTTCTGCACGAAGATGAAGCGCTCGCAGATTTCCTCGACGATCTCAAGGTGAAAGCGTTCATTCGGATGGACGCACAGGAATACAAGCCGGCCTTCGTCGCGCAACCGTCGGAAAAAATCGAGCATGAAGCCGATGTAGCCATCCTGCGTGTTGAACTGCGGCTCGTCGAACAGGTGCAGTATCGGATAGTCCGATCTTGCGGGCTCCAGCAGCGCGTTCGGTGTCCACGACCGGAAATGGCGGACCTGATAGGATTGATGATAGTGGATCGCCAGCCGGTCGCGCTGATCTGTGCGCACGCGATGAATGTTGCGCCCCATCACCGAGACCTGCCCAGACGTCGGCGCGTTCGATCCGGTTACCAGTTCGAACAATGTCGTCTTGCCGGAGCCGTTCGGCCCCATCATACCGACGATACCGGGCTCCGCGATGGTAAAATCCGCGGTTAGCCGGAAGGTTGGCGTGCGGTCGAAAACCGACCGTGCATAGACCTTCTCGAGCTTCTTTACTTCAAGCATGGTCGTCATCGTTACATCCCGATCAGCCGGCGGCGCATCGCGCTATTATCCAGTAGTTCCTGTGCCTCGCCCTCATGGATGATGCGGCCGCGATCCATGACATAGACCCGGTCTGACACTTCCAGCGCGGCGAGCGCGTTCTGTTCCACGATCAGCGAAGCTATGCCCTCGGCCTTCATCTTGCGCACCGTCTTGAGCACATCCTGCACGATCTTCGGCGCAAGACCCTGGCTCGGCTCGTCGAACAGCACGATTCCGGGGGAACCGAGCAGCGCCCGCGATATAGCAACCATCTGCAACTCGCCGCCGGACATGGCCTCGCAATCGCGCGCCATCAGGTGGTCGAGCGCCGGAAATATCTCGCAGACCTCGTCCATCCGCCAGCCGCGGAACCTTGTCTTGCGCGCACCCAGCGCCAGGTTGCGCCGACCGGAAAGCATTGGAAACACCCGGCGGTCGTCCGGAACCCAGCCAATCCCCATCCTGGTTATGCGATGGGTCGGTATTCTCGTGATATCGGCGCCGTCGAAATGGATCTGGCCCGCGCGCGGCGGCGAGAGGCCGAGGACCGACCGTATCGTCGTGGTCTTGCCCGCGCCGTTCGGGCCCAGCAGCGCCACGACTTCTGCCTCGCCGATGCGAAGCGACGAGCCGAACAGGGCCTGGGTTTCGCCGTAAAATGTTTCGATACCGGATATTTCGAGCATCAGGCCAGTTCTCCTAGTGCGGAGCGTGCGACCCACTTGTTGGCCATGAGTTCGGCCGGAGTGTCCTCGGCAATCACCTGTCCCCAGTGGATAACCGAGATACGGTCGGCCAGTTCGAACAGAAAGCGCATGTCATGCTCGATCATCACGATCGTGTAGTTCTCGCGCAATCGCTGTACCAGGCGCGCAAGCGCGCGCGTCGCTTCGGCACCGAGTCCCGATGTCGGCTCATCTAGAAAGACGATCTTCGGCCTTGCTGCAAGGGCTACGGCGATTTCAAGCGCCCTGCGCTGGCCGTAGGACAGCGCCGCGGCCTTTTCCCAAGCCTTATCCACGAGATCGACCTGCGCCAGGATTTCCAGCGCTGGGTCGGTGAGTCCGCGATCCGTGAACACGCTACGCCAAGTATTGAAACCCAACGCACGGAATTCCGGCATTGCGAGCATGACGTTCTCGATCACCACCGTGTCGTCGAAAAGGTTCATAATCTGGAAGGAGCGGGAAATGCCAAGTTGGGCGATGCGGTGCGGTTTCAATCCGGCGATGTCGCGACCCTTGAAGCGGATACTGCCGCCATCAGGCGCGTAATGTCCGGTCAAGACATTAAAGCAAGTCGTCTTGCCGGCGCCGTTCGGTCCAATGATGCCGTGAACCGCGCCTTCCTCGACGTTGAGCGAGATATTCTCCAGAACGACCCGCGCGCCGAAGCGCTTTTGAATGTTACGCGCCTCGAACAACACCATCTCAGGCACCCCTCTCGGCAGACGCAGGCACTCGCTTCTCCGTTGGCGCGCGGCCAAGGCGGGCTCGCACGACATGGATGAGACCGGCCAGACCTTCGGGCCGCGCCATGACCATGACAACGAACATCAGGCCGAACCAGAGTAGCCAGGTTTCTGTAAGGCCGCCGATAATGTCGCGCGCGATGAAATAGACGAGCACGCCGAGGACAGGCCCCCAGAAGCTGACAAGACCGCCGCCGACGAGGATCATCATCACAATCAGGCCGGACTGGTGCAGACTCATAACGTCGGGATAGGCGCTTTCCTGCGCCATTGCGAAGAGGCCGCCGGCAAGGCCGGCCACCGAAGCGGAGAGCGTGAAGACCAGCCACTTGATTAGCCAGACGTTATAGCCTGCGAAGCATGCGCGCATCTCGTTCTGGCGGACTGCCTGCAGGACACGTCCGAAAGGCGCATTGACCAGACGCCACAGCCCGAGCATCGCCAGCCCGAGGATTACGGCGGAGAACCAGTGCAGCGATGCGTTCTCCTGCAGACTTACCCTCACGGGACCGAGAACGAGGTCAGGTCGCGGGATCCCCAGCAGTCCATCCTCCCCACCGGTAAGCCACCTCAGCTTGATTGCACAAAACCAGAAGACCTGTCCGAAAGCGATTGTCAACAAAGCGAAATAAATGCCTCGGCGGTGGGATACGAACAACGCGACGACCGCGCCTGCGGCCGTGGCCGCGAGCACAGCGGCCAGCAGACCACCCCATAAGCTGACCCCGACGTGATGTTGAAACAAGCCGAAAGCATAGGCGCCGACGCCCAAATATGCGCCGTGGCCGAAAGAGTGCAAGCCCGCATAACCAAATAGCAGATTGAACCCCATGGCGTATAGGATCCAGATGGTTATTTCGATGCCAAGATAGCTGTAAAGCCCGATGGCCTCGAGCCAGAACGGCGCCGTGGCAAGCGCCAGGAGAAACACCAACATAGCTGGCGTAAAAGGCGAACTGCCTCGCGCCGGAATATCGGAAAGCGAGATCATCAGTTCTCCAACGCACTCTTGCGGCCGAAGAGACCGCGGGCACGGAAACCAACCACCAGGATCAGCAGGATATACATGGACAGCATCGACCAGGCCGTTGCGTAGGCGCCGGTAAGTCCAACAGCTAGACCGACGAGCATGGCGGCGACGACCGCTCCCCAGAAGCTGCCCACGCCGCCGACGACGATGATGAGGAAGGCCGGTATCACGACATCGATGCCGATATGCGGCCGCAAGCCCCAGATCGGAGCCATGATAACGCCTGCGAGACCGGCCAATCCAGCGCCGAAAGCAAATACAGCGAGACGCAACTTGCCAAGATCGAAGCCCAGCGCACGCACCATTTCGCTGTCATGACTACCCGCCTTGATGATCGCGCCAAACGGCGTTTTTTCCAGGAACAGCCATACGAGCAGGATCGCCCCGATCGAGAAGCCGGCGGCGTAGAATTTGTATTTCGAGAAGATCAAACCGCCCATCAGAAAGGCGCCATTGATCGCCTGCGGCACCGAGAGGCTCTGTTCGCCGGTGCCCCAAATTAGTCGGATGAGTTCCTCGATCACCAGCGCTGCACCAAAGGTTAAAAGCAAACCGTAGAGTGGCGCCTTGCCGTAAGTCGGGCGCAGACACAATTCAAGGATCAGTCCTGCGCCTGCAGCGCAGAGTGGGCCGAAAACCAGCCCGGCGGTATACCGTGTCGCCGGCGATAAATCGTGCCACCATACGCCGAACTCCGTGCCGGCAAACCAGCTTCCACCAATCGTGGCGAGAGCAAAATAGGCGCCGAGCGCGAAGAAAGCCCCATGGGCGAGGTTTATCACTTCCATGACGCCGACGATCAGAGTGAATCCCAGAGCGATCAGCGCAAAGAGCAATCCGAGCGTCAGCCCGTTGACGATATGGGGTAACAAACTGTACATGGGTGATTCCAAGGGACCCTGAGAAGATGGACCGGACGACACGACCGGCCCCGGGAAGGGCCGGCCCACGATTCTTCTATCTTTTTCAGGCGTCGAAGCTTGGCGTCTCTTCGTAGCTTTCCAGCCTGCAGGCAGCAGCCGCGTCCACGTCGCGCACCGCATCCGGATCCGACTGGGTGAGGATCTTGAACATGTCCTCTTTGTTGTCGTCCATCTCCGTGTTCGCAGTCGCAAGGTAGATCGTCTGCTGAACCTGGTGCGTATCGGGATCGATCCATGCGTCGTAATGCTGCATGCGGCTCTCGGCGGACATTTTGTGTCCTTCAAGTTGCTTGATGATCGCGATGTTGTTGGTGTTGCCGGCGCGCTCTATGGCAGCCAGAAGTTCGCGTGTCGCCATGTAGCCGTTGTAGAAGACGTTGCCAGGCACTCGCATCGAGGTGTCCGGATAGGTCATCTGGTATCGATCGACGAACTCTTTCACTCCGGGCAAGTCCAGACCGAAATACCAGGTCGTACCGAAGACGCCGAAGAGGTTGTCGACCGGCAGGCCGTAAACGTCTGGCCAATCTTGCTGGTTGTTGATCCAGGCGGGCTTGGAGCCCATGCCCAACTGTGCAACCTGTTGTCGCATCGCCACCTGGTCGTCACCACCAACAGCCGCAGCCACAACGTCGGGATTTGTCTGCTGTATCTTCAGGAGAGCGGCGCTGAAATCGCGCGTGCCCTGGGGCACGAGGATCTCGTCGACCACCTCGCCGCCATACCGGTCGAGCAGCTTCTTCGTCGCGGCCGCCGTGTCGTGGCCCCAGCCATAGTCGTTGGTCAGAAGCATCCACTTCTTTCCATAGGCGTCGATAGAGTTCTTGACGGCCGCCTTTGCGAAGTTGGTGCCGTTGCCGTCCCAGACAAACTTCACGCGATGGCAGTTCTCTCCGCTCTCTGTCGGCGACGAAGAGTTCGTGTTCATATAGATAACGCCATAACGCTGCGCCACCTGGCTGATCGCATTGGCAACGCCGGAACTCACGGCGCCGATCAGGAAGCCGCATTCTTCACGCGTGATCAGGCGCTCGGCAACACGGCTGCCTGTCGCCGCCGTCGTCTCTGTATCGAGGTGCTGGAACTCGATCTTGCGGCCTAGCACTCCACCCTTTGCGTTGGCTTCATCGATGGCCATCATCATACCGCGCCGGTCGGATGCGCCGGAGTTGGCGTACTGTCCACTTGCGTCGGACGTAATGCCGATCTTGATCGGCTTGTCGGACGCCTGCGCATAGGCGCGGTTGTGTTTCCACGGGCCGGAGAACGCCACGACGCCTCCAACGGCCGCCGTCGCTCCGGACAGCAGGCTTCGCCTTGAAATTTTCTTGTCTGACATGGAGTTCCTCCCTTGAACATGCCCGCTTCTCACGAGCCACAAACGGCATGAGAACCCTCCCGCGGGACCAATTGAACGCCGCGTCAATCAATGTGAATATTTATTCAATTAATGTCAACGAAAAATTCATTCACAAGATTTGAATATGTGCTATATAACTGGCAATGAACAGAAAATTTCTCATAGATAGACAAGCTGCCCCCGAAACATTCGATAGTTTGCGTCAGCGAATACGGGACCGCTTTCCAACTCTCAGCCCTCATTTGCAGCGCATCGGTCGCGCGTCGCTGGAGGAACCGAACCGGTTCGCTCTGAATACAACCCAGGTCATCGCCGAAGAGTTGGCAATTCAGCCTTCGACCCTGATCCGCTTCGCCAAAGAATTTGGTTACAAAGGATTTTCCGAGTTTCAGCGGGTCTTCCGCCAGCGTCTGATCGAAGGCGAGGCTGATGTGCGAGGACAGGTGCTTGAAGATAGCGCGAATATGCCGCCGCCTGATGCAAAAGCTCTTCTGGACGCCTCAGTCACCGCGCATATGGAGGCACTGAAGCATCTATCGGAGACCTGCAATCTCAGCGACCTCGCAATGTCGATCCGAATGCTGCGATCCGCCCGGCATGTCTATATCGCCGGGTTGCGGCGCTCGCGCCCGATCGCGGAATATCTGCAATACGGGCTGCTGCGCGCCGAGCGAGCTTGTTCGATGCTTGACTTTTCCGGCGGGATGGCCGGGCCGCAGATAGCGACTATATCGCACGAGGACCTGCTGGTCGCGATTGCTTTTCCACCCTATTCGGTGCCTGTAGTCGAGGTGGTGATGGACGCCGACGTTGTGGGTCGCCGTATCCTGACGATCACCGACACCTCTGAGAGTCCGCTCGCACGGCACGCCGAGACGACCCTTCTCGTTGGTTCGGACTCGAAAAGCCGCATGCAGCCGATCTCCGCCGCGATTGCCCTGGTCCAGACTCTGCTGACAGCCATACCGCAGGATGCGTTGGACTGAGGACGACGCCATGCGAATATCAACTAATTGGTTTTCCTTGCAATGGGTTTTTTATCGAGAAACTTTAAATCTAGCTGGAATCGAATTCTCGAAGATTGTCGCCTCCATCGTAACACCAAGAGAAATAGACGGAGACACATCTGCGACTTAACGAATTGAGAATTTGTTGTGCAAGATGCCACCATTTCAGGTGGGTATCAGGGTGGGTAAGACTTCGGATCGGAAGATAAGTATCTGATGAGCTTATCGAGAGATAGCTGACATTTCATTCCGGACACATGGTTTACACAACGCGCATTTGGGGGAGCCCGAATGCCTTGGAAAGAGTGTAGACCAATGGATGAACGTCTCAAATTCATAG
>NZ_JBDQQS010000035.1:0-15325 GCF_039888615.1 Hoeflea sp. CAU 1731 | reverse complement strand
TATGAATTTGAGACGTTCATCCATTGGTCTACACTCTTTCCAAGGCATTCGGGCTCCCCCAAATGCGCGTTGTGTAAACCATGTGTCCGGAATGAAATGTCAGCTATCTCTCGATAAGCTCACAATAACTTAGTAGAAATCAGGATGCGCTCGGTTTACGATTTTCGGCGCGGTTTACATTTTTTGTTCTCGATTCGATCTTTTCAACGGCCGCGGACGACACGAGATAGTGCTTGCGGATGATCGTTTCGGCGTCCTTTTCAGAGTGCCCGGTAATCCCGGCCGCTGCCGTCGCTTTGCGCCATGAAGATTTGAAACCACTCGTCCACGGTTTGCCGCTTCGGTTTGTCAGGATCGTCGCTGCCGGAGTATTCTGCTGTGCGTTCATTTCCTTGGCTGCGTTCAGTGCGACTTTGAGTTCTGCTGAAACCTTCACGGCGACATGGGCGCCCGTCTTAGACTGACGGAGGCGGATCGCCTCTCCGTCGTAGGAGGACCAGGTCAGGGCAAGCAGGTCGCCTTGACGCTGGCCCGTCCATGCCGCCAGCAGCATGGCACGCACAAGCGGTTCCCGAGCCATCTCTTTGAATGTCTGCATATCTGCGTCAGACCAGATTATATCGCGACGCGTTCCGTCGCTCACCTTGGTGATGCGTTCAAGCGGGTGGCGTTCGATCATTTCACGGTCTAGCGCGAACCAGAGCAGGCGCTGCAGGACGCTCATGAAAAGGTCAGCTTTGCGAGGATATTTTTCCGCGATCTCATCGCGCCATTCGAGAAACAGCGTTCGTGTCCCGGCCGTCGAAATCTTTTCGGCCGACATGTCGTAAAACTCGGACTCGATCGTGCGGATCGCCAGATCGTAACCTTCTCTGGTTGAAGGTTTGAGATCCGTGTAATGGGGGGATTTCAGATAAGCTCTTACTATGCCGGCGATGCAACCCTGATAGGGTGCGTCGTCCCGGTCTCTCGTGAGGCGTAGATACTCTTCCATAAACCGGCGAGTGCCGACCGAACCTCGAATATTTCGATCCTTTTCGCTTTGCAATTGCAAAAATCGGGATCGGTGTGCGAACACCAACCCCCTGCACCCCGGGGTAGCCCCGGCTTCGGGGAAGGGCTTGCACCGAGCGCTCATGTGGAGCGTTACAATTGCCGCAAGGTTCGATTCCGCACGCGGACCGTTTTAGCGGTCTTACCGATTAGCCAGGACCAGTCCTGCTGATTCCCAATAAGCGGGATAATTGAAGCTTTATGCAAAATAATCAGTAGCTTACCAAAATAGTGAGACGGCAGTTCGTGAGACGCCATCAGTCGTTCGCCTCTAACTCATTGATTTCATTAGGCTCGGTGGTCTCGATCGGCTCACCCGCCGACAGCGCCTTCTGGCCGGCGATCCGCTGGCCTTCCTGCAGCTGGTTCGTCCCCAGGTCGATGATCAGCGTCGGCAGTCGCTCGTCGATGATCTCGACCTGCGTCGGCTTCTTGCCATGCAGGTATGGCGCGAGGTTCGACGCGACCGCGTGCTGGTCCTTGATGATCTCCATCAGCGCCGGCCGGCGCTTCGGGTCCGGCTCGTGCTCGACGAACCAGTGATAGAGTTCGACCGGATCG
Organism: Hoeflea sp. CAU 1731; assembly: GCF_039888615.1. Taxonomy (NCBI): domain Bacteria; kingdom Pseudomonadati; phylum Pseudomonadota; class Alphaproteobacteria; order Hyphomicrobiales; family Rhizobiaceae; genus Hoeflea; species Hoeflea sp. CAU 1731. The sequence continues at coordinate 13,711 of NZ_JBDQQS010000035.1, read as the reverse complement.
GCGGTGAGATACTGCGCCATGGCGACCAGCGGATCCGTGAAGCCCTGCGCCTGGTAATACCGCTCGAAGTCCTTCGTCTTGCGGTTCAAGGCACCCTTCGGCCGCCCGCGCCGCGCCATCTCCTCCGCCGCCCCATACCGGCTCGGCTCAGTTTCCGCCTCCGGAAAATCCCCATCGGCACGCCCTCCAATAGCCTCATCGTCTGGCCGAAACAGATCACGATCCCTACCCATACAAACGATCCGAATATTTTAATGGTTTCGCCAGAGCGCGGTGTCTTGTCGAGAGGGCAAAGGTGTCTTGTTCCCTGTCTTGATATTTTTGTTTATTATCAATCATTTATATAAAACAAGACACCACAAGACACCAAGACACCCTCTCTCTCACGTACGCGCGCGCGTGCACATGTGTGGGGAAATGGGTGTCTTGTGGTGTCTTGGTGTCTTATCGCCTGTGCAGCAAGGGTTTGAAGCAAGGCACCTGACAAGACACCGGCAAGACACCTTCGCTTGATTGGCCGCAGAGCCGCCTGTTCTTGCAGACTACGCGCCATCGGATACCGTCAACTGCAACTATGTTTGGAAGCAAATCAGACGTTCACCGTGATTGAGTGATGGACTCGTTACTGCTTTTTCCACGGAATGAGTGTATTCCGCTGCGCGATAGTCGAAATTCATCGCGTATTGAAACACTTTGATCCAAGCCAGCAAGAAAGTCCGCGAAAAAGTCCTGTGCCCACAGTGAGAGTAGCTACCCAGCGCAAGTTGGTGCTGGCTGGATGCATGGAAAACGAGGAGCCCCGGCGGCTTCTCTTCAGCCTGTAGGTGCTAGGGTTAGCGCTTCGCTTTCCGGTCGGGTTTTCAGCATTTCGTGCAAGCTGACATCGGTGGGCGTGTCGGGCACCTCGTCAGTCCAGACCCGAAACGCCTTTAGGTCGTAGGCGCCAAAGGAGGTGATCATTGCGCCATCGGCGGCGTCACGACCGCGAACCATCAGGACCCGGCCTGTCCTCGGCACATTGTAGCGTGCATCGAACGTGTACCATCGCCCGCCCAGATAGGCCTCGAACCAGGCGCAGAAATCACCCGGGCCGGAATAGGGTACCCCGATATCGCCGAGATAGCCGCTGGCATAGCGGGCGGGGATGTTCATGGCGCGGCAGTAGGCAATGGCAAGATGCGCAAAGTCGCGACAGACCCCGGTCTTTTCCAGTTGCGCATCGCTCGCGGTCTTTGTGGGACGACCGAAGCCGTATCCGAAAGTCAGGTGGTTGTGGACATGGTTGCAAATCGCCTGCACCCGCGCCCATCCTGGTGGAGTGGATCCGAACAGTCGCAGCGCCTCCGGCGCAAGCGAGTCCGCATCGCAATAGCGGCTGGCTGTCAAAAACTGCAGCGTCTCGGGCGGCAGGTCCCCGACGTCATGCTGCTGCGCAGTCCAGTCAAATGCGTCGGGCTTGCCGTCAACCTCCACTACACAGTCGGACGACAGGGTGAGTCGTCCCGTCGGCGCTCGCAGACGCGTTAACCTGTTGCCAAAAGTATCGAAGAACGTCTGCAACGGGAGATCGGGCTCCGTCTGTACAACGGAGGAGCCAATGACTCGGCCGTCGAAACCGGGGTGGGGAGACAAAGCCAGGATCAGCACCGTATCGGCCCTGCTTTCGATGGTGATCTCATAGCCGATGCGAATGAACATTGCCGCCCTTCCTGTAATGACGTAGGGTCCGCGTTCTGTCGCGTGCCTCGTCTTCCTGTCTTTGCTATCTGCCGCGATCCACCATCCTGCACATGTAACATGGAGTAGGTTCAGATCCGAACCCTGCGCATAAATCATCTCACGCGCTACACCTATGACCGCCTGGTGACATTCGGCGAACATCGCCTCATGATCCGACCCCGCGACGGGCATGACATGCGGATCCTGGAATCCGGCTTGTCGGTTTCGCCCCCTGCCGATGTACACTGGGCATTCGACACCTTTGGTAACTCTGTCGCGCTGCTTTCGTTCCATGGCGAGGCGGATGAACTGGTGATAGAAAGCGAACTGGTGCTGCGGCGCTATGGACTGGAAGAACCGCTGGCCCGGATCGAGCGTTATGCGGGTGACTACCCGGTAAAGTACACTGCCGACGAACGCATCGACCTCGGCCCCTATTTGATGCCGGATCAGCCACAGGACCAGGACACATTGGCGTTATGGATTGCACGTTTGCTGCCGCAACTACCCAGCGGCAGCCTGCAGGTGCTGGACGCGCTCGGAACTGCAATCCATGAGGCGTTTGACTATGCGCGCCGGGAAGAGAAAGGCGTGCAGACACCGGCCGAAACCATAAGACTTGGCACCGGCACATGCCGCGATTTTGCCCTTATGTTCATGGACGCCGCACGAAATCTGGGATTTGCCGCGCGGTTCGTGACGGGTTACTTGCGCGACGAAGCGCCGAGCAACGATTCGTGCGAAGACATGGCGGGCGGCGGCGCGACCCACGCCTGGGCCGATGTCTTCATTCCGGGAGCCGGCTGGGTGGAGTTCGACCCTACGAACCGCATCGTCGCGAGCCACAATCTGATCCGCGTCGCAACGACGCGCAATCCGGCGCAAGCCCTTCCAGTCACCGGGACATTCGTGAATGATGGCGGGCAAATGCTCGGCATGCAGGTTGCGGTCCGTGTCACCGATGTCTGCTGAGTTCTCAGCGAACCAAGGCTTCTGGCAATATCGGGGAAAGATCCTGTTGGACGGGTTGCTGTTTGCGTTGTCCGTCCAACGAGATTTCACCGATATGCCCACGCATGCAGACATCACCCCGCATCCATGGCTTCCATAACCGCGATCGCGCAAGCCCGTGCGACATCGCCGCGATATTTTTCGTTCACATTTGCGACCCAGCCAGCCTCGACGACGAAATCGTCGCGCTGCCAGGAACGCACCTCCTTTAGCTGCGTGAGTTGAGCGGACTCCGTCTCCGCTTTGGCAACGCAAAGTGGCGTAAATGCTTGAACGACGGCTGACTCGGCGCTCGCCTCAGCCATCTTGGTGGCCGTTCCGCCCGTGATCCAGCCTCCCCAGGCGAATCCGATAACGATTGCCGCGATCGCGCCACCGATCACACCCCATATTGCGGGTTTTGCCCATTCTGGCGAATTCATCGTGAAATCTCCCTTGATTTTTTCTGTCTTAACGGAGGCAAGTTGGTTTGAGGCAAGGTTATTTGAAGCGCGACACGGCGTTATCGAAAGCCTTGGAAATGCTGTCCCAAGCCCTTTCATATCCGGTCTTCATGTCAGCCCAGGCATCGTCACCAGCCTGTTGCAGTTCCTTTGATTTGGCCACGGCCTCATCTCGCTTGTCGCGCAAAGCATCGATCTGCCTCTGGTACTCGATCTTGGCATCCGCCTCGGCCTTGTCGGCCTTGGTTTGCAGCTTGTCGATCTCCGCATTCCACCGGTCGATCTGAGCTTTCGTTTTTTCAACGTATTGTTCGCGTTCGGACATTGGACTTCCTTTCTGTCAGTCGCAGCGAAATCGTAAAGAATCCGGTATGCCTGTTGTTTCTTCCAAAGCGAGGCGCCCTGCCGTACATTGGGGTATCAAACGGCAACAACATTGATGGTGTCGCCTGCCTCTACATCGGCCGGATGAGTATCTCGTCATTCCCCTCGTCGGAGGCGAGGGAGAGCAATCTGATCGCTGTTGGTTTTATCTGAAGGTCTGCCTACAGTGTTGTCGGGATCCATTCCCTTCAGGAATTTGAAGAGGTCACTGTCTGTTGAGAGAACGATAGTCGTGTTTTCCGAGATCATCGCCTTGTAGGCCTGCATAGTTCGCGTGAACTCATAGAACATCGCCGAAGCGGAACTTTGATTGTAGGCCCTCGCATAGATTTCGGTGGCTTTCGCGTCCGCCACGCCTCTGATCTCCTCGACCTCGCGATATGCTTCGGACTGTATCTTGTTCAGGTCGCGGACCCGATTGCCGCGGATTCTGGCAGCCTCGCCGTTGCCCTCCGAAAGGAAGCGTTCCGCGATTTGACGCCGCTCACTGATCATACGATCATATATCTTCGGTCTGACACTCTCATTGTAGTTGATCCGCTTGAACCGGATATCGAGCAACTCAACGCCGAATACCCGTACCTTTTCTGCAGCGGCCGCATAAATTTCGTTTTCGATAAGCGCACGTCCCTTCTGGATGGGGACAAGCGATCCGATGTCCTGCTTGCGTTCCGCCTCGGTCAGAAGCGAGTCACGCAAGGGCATACGATCTTTGGTGGTGCGGATTATTTCGATCAGTTCGTGCTTGGCGACGGCATTGCGGGTTTCACTGCCAAGGATGTCGTCCAGGCGGGACTGGGCGCTGCGTTCGTCGCGCAGGCGCAGGAAATACTGGAGCGGATCGGTGATCCGCCACCGCGCGAACAGGTCCACGGAGATATAGAGCTTGTCCTTGGTCGGCATGTCCGAGGGATTGCCGTCCCATTCCAGAATCCGCCGGTCGATAGGATTAACCTGCTGTATAAAAGGCGCCTTGAATTTCAAGCCGGCAGTCGTCACAGGCTTGCCCACCGGCTTGCCAAACTGCGTGATGATCGCCTGTTCGATTTCGCTGACCGTATAAAGCGAATTCATTGCAACATAGGCACCTATCCCCAGTACCGCTATCATGGCTATTTGCTTGTATGTTTTCACGGGGCTTTCACCTCCTGCGGATCGAGGTTCAACAGCGGCAGTATGTTGCGCGTCGTCTCGTCCACGATGATCTTGGATCGCAGACCCGGCAGCACGTCCTGCAGGGTTTCGACGTATATACGGCGTCTCGTGACTTCCGGTGCCTTTTCGTATTCCGCCAACAGCGCCGTAAACCGGGCTGCATCGCCCTCCGCCTCGTTGATCCTTTTCAGGCGATAGCCATCGGCCTCTCGAATGCGCTGATCCTTTTCGCCTTCAGCCAAGGGGATAACCTTGTTGTAGTCGCGCCGGGCTTCGTTGATCAGCTTTTCCTTTTCCTGCTGGGCCTGGTTCACCTCGTTGAATGAATCCTGTACCGGCTCTGGGGGATTGATGTTCTTGAGTTGCACCTGGTCGATGCTGATTCCCATGGTGTATTTGATGGAAAGCGCCTGCATCTTGATCAAAGCCTCGGATTCGATTTCCTGCCGGCCAATGGTGATCACCTCGTCGACGGTGCGGTCGCCTACGACTTCACGCATGACGGATTCCGAGACATAGCGAAGCGTTTCTCTTGGGTTTCGAACCTCGAATAGGAACTTCACAGGATCAGAAATACGGTACTGGATGACCCATTCAATCAGCGCGGCATTCAGATCGCCGGTCACCATCTGGGTTTCCCGCGTCGCTTCTTGCGGCGCCGGATTTTGAAAGGGATCGGCGGCGCCCGGTGTCATGAACCCGAATTCTTGCTTCAATTGCCGTTTGATTGGGACGATTGTTGCAAGGTCAATTCCGAGCGGGATTTTGAAATGCAGGCCCGGGGGAACGTCCTTGAGGTATTTTCCGAACCGCTGCACGACTGCGACAGAGTCGCTCGGCACAGTATAGTAGGAAGTCCAAGCGCCCAGCGCGACGAGTGCTAAACCGGCTATGATGAAGATTCGGCGCGGGTTGCCGCCAGGCATAGCTTGCTTAAGCCGATCTTGCGCCACTCGGATGACGTCTTCAAGATCTGGCCTTTGCTTGGTTCCGCCAGCCCACGGACCACTTTGCGTGTTGTCTTCATTCTGGCTTGGCATAGAGGTTTCCTTTATGTGGGTGGTACACTTCGCTGAATGAATGAGCGAGTGGTCCGCTGTTCGGTTTCCCGGTGGTAGCTCCACCAAACTCAGTTGCCCCGTATGTGTCTGACCACAATGCACCACGTTGAATGCATTGTTAGCAGGTCGCGACCTCACCTTCTGAGCAATATTGCTCACTCCCAGCCAACCCGATGGCCCCGGTATTGACCAAGCAGATTTCAGGGGCGATCCGACGCTGTACTGCTCGCCTAATATCCGCAATGATATGATATGATGGAACCTAAATAGACGATCGCCTGCGCGCATCGTCGTATGATCTCGCAAATTTTAACCGAGCAAGACTTTATGGCGACAAAACCCAGTTTGAAATTCGAAGTAGAGGCCTTGCTCTCAAAACTGGATGGTGGCCACAGCATTGCAGAGCACAAGAAGGATTCGGTCATATTCTCACAAGGGGATCTGGCCGACGCAGCTTTTTTCATCCAACGGGGAAATATCAGGATCAGCGTAGTCTCTGAGCTTGGCAAGGAAGCCATCGTGGCGCTGCTTGGCGAGAATGAATTCTTCGGTGAGGGCTGCCTTGCAGGACAGCCGAATCGTATTTCGACGGCAACGGCGATGACGGATTCATACATAGTGAAGCTTAAGAAAGAAGCCGTTGTCCGTTTGATCCACGAGGATCCTGAGTTCTCCGAGCTGTTCATTGTCCATTTGCTTAGTCGGGCCGTTCGCGTGGAGGCGGATCTTGTCGATCAGCTATTTAATTCAAGCGAGAAGCGACTTGCTCGAACACTGCTGCTGCTGGCGAATTTCGGTCAGGAGGGCAAACCGCAGCCTATACTCGCGACAATCAGTCAGGATGCCCTTGCCCAGATGGTTGGAACGACCCGGGCACGGGTGAGTTTTTTCATGAACAAGTTTCGAAAACTGGGCTTCATCTCCTACAATGGCAAGATCGAAGTGCACAGCTCGCTTTTGAATGTTATCCTGCATGATGAACCTAACGTCGAGCACTGAGCCACCTTATGGATTCTCAAAGATCGGTTGCGCAGTCCCGTAGGGCAGCAAAGGCACACGCCCATCTGACACACCTCCATCGCAACAGTGCAGGCAGGCCGCTCGCCGAGGAACTCTATAGCACGGTCCCGGTGAAGCCTTCTCGATGTCGGTGGCTGGCCGCAAGTTGAGCTATTCAACTATCTTAGAGCTATATTTCCGTGAGGTGAGCCAAGTCAGCATCGCTAGGCCTGTCAAAGCCGCGACAGCGGACCCTGCAAGAATTCCTATCTTGGCACCGTTCAATATTTCCGGTGGGAAGGCAAGGCCGGCGATAAACAACGACATGGTGAAGCCAATTCCCGTCAAGAACGCACCAGCCGCCACGAAAGGCCAATTCAATCCGGTCCCCAGAACAGCCAAACCTGACCGCACAGCAAGCCAGCTGAAGATAAAAACGCCAACAGGTTTTCCCAGAACCAAACCGGCAAAAATAGCGTGGGACACGGGCTGTCCGAATTCTGCTGCCTTGATCGCCACTCCGGCATTCGCGAGCGCAAAAATCGGCATCACTGCAAACGCCACCCAAGGATGCAACATCAACTCCAGTCGTTCGACTGGAGAGAGCGATTCCTCGAGAGCTCGCCCGGCTTGCCTGAGATCGTGCCGGTCAGCTGTGTCTCCGCTCCAGTGCTCACCTCCGGGGTATGCAAGAACACGGCCAAGGATGCCACGAAGGCGTACGTCGGTAACCCATACGCGCGTCGGCGCCATCAATCCCAAAACAACGCCCGAAATTGTCGCGTGTACGCCTGAAGCATCGAAGCATAACCAAATTATGAAACCGAGTATGAAATACATCGGTATGCTTCGGATACCGATGCGTGCTGAAATTACTACAATACCGAGCCCCAGAATACTAAGTCCTAATGCAGACCAATTCAACGGTTCGCCGTAGCCAACTGCCACCGCAAGGATCGCTCCCACATCGTCGAAGATCGCTAATGACAGCAGAAACAGACGTAGTGCAGGTGGTATTCGGGATCCGAAAAGTACAAGGCAACCAATCACGAAGGCGGTATCGGTGGCCATCACGGTCCCCCATCCGTTCATTTCGGGTTGACCCACCGTGAACGCAAGATAAATAGCCACGGGAACAAACATCCCACCCAAAGCCCCAGCGAAAGGCAATGCCGCCCTTCTTGCATGACGCAGTTCTCCGAGAACAAGCTCCCTTTTAAGCTCCAAGGAAATGACGAAGAAGAAGATCGTCATCAACCCATCGTTGATCCAGTGCCGTAGCGTGCGGCTGAAATCCACCGCACCGAAATGGAGGCCGATCGGCGTCTCCCAGAACGCAAGGAATTGGGTTGATCAGGCCGAGTTTGCTAGGACCAGTGCCAGAAGCAACGCAAGCAGCAACAATCCCCCAGCGGCAGCTTCAATCTTGAGAAACCTTAAAAGCGGTTTGGTGATCCGATCTGCCAACTCCTGCGGGAGATCATCCCTATCACTTTGCTCCGCCATATCAGTCGCTTACTCCGTACTTCCAGACTAAAAATGTTGTCTATGTGCCTACAGAATCTTCTGAATATTTTGATAGGATTGGTTATTTACTGCAGGAAGGCGATCCGTTCCCGCGAACCCATGTCTAATTGTTGACCTGGCGGACCCTCCAACTTCCGGTACTTAGTTTGAGTAACTGAAAGCTGATTACGGACGGAATCTCAAAATCCGCTAGCCAGGCGTTTTCAATGGCGTTGATAGCATCTGGGTGCGATACCGACTTATATTGCGCCAATCGTCATTGCCACGACAAATATTACCACTGCGAGCAATATGACGCCGTAGAGAAGTATCTCTAACCGATGTAGTTTTGTTGTTCCGGGATTATATAACATATAGCTGTCGAGAACGACGCCGGTCGCCAGGTACACCTGGTCCTCGGCAGTAAACTCCGCCTGCATCTGCGGGTATTCCTTGGCAATTGCGACCCTCCCTTGTCTGTTGTACGATATATTGTTCGCGAGCAAGCCTATCTCCCGAGACGCTTAACCTTTCTGGCGCTTTGGACAGCATTTACGGCGACTTCCTCACGTAGATAGTCTCCGCAAAAATGACCATTCTCGGTTACCTCCCAGATCCCATTTCTGTTTCTGATCTGGAATGGGTCGGACGGTGGCGCCTGAGCGGGAGCGGTCTCCCGTATTCTCGGAACTGACCAGACCCGATCCACAACACTTGCATGTGAAGAAATGAGAGATTGCAGAATTTGCTTGTATGCCAGCACTCGTAGTTCAAGGGTCCTGGACTTGGTGCGCTGATACGCGATACGTTCCAATATTGGAGTACTTTCGGCGCGTACGGTCATACCTTCATTTTCGGCACGTTCAATCTGTTCTGCATCTGACGGATCAGTCTCAGCCGGGCTTGCGACTATTTCGCAACCCTTGATAGCAATTATTGGGGTTTTCATGAGGATGCCTCTCAGGCTTTCGCCAAAATCAATCGGCGAATATCAGGAAAATACCTGATGCCTTGTATATGGTGTCCTGCAATAATTTTTGGTAGTAGGAACAAGAACTATATTGTGTTTACATCCGAACAGACGCATGCAGATCTGAGCAGGGGGACCATGTTGATTTCCACTGAGAACTGACCCGGTATTTTCACCGAGAATTGACCCGCCTTTTGTGTATGGAAGGGCGGTTATGCCGCGGTCAAGATTTTGCTTTTCTCCCTTCTTTTTCGATCTGGTTTGCGGTGCTGTTTTTGAAGCGGAAACTTTCGTTTCCGGTTTCAAGGATATGACAGTGGTGGGTGAGCCGATCGAGCAACGCGGTGGTCATCTTGGCATCACCAAAGACGGCAGCCCATTCACTGAAGCTCAGGTTCGTGGTGATGATGACGCTGGTGCGATCGTAGAGCTTGCTCAGAAGGTGGAAGAGCAGAGCTCCCCCTGATGCACTGAACGGCAGGTATCCCAGTTCGTCGAGGATGACGAGATCGGAATGGACGAGCCGATTGGCGATCTGTCCCGCCTTGCCCTGGGCTTTTTCCTGTTCCAACGCATTGACGAGTTCGACGGTAGAGAAGAAGCGAACGCGCTTGCGGTGATGTTCGATAGCCTGGCCACGTTGCAGGTGTCTCGATCTACGGAGCGACGCTTATTGCGATGTTCTCGTTTTCGGCTCTCTTCAACATCGTCGACAGCGGAAGGTGGACAGGTCTGTTACGCCGTCTTGACCACTCGGGGATCTACATGAAAATCGCTGGAACCTACACGCCTTTTGTCCTCCTGTCAGGGGTTCAAGCGACCGGGCTTCTAGCAAGCGTTTGGGGCGCTGCGAACATTGGTTCAATCCTGAAAATGCTCGCGCCCGGGAGTTTCCGATGGTTCACGCTGACGCTTTATCTTACTATGGGATGGGCTGTTTTGTTCGCCGGTGGTCCGATACTTGCAGAGCTTCCCTGGGCGGTTTTGTTGCCAATGATTGCCGGAGGCGTCGTCTACACTGCGGGTGTGGGATTTCATTTGTCTGCGCGATTGCCGTTCCAAAACACGATTTGGCACGTCTTTGTGTTGGTAGGCAGTATTCTGTTTTTCATTGCCGTCGCAGTCTTGATCGCCAACTTGCCAATAAATGGCTAGGTCAGTGCCCATAAGCGAAATGCCGGATGACGGCTTTGCACTTATTCGTTTGAAAAAGCCAGAGTTTTGATTGTTCTGGATGGTGGGTCCCGCTGGTGCAGCCTGCCGATTCATGCGTCAATCTATCCCGTACTTTTCGACGTCAAGACGCCGATCGCCGAGGGGCTATGAAAGTGACGCATTCCAGCAAACCCTCGCCGCAGGGTATCTCGCCTCCATCCACCGCCAGCTAACCGACGGTCGCCTGAAACCTGTTGGCACTCTGGTATCGAGAGTGCCAGTTTATTCGTTCAGAGCCATTGTAAACAAGTCGCGTACTCCCCAATTCGAAGACAGGATATTTTCTTTATTTATTTGGAGGAGACCAAGATGAAATTCAGACCACTACATGACCGCCTACTCGTTCGACGCGTGAGTGAAGAGGAAAAGACCTCAGGCGGCATCATTATTCCCGACACTGCCCGGGAAAAGCCAATGGAGGGCGAAATCGTCGCCGTCGGCGATGGAGCGCGCGATGACAAAGGCAATCCGGTCCCGCTCGATGTAAAGCCAGGCGACCGCATCCTTTTCGGCAAGTGGTCAGGCACTGAAATCAAGATCGACGGGGAGGAACTGCTCATCATGAAGGAAAGCGACGTGATGGGTGTTGTTCTACTCTCCAACAAAGCAAGGAAAGCAGCCTGAAACTCAGGATTATCAGGCGCTCTTGCAGTTTCAATTTACAGGGATAAAAGCTCATGTCTGCCAAGGACGTAAAATTTTCCACCGACGCGCGGGACCGCATGCTCAGGGGTGTCGACATCCTCGCCAATGCGGTGAAGGTTACGCTGGGTCCGAAAGGCCGCAACGTCGTGCTCGAAAAGTCGTATGGCGCACCGCGCATCACCAAGGATGGCGTAACCGTCGCCAAGGAGATCGAACTCGAAGACAAGTTCGAGAATATGGGCGCCCAGATGGTGCGAGAAGTCGCCTCCAAGACGAGCGATATTGCCGGTGACGGAACGACGACCGCAACCGTGCTGGCGCAGTCGATCGTCAAGGAAGGCACCAAGGCGGTGGCCGCCGGCATGAACCCGATGGATCTCAAGCGAGGCATCGATTTGGCGGTCAAGGAAGTTATCGCGAGTCTGATTAAAAAAGCGAACAGGATCAAGACATCGGCTGAAATTTCGCAGGTCGGTACGATTTCGGCCAACGGCGATACGGCGATCGGAGAAATGATTGCACAGGCCATGCAGAAGGTCGGAAACGAAGGCGTCATCACGATCGAGGAAGCCAAGACGGCCGAGACCGAACTGGATGTTGTCGAGGGCATGCAGTTCGATCGTGGATATCTGTCGCCTTACTTCGTGACCAATGTCGAAAAAATGATCGCGGAACTCGAAGACCCCTACATATTGCTCCACGAGAAGAAGCTCTCCAATCTCCAGGCAATGTTGCCGATCATCGAAGCCGTCATCCAGGCGTCACGGCCGCTGCTGATCATCGCCGAAGATGTCGAAGGCGAAGCCTTGGCGACGCTGGTTGTCAATAAGCTGCGCGGTGGACTGAAGATCGCCGCAGTCAAGGCTCCGGGCTTCGGCGATCGCCGCAAGGCCATGCTGGAAGATATCGCCATTCTGACCGGGGGGCAGGTGATTTCCGAGGATATCGGCATCAAGCTGGAGAATGTCACGCTCGACATGCTTGGCAACGCCAAGAAGGTTTCCATAAACAAGGAAAACACCACGATCGTCGACGGAGCGGGCAAGAAGAAAGAAATCGAAGAGAGGGTTCATCAGATCAGGAACCAGATCGAGGACACCACCTCCGACTATGACCGCGAAAAGCTGCAGGAACGCCTGGCCAAGCTTGCCGGCGGTGTTGCGGTAATCCGGATCGGCGGAGCGACGGAGATCGAGGTAAAGGAAAGGAAGGACCGTGTCGACGACGCGCTGAACGCGACCCGTGCGGCCGTTGAGGAAGGCATCGTTCCCGGCGGCGGAACCGCATTGTTGCGCGCTTCGAAGAAGATCACCGCCAAGGGCGAAAACGACGATCAGGAAGCGGGAATCAACATCGTGCGCCGCGCACTGCAGACGCCGCTGCGCCAGATTGCGGCCAATGCCGGAGCCGAAGCCTCGATCGTTGCCGGCAGGGTGATGGATTCCAAGTCGTCTTCCTTCGGATACAACGCCCAGACCGGCGTATACGGAGACATGATCGAAATGGGTATTGTCGATCCGGTGAAGGTCGTTCGCACCGCACTCCAGGATGCTGCCTCGATCGCTGGCCTGCTCATCACGACCGAAGCCATGATTGCCGAAATTCCCCGGAAGGAATCGGCAGGCGCCGGTATGCCCGACATGGGCGGCATGGGCGGCATGATGTAATCACGCTGGTCCAGCCGGATCATGGTAAGGGGGCGGCCGAAAGGTCGCCCTTGTTTTTGCCAGTTTCCCAAGTGTGCAATGGAGAGACCCACCAAAATGCACGGTAGGCATTCATCACAAGCCGGCTACCCCGCGAATGCGTTGGACGATGCGCACTTGACGGCGAGAAATGGCACTTTTTCGCCGTTACGTGGATCAAATCATGCGCTGATTGCGACAGGTCGTTAATGTCCGGTTTCAGGATCCGTACGTTAATCTGCGATGGCCGGCAGACCTGAAATATAAAAGAAATGTACCGGGGTGAGAGGATTCGAACCTCTGTCCCCCGAACGAGGAAGTTTTCTACAAACCAAATTTCGTCATCGTGACAGAAACCTGACAGAAACTACGGAACATATTGTGAAGTTTTTGTCATTGTCCGCCGGTTAAGTGATTGGTTTTTCATAAACTGCGTTTTTCACACTCCCTTGATAAGGTAGTTGCCAAGTATCGCAGCAGGACGCGATAGTACGGGAATATGTCTAGGCGTTTAGAAATCAATAGATGCCATTTATTGATAATACATTGCAAATATAGAGAAGTATTCCATTCTCAGGAACTCGAAAATCTTTGCACTAAACAATTGACGGAGCCACATCCTCGGCCTAACGACCTGAGAATTTACGATGCAAAACATTATTTCAGAGGGGTATCAGGGTGGGTAAGACATTCGCGTGGAACCTAAGAGTCTGTTCAAGAAAGCGGGTAGCGGGCGAGCCTTGTTGTCATGAGCTTGATCATTGCGGTCTGGATGAAGGCGAGGCTTGTCGTTGAGAACCGCTCGAAATCCTTCGCCAGGCGGCGGTTTATTCCAAGCCATGCCAGTGTGCGCTCAACGATCCAGCGCTTTGGCAGCACCTCAAATCCGGCCTGATTGCGTTTGACGATTTCTACAGG